>JBHJHK010000292.1:0-2919 GCA_050330975.1 Candidatus Competibacterales bacterium | reverse complement strand
TGGATTAATTACGCTCAACCGCCCGAAAGCGCTGAACGCGCTGTGCGCCCAACTCATCGATGAACTCGGCCGCGCGCTCGACGATTTGGAGAGTGACGCAGGCGTGCGCTGCATTGTGCTGACGGGTTCTGAAAAAGCCTTTGCAGCCGGGGCCGACATCAAAGAGATGCTGCCCCAGAGCTACCAGGCCATGTACCGGGCGGATTACTTCGCCGACTGGGCCTGTGTGGCCGAGGCCCGCGTGCCCGTCATCGCCGCCGTGGCCGGCTACGCCCTGGGGGGGGGCTGCGAGTTGGCCATGATGTGCGACTTTATCATCGCCGCCGACAACGCCAAATTCGGCCAGCCGGAGATCAAAATCGGCGTCATGCCCGGTATGGGGGGCTCCCAACGCCTGACCCGCTTTGTGGGCAAGTCCAAGGCCATGGATCTGTGCCTCACCGGGCGGATGATGGACGCCACCGAGGCCGAGCGCTGTGGCTTGGTGTCCCGGGTGGTGCCCCTGGAGCGCCTGGTCCCCGAAGCCCTAGAGGCCGCCGCCACCATCGCCGGGTTCTCAAAGCCCGTGGCCATGCTCACCAAGGAGTGCGTCGACCGGACCTATGAAACCACCCTAGGCGAGGGGCTGCGCTTCGAGCGGCGGCTGTTCCACAGCCTGTTCGCCCTGGAAGATCAAAGGGAGGGGATGACGGCCTTTGTGGAGAAGCGTCCCCCCGACTTTAAACACCGTTGATCCATTACCACTGACGATTTATCCATCGGCGGCTGGCCGTCGAGGAGCTCGAGTCATGATTCACTATCCTACCTTGAACTGTAATCTAGGGGAGTCCATCGACGCCCTGCGGGACATGGTCCAGCGCTTTGCCCAAGACACCATCGCGCCCGTGGCGTCCGATATCGACCGGGACAACGCCTTTCCCCTGGAGCTGTGGCGGCAAATGGGGGACCTGGGCCTCCACGGCATCACCGTCGAGGAGGAATACGGCGGCAGCAACATGGGCTATTTGGCCCATATGGTGGCGGTGGAGGAGATCAGCCGCGCCTCGGCGGCGGTGGGGCTGTCCTACGGGGCCCACAGCAATTTGTGCATCAATCAAATCCGCCTCAACGGCACCCCCGCCCAGCGCCAGCGCTATTTGCCCCCCCTCATCGAGGGGCGCCACATCGGCGCTTTGGCCATGAGTGAGCCGGGCGCGGGCTCCGATGTGGTCTCCATGCGGCTGCGGGCCGTCGACAAGGGGGATTATTTCCTCCTCAATGGCAACAAGATGTGGATCACCAACGGCCCCGACGCCCACACCCTGGTGGTCTACGCCAAGACCGACCCCGACAAGGGCCCCAAGGGCATCACGGCATTTATCGTCGAGGGGGACTTCGAGGGCTTTTCCCGGGCCCAAAAGCTCGACAAGCTGGGGATGCGGGGTTCCAACACCGGCGAGTTGGTGTTTGAAAACTGCCCGGTGCCCAGGGAAAACGTGTTGGGGCAGGTGGGCGGCGGGGTCCAGGTCCTCATGTCGGGGCTGGACTACGAGCGGGCGGTGCTGGCCGCCGGGCCCCTGGGCATTATGCGGGCCTGCTTGGATGTGGTGCTGCCCTACGTCCACCAGCGGGAGCAATTTGGCCAACCCATCGGCACCTTCCAGCTGATGCAGGGCAAGCTGGCGGATATGTACACCACCATGAACGTCTGTCGCGCCTACGTCTACGCCGTGGGAGCCGCCTGCGACCGGGGCGAGGTAAACCGCAAGGACGCCGCCGGGGCGATCCTCTACGCCGCGGAAAAGGCCACCTGGATGGCCCTAGAGGCCATCCAATGCCTGGGGGGGAATGGCTATATCAACGACTACCCCACCGGGCGATTGCTGCGGGACGCCAAACTCTACGAGATCGGCGCCGGCACTTCGGAGATCCGCCGGATGCTCATCGGCCGAGAACTGTTCAAGGAGACCGCTTGAACGTGGCCGCGGCCCCCGCCCCATGACGCCCCTCACCAGCGCCGTCGACCCCGGGGGCGAGGAGTTCTGCCGCCGGGCCCGTGCCATGGATCAGCGGGTGGCGGCCTTGACCGCCGCCGTGGCGAAGCTGGCCCAGGGAGGCGGGGAGGCGGCCATCGCCCGCCAGCGGGAGCGGGGCAAGCGCCTGGCCCGGGAGCGCATCGATTTGTTGTTGGATCGCGGCGCACCGTTTCTAGAGCTGTCCCAGCTGGCCGCCTGGGGGCTCTACGACGATGAAGTGCCCTCGGCGGGGATGGTCACCGGCCTTGGTCGGGTGTCGGGCAGAACCTGCGTCATCGTCGCCAACGACGCCACGGTCAAGGGGGGAACGTATTATCCCCTGACGGTGAAAAAGCACCTCCGGGCCCAGGAGATCGCCTGGCAAAACCATTTGCCCTGCATTTATCTGGTGGACTCCGGCGGGGCCCACCTCCCCAACCAAGACGAGGTGTTTCCCGACCGGGACCACTTTGGGCGGATTTTCTACCACCAGGCCAAGCTGTCGGCGGCGGGCATCGCCCAAATCGCCGTGGTCATGGGCTCCTGCACCGCCGGGGGGGCCTATATCCCCGCCATGGCCGACCAGGCGGTGATCGTCAAACGCCAGGGCACGGTATTTTTGGGGGGGCCGCCCTTGGTCAAGGCCGCCACTGGAGAAGACGTCAGCCCCGAAGACTTGGGGGGGGCCGACGTCCACTGCCGCCCCTCAGGGGTCACCGCCCACTACGCCGAGGACGACGACCACGCCCTGGGGCTGGCCCGCAGCATCGTCGCCCCCCAAGCCGCCCCCCCCCCCCGTGACAACCACCACCCGGACTAGGTCCCTTGATAGACCATTCCGACCTTGTTTTACGCCATTAGACTTTTTCTCGAGATGCTACGTGTTCTCTTTCCAGATCTGGAGTCTTCTGGAGGGTCCTTCTTG
>JBHJHK010000291.1:0-4988 GCA_050330975.1 Candidatus Competibacterales bacterium | reverse complement strand
TGAATCGCCGGGGAGGGGGTTGAGGTCCACGGCGGCAAGGCCCAAACGCCGCACCTCGTAGGGGGGGTGAATTTCCTCGGGAATGGCGCACAAGGCGCGGCGCGTCAACCATTGCCCAAACGCCTCCAGGGAAGTCCAGCGGGCAAAGGGAATCGCCAGCACCAGCCCCAATACCACCGGCAGCCCCCAGGGCAGCAGATGGGGGGCGAGATACCCCAGGGCCAGGAGCATGCCGCTGCCCACCACCAGTTGGGGCCAAAAGCTCCTTAGCGCGCTACCCCAAGACACCGCACAGCTGTCCCGTTGCTGGCGCCCCCACACCACCTGGCGCCCAAAGGGTAGCCCGAGGATAAACAGGGTGTGGATCAAAGCCATGGCGGGTCCCAGGAGCAGTGAAAACCCCAGCTGCAGGCTCAACCCTTGCCACAACCGTTGGCCGCCACCGTAGGCGCGGCGGGCGGCGGGGCGGAGCAACACGTCGACAAAGCCCGCCACCACAGGGGCAAAGACCATGGTCATCACCGCGGCGAACAATCCCACGGCGGTGGCAAACCCACCTTCCCCCACCGGTGCGGCGCCGGTGGTCACCAGGGCCAATAGCCCCAGGGCCATAAACCCGTACCAACAGGGGGCGGCGGTATACATGACAATGGCCAAGGCCAGTTGCAGGCGCCCCATGGGCCGCAGGCCGGGGTGGGCCAGGAGCTTGAAGTACTGCATATTGCCCTGACACCAGCGCAGATCGCGTTTGAGGAAAGCGGGTAAGTGGGGGGGATTTTCTTCGTAGCTTCCCCCCTCTTCGGGGATCACCCAAACGTCAAATCCCCCCCGGCGCATCAGGGTCGCTTCCACCTGGTCGTGGCTCAAAATGGCGCCCCCCAGGGGGGGCTTGCCGGGGAGCACCGGGAGCCTACAGTGGTCGCAAAAGGCCCGGGTGCGAATGATGGCGTTGTGACCCCAATAGGGCCCGTCGGGCCCCTGCCACCAGACACTGCCGGCCGTGTAGGCCCGCATGCTGTGGCGCATGCCAAACTGGAAAATGCGGGCGAAGGGACTCACGGTGGGCAGCCCCACTACCAAGGTCTGGAGGATACCGATCTTTGGCTTTGCCTCCATGATCTGGACCAACCTCACCAAGGTGGCGCCCGCCATGACACTGTCGGCGTCCAAAATGACGAAGTGTTCAAAGCTAGCCCCCCAGCGCTCGAGGAAATCCCAGACGTTGCCCACCTTTTTGCCCACATTGGTGGCGCGCCGCCGATAGTGGAGGCGCGCCGCCCCCCCGGGAGTCCTTTGCCGCCAAGCCTCGAAGCGCCGCTCCTCCTCGGCGAGGATGGTGGGGTCGTCGCTGTCGCTGAGCAAAAAGATCTCAAAGGCGGCTTCCCAACCGGTGGCGTCCAAACTCTCCACCACCGTGGCCAAGTGGCGAAACACCCGCTCGGGGTCCTCGTTGTAGACCGGCATAATCACCGCGGTGCGGGTCGTCAGCGGGGCCTGGGGATCGACTTGTCGCCACCACGGCAACAGTAGGGACAAGGGGGAACGGTGACCGTGGAGGACGGCTAGACCGATGATGGCATTCCAAAAACCGATGATGGCCCAGGGCATCTGGCAAATGAATAGCGCCACCATGGCCCACTCGAGGCCAAAGCTGCCATCGACGCCCAGGGCGTTTACCAAGATTGCGGTCAGGGCGATGAGGGTGCCGATAACGGCCAAGGCAAACAGGCTGCGACGGACGGCCAACATCTCAGGGGGTGCTCCAACCGAGGCCGCCGCAAGAGGCGGGCGGCCCGGCGAAACACAGGGCAATAGCGGGGCTTACCAGTGAGGTCAGACGAGGAAACATCGTCGCTTCTCCGAGGGTTATGGTCTGCGGTCAAGGGCGGGCGATGCTGAGCTTGTTGGTATGGGTGCGTCGACAGGGGGGCCCATTATGCCCCATCTGTCCGTCGCCACGGGTGTAGAGACCGCAGTGCAACAAAATTATTCCCCAACCGGGGGGAATAGTGGCGGGGACATCGGCTCGGGAAGGGAGGGAATGCCGGGGTATGACAAAGGCCGCGGGCGGTTAACCACCCGCGGCCGGCAAGGGTTCACCGGCCATCAACGGCAGCAGAGGGGGCGCGAGGCCCATGGCCCGACGGGCCAGCTTACCCTTGATCCAGGGAGCGTGGTCAAAGGCCGTCAAGCCCAGGTTGCGGGCCAGGGCAAAGGGCCATCCAGAAGGGGCGAATACGTCCAACAGGCCTTCGGTGAAGGCCAAGGTACAGCGCTGGTCGCGCCAGCGCAGGCGGGTGTAGCGCGACAAAATCGGGCGACTGCCCCAGTCGAGGCCAGCCACTTGGGCCTCGGCCACCACTTGGGCCAAGGCGGCCACATCCCGCATGCCAAGGTTGAGCCCCTGGCCGGCGATGGGGTGGAGGGTGTGGGCGGCATTGCCGATGATCGCCAAGCGGCTGCGCACCCCGTCGGCGGCCTCGACCCGGGTCAAGGGGTAACTGTGACGCGGACCCAGGGCGTCCACAACCCCGAGACAATCGCCGAAGCGGCTGTGGAGAAAGCGCTCAAACCCCGAGTCGTCCAGGGTCATCAGGCGGGCCTGGAGGGCGTTAGACACCGTGCAGATCACCGTGCCGCGGTGATCGTCCAGGGGCAACAACGCCACGGCCCCCTCCCGGGTAAAGCGCTCCAGGGCCGTGCCCTCCAGGGGGCGACGCAGGGTGAGCTCGCTCACCACTGCCCCCTGGCCATAGGCGCGACGGCGGGTGGCCAAGGCCAGTTGGGTGCGCACCGCGGAATGGACGCCATCGGCGGCCACCAACAACTGAGTGTTCAACATCAATTGTCCCCGGGGGGTCGTCGCCACCACCTGGGCGCCATCGACGCCCAGGGCCACGTCCTCCACCACAGCGGGGCAAAGACGCTCCACGTCGGCGCACGCCGCCAAGCGGCGCTCCAGGGCCAGGGCCAACTGACCGGCCCGAACCACATAGCCCAGGGCATCCAACCCACCGTCGGCGGCGGTGATGTGGGCCCGCCCCCAGTGGCCCCGGTCGGAGACGACGATTTTTCTGATGGGGGTGGGATCGGCCAGTTCAGACCACACCCCCAAAGCCTCCAAGATCCGGCGACTGCCGTAGCCCAAGGCCAAGGCCCGCCCGTCGCCCTGGCCCCAAGACCCGGGCCCCCGGGCGTCGAGTAGCGCCAAGCGCAGCCCCCTACCCGCCAGGGCCACGGCCAAGGAGGTGCCCACTGGCCCTCCTCCCACGATGAGGAGATCCCAAGATTGTCGGTTCATCGAGGCACCTTCAGTGGAGGTAACGGGTGCCCCGGGGGGGGCGGGGGGCGAGTTCCTGACGGGTGAGCAACACCCCCATGCGCAAGTATTCGACGATTTCGGCATAGGCAGTTTCGTCGGCTTCGTCGTCGTCTTGGAGGGATACATCGACAAAGCCCACCTGGGCGATTTTGTTGACGTCGACAATGAATTCCCGCACTTCGGCGGGCAACTGGTTCTCCCCCGACACGCCGGCCACCCCCAGACCGAACAGAAAGCCCTGACACCAGCGTCCCAGGCAGTGGGTGCGAGCCTCCAGGGAAAGATCGTCGGTGGGCAAGAGCAGATTGAAGGTCAGGCGATCGTCGTCCAGTTGGCAGCGGGTAGCGGTGTAGAGTTGTTGCAGCATGGCCTGGGTGGCGGCGTCTAGGGGGGTGGCGGGCGCTTCGCCCATGAGCTGATTCCACCACGCCGGATCCCCCGAGGGGATGGCGATACACAGGGCACCACACAAGGCGCCGTGGAGTTCGGCTGGATCGCGGTGGGCGAGAACCCGTTGGACCGTCTCAAAGGGGGGCAGGGGGGCAGAGTCACTCATGGGCGCTTAAGCCTTGGGCAGAGGACCACGGGCAATCACCGAAGATGGGGCGACTGGCGATGATAGAGTCGTTCACTGTTTGACATCCTATCACCGGTTGCCGACGCTGTCGCCCACCGCCATTGCGACGTTGACCCTGGCCGCACCGGCGCTCTATAGTACCGCCATGGAAACCGACGCCACCAACGCCGCGGTCGAAGACCGGCTCATGGCCCTCGAACAGCGCTTTGACATGCTCGTTGAGCGCTTTGAGCGCCTAGCCGCCGATCGCGATGCCCTCCAGCGCCGCTACGACGAATTGGTGGCCGATCGCGATGCCCTGCGCGACCAGAACCAACAGGCCCAGGCCCGCATCGAGGCCATGGTCTCGCGCCTCAAGACACTGGAGCAATCGGGATGATTGACCAGTCCGTGGTACCGGTGACAGTGGAAATCATGGACAATGAGTATCGGGTGTCCTGTCCCGCCGAGGAACGCGATGCCCTGCTGACCGCCGCTAGCTATCTCAGCGATAAGATGATCGATATTCGCCAGGGCAGCAAGACCATCGGCGTGGAACGTATCGCCGTCATGGCGGCTCTAAATATTTGCTATGAGCTATTGCAAGAGCGCCGTGAACACCAGGCGCAACTCGAACACACCCAAAATCGCCTCCAGGCGTTGGTGGACCGCATGGACACCGCCTTGCAATGGGAGGTGGATCGCTAGTTAGTCCAGGTTGTCGGTTCGACCCATTTCAGTCAGGACACGTTCTGCAGTGTTCGCACAAGAGTCGGGTAACCCCTTGATCCTAATTTTACTTACCCGGGAGAAAGGCCCGTTGTACCGGTGAGCACGTCCGCGGCCATGGCCTGTGGAAAGCCTAAAGGTACAACCCACTCTCCCACTTGAACCGTTTGGTTCAAGGGTATAGGCTCCAAGCGGCACCAGCGGATCGTGTCCCCTTTATTTTGTTTTTCCCATCACCTTTGCCACCAAACACCTGTGGATTCCCGAGATTCCACTATCCTACGCCAGCAACTCAAGGCCAAACGGCGGGCTTTGCCAAAACCCACGCGCCAGCGTGCCGCTCGGGCCCGTTGGCGGCAAACCGCCCACCAGGAGCCCGAT
>JBHJHK010000290.1:0-5403 GCA_050330975.1 Candidatus Competibacterales bacterium | reverse complement strand
GGTGGATGATGCGCGCCTCTAGGGCCGGATCGGCGGGGGGTCGGTCGTCGTCGCCGGCTCCCTGGGGGGATCCCCTTGGCCCCTGGGCGGGCGCCGGCGCCACGGGAGTTGGCACGGCGGCGACGGGGGGTGGGGAGGGCTCCTGGGACGGAATGCGTTCCCGGCGGCGCGGCTCGACTTCGGGGACGATGATGGCGGCGCTGGCGCTGGCGCTGACGGCGGCGAAGGCCGCGACGGCGACGGAGATTTCCGTCCCCGGTAGCCTTTGGATCGACCGGGAAAGCCGAGACGGCGGGGGCGCCGACTCCCGGGCAGGTTCGGCCGGAGCAGCGGCGACCACCGGCGGCTGGGCGGTGACCGGCGGGGTGGCCTCGACGGGTGCGGCCTCGACGGGTGTGGTTGCAGCGGGCGGGGGTTCGACGGGCACCCCCTCGGCCAAAGCCAAGGCCGCGGGTACCGGCGTTGGCTCTGGCCTTGGCTCTGGCGCCGGCGCCACTGCCATCGCCGCCGTGGGGGCGTCCTGGGAACCCTCGACTGCGCCTCCCTGTGGCCACATCCACCAGGTGGTGCCCCCCCCGGCGAGGATCACCACGGCGGCCAGGAGCGGCCAAAGCCCGCCGCGCCCCGACGTCAGCGCCGTCGAGGCCGAATCCGGCGGCGCTGGCGTCGAGACGCGCCGGGCTTTGGAGTCCCCAGCCCGGGTTTCGAAGGACTCTGCCGCCGTGCGCAGGGCCAACTCCTGGGCCATCTCGTCGACGCTGGCAAAGCGGTTTTCCGGCAACAGTGACAGTGCTCGGTCGACTACCGCCAGGAGGGCCGGGCTGTAGTTTTCGGCGCCGGCTTCTTGGGCGGAGGGCATGGTGTCATCCACCAGGCGCAACGCCGCCGCCAGCGGTGGCCGACCCACGATGCAGTGGTAGAGCACCGCCCCCAGGGAGTAAATATCGCTCCACACCCCCAGAGACTTGCCTTTGTCGGGAATCTTGGCCCCGGCCAGGTGTTGTTCCGGCGGCGAATAGCCCGGTGTCACCAAGGCGGTCACCCGGCGACCGTGCTCCATGGTGGCCCGGGCCGCGCCGAAGTCGATGAGGACCACGGCGCCGTCGCGCTCTCGGACGTAGAGGTTGTCGGGTTTGATGTCCCGATGGAGGAAACCCGCGCCGTGGACGGCCTGGAGGGCGGGGACGATGTCTTCTAAAAAGCCCCGGACGTTTTCCTCAGACAGGGTGCCCTCGTCGATGAGCAACTGGCTCAGGGGCTCCCCCTCCTCGTAGTCCATGACGATATAGGCGGTGCCCTGGGCCCGAAAGTAGCGGCTGATGCGCACCACGTTGGGGTGCTTGACCTGGGCGAGGACCTGGGCCTCGGACAAGAACCGCACGAGCCCCCACTCGTAGCGGGACAAAGGGGTTTCGTCCTTGCCCTTGGGGGGCTTTAGACCCGCGCCTTTGGCCGTGGCTTCCACCCGCAGACCATCGCTGCAGCGCTGGGCGAAGTCCACGGGGAAGTACTCTTTGATGGCCACCCAGGCGGCGAGCTGGTTGTCCCAGGCCTTGTAGGTGATGCCAAAGCTACCACTGCCGAGGACGCCGTTGATGGTGTATTCCTGGAGCCGATGCCCCGAGGGGAGGATGCCTCGTTCCATCACAAGGGGCTGTTCATTCATGGGCCCGGATCCTCTCGGGTGGGGGGAGCAGTCGTCGGGGAAAATGGCCGAGGTAATATCGGGCGAATTGGTCATCCATGGATACTCCATAACGCCGTTTAATCCCCCGACCACCGGAGTAAAGGCCCGCTCCGGGCAGGACATTGGCGGAGGGAAAACGGCGCAAAAGGCATAATAAGTTCCCGCGCCCCAGGTCTGTCAATGCGACGCTGGCTGCGGTAGGTGACCCAAAGGGGGCGGGGTGGGATGCAAAGGGCATTTCCATTTCGATGGGCGTTTCGCTGGGGGTCTCGAGAACGGGTCAGGGGGTTTCGAGGGTTTGCCAATCGAAATCGACGCCGCACAAGGGCACAAAGCGCAACAGGGTTTGACCGACCACCAGGGTGTCACCATAGGCCAGGGCCACGGGGCCGATGACCGATACCCCATTGACGGCAAAGGCGGCACCCTCGTCACCGCCCAGGGCGAGGAAGCGGCGGGTCGTGGGGTCGTAGCTAATCTTGGCGTGTTCTTCAAAGGCGATGGAACGATCGCCAAAATCGACCCGCAGCTTGGCGTTGGGTCCGCGCCCCAAGGCGTTGATCCCCGGGTGGAGGGACAGGATGCGCCCGCGCCCCGGGCCGCCGATCACCGCCAACCAACCCACCACGGGGTGGAGCAACTCCCCCTCGCCGCGCCGCTTGTCGCGGCTCACCGCGGGCTGCTTTGGACGCACACTCGAGGCGGGGGCCTTGGGGGTGGGCTGTGGCTCGAGGTCATCTCGTTCCAGAAGGCGCGTCGGGGTCAAGGAGATCGCGCCTTGAGATTTGGTCGATGAATCTTTTTTCGAACGGGTTCTAAAGATGGGCATGTTCTGCGTCCTCGGGACTTTTGCGCCATCACTGCCCAAGCCGCAAGGCGCAACCCCTTGGGCTTTGCCAATCCCTAGCAGCTCGAACTCGCCACGCATTGTATTATAGCCTGGCTCATTTGACACCTAAGGGCGCCCTGTGCTCCCGAGGCCTTTTGCTCCCCTCCCCGTCCCGCGCTATCATCGCGGCGGCGCGGCTTCGAAGCCCCCCGCCGACGGCCTCTTCCACACCAATTCCAGGGACGCTCATGCATCAGCCCAACTCTCCCTCCAGGCGCCGTTTCATACAAACGGTCACCACGGTTGCCGTAGCTGGTCCCTTGGGCCTCACCGGCTGCGGGGGCGGCGACGACAACGACGACGACGGCAGCGACGCCGCCATCACCGGCGCCACCTTCACCCACGGCGTCGCCAGCGGCGACCCCCTGGCAGATCGGGTGATATTGTGGACCCGAGCCGTCCCCCAGGGGGAAGCGACGGCGGTCACCTTGAGCTTTGAGATGGCCTTGGACGAGGCCTTTTCCGCAGTGGTGGCCTCTGGTGCGGTCACGGCCAGCGCCGAGGAGGACTACACCGCCAAGGTGGACGCCACGGGGCTCGCCCCCAACACCGTGTATTTCTACCGCTTTGCCGCCGGGGAAAGTCGCTCGGTCACCGGTCGTACCAAGACCCTGCCCCAGGGCCCCGTGGAACAGGTGCGGTTGGCCATGTTCTCCTGCTCCAACTACCCCGCTGGGTTCTTCCACGTCTATGGCGAGGCGGCCCTGCGGGACGATTTGGACGCCGCCCTCCACCTGGGGGATTACCTCTACGAAGGGGGGAATGGCGACTACGCCACCGAGGACGCCGAAGCCCTAGGCCGCGTCCCCGAACCGCCGGTGGAAATCCTCTCCCTGGCCGACTACCGGACTCGCTTTGCCCAATACCGCAGCGACCCCGACCTCCAGGAGTTCCACCGCCTGATACCGGTGATCAGCGTGTGGGACGACCACGAGGTGGCCAACGACAGCTATGTATCGGGGGCCGAGAACCACGACCCGGACGAGGGGGATTACATCACCCGACGGGACGCGGCCCTGCGCGCCTACCAAGAGTGGATGCCCGTGCGTCCCGCCGTCGAAGGCCAGCCGCAAAACCTCTACCGGCGCTTTGACTTCGGCGATCTGGCCAGCTTTTACTTCCTGGAGACCCGCCTCACCGCCCGGGACCTTCAGCTCCAGTTGACCGACTATCTTGACCCCGCCACCGGGCTTGTAGACGAGGCCCGCTTCACCGCCGACCTCACCGACCCCAACCGCACCATGTTGGGGGCCGAGCAACTGGGCTGGCTGCAAAACCAGCTGGCCGATTCCCAGGCCACTTGGCAGGTGCTGGGGCAGCAGGTGCTCATGGGGCGCATGAATCTCCCGGCGCCGCTCCTCATCGACCTGGCGTTGCCGGGGGCCGGGGTGAGCCTCACCGAGTACCAAGCCCTCCTCCAGCAGGCCTTCACCGCCCCCGACACCCTGACCCCCGAGCAACAGGCCATCCTGGCCCAGCCGGCGGTGCCCTACAACCTGGACGCCTGGGATGGCTACCCCGCCGAACGGGAAGCCCTGCTGGCCACCGCCTTGCAATTGGACAAAAATCTACTGGTGCTGGCCGGGGACACCCACAACGCCTGGGCCAACAACCTCCAAGACCAGGCGGGGAACGCCGTGGGGGTGGAGTTCGCCACCGCCAGCGTGTCCTCCCCGGGGCTAGAGAATTTTATCAGCGACGCCCCCGCCGCCGTCGCCCAGGCGTTTACCGACTTTATCGAACCCCTCCAATACGCCGACACCGAGAATCTGGTCTACTTTGTCCTCACCCTGACGCCGGAGCGGGCCGAGGGGGAATGGATCTTCGTCGACACCGTCAAATCCATGGACTATCGGGTGTTGGAGGAGGCCGGCCAACGCCTGGCAGTGCTGCCCGGGGCGGCCAATCGAGCGTTGGTGCCGGCCTAGGGGCCGGCGCCTGGGAAAGCCAGCGGTGTAAAAATCCGTGGCGATCGCTTGGCGATACCCCCTGGGTCACCGATAATAACTGGGGTACCTATGCCGCCCAGCGGATGGGGGCCAACACGCCATTTGGCGACACCGCTTGATCGTCGGGGCAACGGGCGCAGGGGTTTCAGCTCGGATTCATAGCGCGCCCATTAGCCTAGTCCCAGGGTTCCACGCGATGGACGACGCCAATGATAAGATCACTACTATGCGCACTGTTGTTGCTGGGCGTCCTTCTGCCCACGGCCATCGCTCAGGCTATCAGCGCCGACCAGGCCGCCGCCATCGCCGCCCAGGCCACGGGGGGCCGGGTGTTGAGCGTGCGGTTGATTCAACGCGGTGCCCCCGCCTACTACGTCAAAGTGCTGTTGGCCGGCGGGCGCGTCCGCACGGTGTGCGTCAGCGCTAACTCCGGCGCGTTGTGCTGAGAAACCACGTGCCTTTTGAGGACTTTCCATGCGCGTTCTCATCGTCGAAGACGAAACGGCGCTGCGCGACCAGGTCAAAACCTTCCTCGCCGGCCAAGGCTACATCGTCGACGCTGTCGCCGACGGCCATGAGGGTCTTTACTACGGCCGGGAATACCCCGTGGACGTCGCCGTGGTGGACCTGGGGCTCCCGGGTCTGTCGGGCATCGAGGTCATCCGCCGCTGGCGGGGCGAGGATCGGCGCTTTCCCGTCTTGATCCTCACGGCAAAGGGTCGCTGGCAGGACAAAGTCGAGGGTCTGGAGGCGGGCGCCGACGATTACCTGGTCAAGCCGTTCCATTTGGAGGAGCTGGCGGCGAGGGGGCGGGGGGGGTTTGGCCCCCGGCACGGCGGGGGCCAAAACCCCCGGGGCGGCGCCCCCCACCGTTTTGT
>JBHJHK010000289.1:0-2438 GCA_050330975.1 Candidatus Competibacterales bacterium | reverse complement strand
ACCCCGGGGAAGGGCGGGCGGACCTCCCTGCGCCCCCGGCCCCGGGCCCCCCCCGCCGCGCCTAGCCCCCCCCGGCGGCCCCGGGTTGGGGGGGGGGTATCGCCGGAGGCGGGATTGCCGTAGACCAACGCCAAGGTGGCGTCGAGGATTCCGTCGTCCCCCGGCGGGGGATCGCGACCCTCGGCGTCCCCCAGCACCAACCGCCAGCGGCGAAAGCGCACCGCCTGGGACCTTTGGCCACGGCTCGCCGCCAGGGGCCCCGCCGCCGACGGGACGGCCGGGGGCGACGGCTCGGCCTCGAGTCCCAGCAGCCGCTGGACGAGAGCCATCCCCGCCGACGCCGCCTCGTGGTCGAAGGGGGGGGCACTCACCTCCCCAGTCGCCGGCCCCTCCTCCACGGCCACATCCGACGGGCGGACCCGGGCCAACAGCAGCCCCCTGACCTGGGGCTCGACGGCGGCAAAGGCCCGGCGCAGCAACGGTAACAGGGACAGCCAGGTGGCCTCGTCGAGGTCCACGAGCCAAGCGTCCAACAGCCCCCAGAGGGCGGTCTCGTGGACCAATAACCTCCCATCCTCCGCCACCAACCCCTCGATCCAGGCCGCCGCCCGAGGGGCGGGCACCTTGGTCAAGGCCCGGTGGAGAATGATGGAGGGCTCGTCTTCCAGTCGCCCCAGCTCCAGCAAGAGCCGGTAGACGCGCCCCGCCAGTAGACCCGGGTATTCTGGACCTGTGATGGCCCGGAGGGCGGCATACCATCCCGCCAATAGTCCGGGGTCGTCGAACAGAACCACTGCGCCGTTAGCCCTGACCACCTGGGGGGCGATGGCGCGGGCAAAAGCCTCATTCCGCCCGCGACAAAATCCCTCCAGACCCAGGCTAAGGCGGATGGCAAGACCCTGGATCACCCCAGCCAACAGCTGGGGGTCGGTGCCCCGCGCGTCGCCGTAGCGCCACAACTGGACCAACGCCGTGAAGGCCTCCAGGAGCTCTGCCGCGTCCGTCCCCACGGCGAGCCGCCCCTGGAGGCGAGCCACCACGCCCCCTACGGCCCGGGGAACATCGGCCTTGAGGAGGGTCGCCAGCAGCGCCACCAAGGCCTGCGCAGTCCCGGTGGATTCCGCCAGGGCCAACCCCTTGGCCGTGGCCGCATGGCCCAGGGTCGTGCCCCACACCCCGGCCTCCAGCAACGCCAAGGTGTGTTCGGGTCGCCAGGGCAAGAGCCGCCAGCGCTCCTTAAAGGTCCCAAGGCCTCGGCTGGCCGGCAATTCCTCCCCCCAGGGCACCGCCAACAACACCAGGCGATGGAGCATGACCGAGCCCTCGGCCCCCTGGGGCTTGCGCAGGTCCAAGGTCACGGTCCGCTCCCCCGCCTTCTCCCAACGCAGCCGACGGCTTGTGGTCTCCAAATCCATCTGGAGGGGGGTCTTGGGGACATCTTTGGGGGTGCGACCCATGGCGTTCCCCACCCACAGGGTCTGTTGCAGCTCTGCCAAAGGGGCCGCCTCGCTGCGACACAGGGTCACCGCTGTGGCGTCGGCTATACTGTCGAATTCCAACCCATGCCCCGGGCGCAGCGCCATCAGGGTCTCGGCCAAGGCGACCCCGGCCTGGACGTCGGCCGCCGACGCCTCAAACCCCCGGCTCCGCAGCGTCTGGGCTGTGACCACCAGCCAGCTGACCAGGCGCCCGGCGGCGTTGTGGCGTTCCCGCCAACAGTGTTGCGACCAGCCGGGGGCCTGGATACCCGCGCCGTAGGCCGCGGTGCGGGTGAGGCGATCGAAGGTCCACGGCATCCAAGTGGCCCGGGTCTTGACCCGCGGCAACCCCTTCAACAGGGCGTCGTCGTCGCGGACCGTCACTTGCCCACGCACCCCCGCCAGCAGTGCCGGTCCGTGCCAGGCGCCACAGACCACCGCCACGGGGCCAGCCACGCTCTTTAGAGCCTTGCGCACACAGCGGCGCATCCACGCCTCCCGCAGGGCTTCCCGGCGATCCAAGCCCTTGGCACTGCCGAGGCCGGGGCCTTGGCGCAGGAGCGTCATGGCTTCGAGGAGGGCGGCAAACATAGCTAGGCTATCTTCCCTGGGGTCCAAGCGCTCCACCACCCCATCCCACCACAGCGCCCCATCTCCCCCATCCCCCAGGGCGGCCACACGGACCATCACTTCATCCTGCCACGGGGTATCCCCGGCCTGGGGGGGAGCGGCCTGGGGGGGAGCGGCCTGCCCCGACAGCCCCGGGGAGCCGGGGAACCCGGTGGCGGAGGCGTTGGCCAGTCCCAGGGCGTGGGTCTGGGGGAGGTCGCAAAAGGCTGCGGTTATGCCGTGGCGGCGAGCAAAGGCCAGGGCTTGCCACTCGGGGGAAAATTCGGCGAAGGGATAGACGGCACAGTGGGCCGGGGTATCGGCGGCGTAGCCCAACAACGCCACGGGGGG
>JBHJHK010000288.1:0-7040 GCA_050330975.1 Candidatus Competibacterales bacterium | reverse complement strand
CGACCCCCCCCCGCCCAATCGCACCACCCACGACCTCACCCTCGAGCCCGAGGACGAGCCCCAGTGGGTGCAGCGGCGCACCGGTAGTACCGTTCGCCAGGAGTTCCAGCACTCCTGGCAACTCATCGCTCGCTTTGCGTCACCCCCCGACCCGGGCCTTCCCGTCCAAGTCCGCCTGACCGCCCCCCACGCCCCCGCCGTCGTCCTGCGGGCGACGGTGAGCGACGAGGGTCCTCGTCCCCAGGGGGAAGTCGTCTTGAAGCTCGTCACCCCCCCACCCTTCGACCTCGCCCCCTACCGGCGGGGTGCGGGAATCGCTCGACTGCGGCAGCCCTCGCCGTGAAAACCCCTCGCCAAAAGGAGTTTCTCAAGGCATGAAACTCTTGAGATTCTTCATGAACAGTGGACCCGAAGTACCCCTTGTTTTAATCTGCCTCAATCAACTGATTGCCGGTATTTGTGTGGTACTCATTCTCTCCACCGCGAGTCACGCCGCCGATCTCGCCTTTTGGAATAGCGCCGTCGATCGCCAATTCCTCGTTTTCTTGGTCTTTGTCGCGCTTTTTATCCTCCACCGTCGCCTTTCCGCTTACCAACTCACCTACGCCATCGAGGGCATTGTCTACCACACCCGGGTGAAGCTGCTGGAAAAGCTGCGCCACACGGAGCTGGAGTTCCTCGAGCGCCACGGCGCCACCCCGGTCTACAGCGTCCTGACCGTCAATATGAAGCAGCTCTCCCAGGGGGCACCACAGCTGACCACCGCCTCGCAAAACCTGGTCACCATGTGCTTTGCCCTGCTTTATATGCTTTGGCTCTCGGTGCCCGGCTTTTTGGTGGCCATGACGACCATGGGCTTGGTGGCTTTTCTGCGCCGCTGGCTGCAGGTCAAAGTGTCCGCCAAGATGCGCAGCGCCCGAGCCGAAGAGCGGGTCTTTTTCGATACCCTGCGCCACATGGTCAACGGTTTCAAAGAAATCAAGCTCAACAGCGCCAAAAACGATGCCATCTTCCACCACGCCGAGCAGTTGGCCCGCAACACCGAAGAGCTGTCGAGGGAGGCCCACAGCCTGCAAATGGAGCAAATCATCTTCCCCTTAGGGATGTTTTTCCTCTCCATGGGCGCAGTGGTATTCTTTTTGGTGAAAAACGACCCCGTACACAGCGAAATTGCCCTCAATATGTTGGCGGCCATGCTCTTAGTGCTAGGCCCCTTCCTCGGGGTGCTCTCGGTGGCACCCCTCTTCGCCCAGCTCCAGGGCTCCATCGAAGAGATCGAGCAACTGGAACGCGCCCTCGACGGCGCCACCATCCCCCCCATTCCCCACCAAGTGCCCCCCTTTGACAGGAATTTTCGCACCCTGAGTCTCAAGGGCATGAGCTACAGCTACCGCGACCGCGACGATCGGGTGAGCTTTACCATGGGTCCTGTCGATTTAGAGATTGCCAAAGGGGAGTTGCTGTTTATCGTCGGGGGCAATGGCAGCGGCAAATCGACCCTGCTAAAGCTCGCCACCGGGCTCTATCGCCCCCACAGCGGGGTTTTGCAGGTGGATGGGCGGCCAGTGGTGGATGAACAGGAGTACCGCCGCTATCGGGAGTTATTCTGTGCCATTTTTACCGATTATTACCTATTGGATCACCTCTACGGCATCGATGAGGTCGATCCCGATGAACTCAACCACTGGCTTGCCAAGCTGCAGATTCAGCACAAGACTCAGTATCGTCAGGGGCGCTTTACCACCTTGCAGCTCTCCACTGGCCAGCGCAAGCGCCTCGCCTTTGTCATGGCCATGATGGAGGATAAGCCCATCTATCTCTTCGACGAGCTGGCCGCCGATCAAGACCCCGAATTTCGCGCCCACTTTTACCGGGTGCTACTGCCAGAGTTAAGGGCGAGCGGCAAAACGGTGATTGTGGTGAGCCACGACGACCACTACTTCGACGTGGCCGATCGGGTGATCAAAATGCGCGATGGTGCCATTGCTGACCTCGATGGCGCGTAATCGTTTGGGCCCTCGCTACTCGCCACCAGCGCCTACCTCGGTCACGGACCGGCGACTCGGGTGAGACATGGGCGAGTCCCGCGGGCAGTGGCGGTCCTAGCCCCAGTCCTCCTCGGCAGGCGTCGGTGACGCCGGTCAACAACCCCAACGCCCTGCCACCCGCGGGGGTGCGTGGGCTGTGGCTAATGCGGCGGCTGATCACCCCGTGGCACAACAGGTATGTGAGGTGTGCGAAGTTTCCCGGAGTTACTCACCCTGGGGAACAAGCAGTAGGGGATTTGAGTTGTTTTTAATCTTGAGGGGATACTTCCAGCGTGGTAGCAGCAGCGCATTGCTTATGCCCACTGCCAGACCCAAATTGTAGATCGCAATTCCACCGTAGATTCCCATACCAAAGAAGAAAACCCCCCCGATCACAGCCCCACCGGGGAAAATCGTGGTTAAGAGGCCGCGCTTCATGTTGATCTTGTAGTCATCTCCTATTTCAAATAAAAAGTTGAGCTGATCGAGTTTCTGATCCATAAAGACGACCTGAGCGGTATCGGTGGCGATCGTCGTGGCGCCCAGTAAGGAAATAGAAACATCAGCCTGCTTTAGGGCAATGGAATCGTTGATCCCGTCCCCAATAAAGCAGACCTTACGTCCCTCGCGTTGTAGGCCGGCCACGATGTTGGCTTTGTCCTCCGGTAGGGTCTCGGCAAAGTAGCGCTCAACCCCCAACTCACCAGCCAGCTTGCGAGTAGGGCGCTCTTGGTCGCCGGAAATAATAAACAGATCGAGTTGGCGCCGTTGGAGCCCGGCGATCACCTGTTGTGCTTCGGGGCGCAACGTGGGGCGCAACTCAATAGCTCCCCCCAAAGCCTGATCCAAGGCAACGTAGACTAATGAGTAGCCGTTTTCATCACAGTCCTGCTGGGCCTGCTCAATGCAGGCGGGGATGGAGATATCGTTGAGGGCCATGAAGCGGCGGCTGCCCACCCGAATGAGCTGATCGTCAAACCGCACGGTAATCCCATAGCCCATATCGTAACGGCTCTCCTCAACGGGTAAGTCCTCAAGACCCTGGGCCCGAGCCGCGGACAGGATGGCTTGGGCGATGGGGTGGCTCTGGTGGCGTTCGGCGGCCGCGGCGTAGCGCAGCAGCGTTGCCGGGGGCAGATCGACGGCTGCGTGAATGGTCCCAACGGTGGGCTGCTCTAGGGTGAGGGTACCGGTCTTGTCGAAGACCACAGTGTCGATATTACTGAGCTGTTCCAACGAACGGCCGTCTTTAATTAAGATTTTGTATTCTGAGGCGATTTGCAGAAAATTGAGCAGGCTGAGGGGGGAGATCAGCCGTAAATTGTAACCAAAACTCGCCTTCAGCAGCGCTAGGGCACCGCTTGAGCCGACAGTGGACAATCCCAAAGCGCCGAGGCCTAGGACTGGAACGACCGCCTGTTCGGCCATCTCGATGCCTTGAGCCTGGGTCAGGCTGGTAGAAGAAGTCGTATTCTCCAGCATGTTGAGAATCTGGGCTGCTCGTTTCTCTTCCCCGGTCTGTTCCACCTTAATCTGCATCGAGCCGGCAATCAGCTGGGTGGAGGCCAGCACTTGATCTCCAGGGGCCTTCTCCACGGGCTGACTCTCCCCGGTCAACATATGTTGATCGACGCTGACATTGCCCCGTAAGATGGTGCCATCCACTGGCACGGTTTGTCCTGCAAAAACCAGCACAACATCATCCATGGAAAGGCGCTCTAGGGGAATCTCCAGTTCGACGCCATCGCGCAGCACCCAAACCCGATTGGGTAGTTCGCTAAATATACGGGTTAACTTTTTCCGAAAACGACCTTCAGTGCGCACCAATAGGTTACCACTCAACTCAATCAGCCACGCACCAAGCAGCAGTACGAGAAAAAAATTCCCCACCAAGGCACCAGTTAGAAAAACCGAGTCTAGAAAGGCGAGCCCTATCTTGCGCCGTTTCACCAGTTCGCGATAAGCGCAGCGGTAGTAGGGAATAAAAATATAACCCAGGATGGGGATGAGAAGAATATAAATGGGCGTGTAAAACACCCCTCCAAGGGTTAACCCCATGCCGATGGTAACGGCCCCCACACGACGATCTGCCTCTATTTGTTTGGGCGAGTTGGTCTCATCGTCGCGAGTCTCCACCGACTTGCTGATACCCAGGGAATTTTGTAGGTGCCGGGAACGGGTTTTATCGAGAAAAAATTGGGTCAATCGTTCAAACTGTAATGCGCCGGCTAGGGCCGATAGCTGACGCTCTAGGGCGGTAGGGGTGAGCTCCAGTGGAAACTCAGGCGGCGTCTCCTCCCGGTCACCCTCTTCCGACCGAGCGACCCTCAAGGGCTGTTTGAGTGCCTGGCGCTCATTGATGATGCGCTTGATGTAGAGCCCGCCCCCGAGACCTCCAATCACAGAAATCAGTGGAATGAGTATAGGTGCCATCGGGTTGTCGCCCCCTAAGAAGCTGTTTTAAAAAATTACAGACAATCTTGCCCAGGATTTGGCTCTTGAAACCAAAAAAAATACAACCACAAACACATGATACGCCGGACATTTTTGAGTCAATCGACAAAGAAACGTTCAAGATGGCAACGAGATACTGAGACAACCGCCGGGGTGGAAGACAAATCATCGACCATTCGATCGCGACCTGACTATTCCTAGGACAGATTCATTGATATTGAAAACCTAGCATCTAGACAGTAGCTCGATGGCGGATGGCGCGGTGTTACAGTACTATCCATCCACCGTCGTCCTTGCCCACGGCCTTTGACCCATGCCCATGGCTAAGGCAAGGCTTATGAGCTACTTTGACCCAGGAAAAGCCCCGCCATGTCCCCTGACGACCCCAATCACCACCCATCACCCCGCATCGGCCTCAGCCAGGCCTCTTTGGGGGGGGAGTCGGATCGACTGATTGCCCACGTGAAAAATGGCCTGAGTTACCCCATCCTCCAGGGGGAACGCAGCGTCAAAAACGATTACTACTCCAACACCTTGATTTACCACCTCGACGAGATTCTCACCCACCTCAAAACGCGCGATGGCAACCCCGTCGAGCGGATTTTGGAGCTGGGTATCTCACGGGGTAGTCAGTCCATCGGTATTGCCCTCCTCACCTCGCCGGCTACCCGCATTCTCGGCATCGATATCGACCCCCAGGCGGCGGTTTGGGTGGGGCAAAACGCCACATTGAACGGCGTCGCCGAGCGGATTGCCGTGCGCATCGGCGATATGTTCACCCCCTTGGCCCAGGATGAGCGCTTCGATCTCATCTTTGGCACCATGCCCATCAACGCCGTCGCCCCCGAAGAGCGGCAGCGCTACCGGGCCGAGGGCTTTGATATCGACCTGGATAACATCGACGGCGGCGATGACGGTCGTTACTTTATCGATCTCATGATTCGCCAAGCCGCCCCCCACCTCACCCCTCGGGGCTCGCTGCTGTTTATCCAGCCCTCGTTTACCGGGGTCGACAAAAGTTTGGCCCTCATGGCAGAGCACGGGCTCGTGGGGGAAATCCTGGTGGAGCGAGAGTGGAAGTTGCAGGATACCCTCTACACCTACAACCACCGCCACTACATCGAGCGAGCCTGTGGCTACCGCTTCCCCACCAATGACCAGGGGGATGAAGTGTTCTATCTGGTTATCCTCAAGGGGCGCAAGGCTTGAGCCGGCTCACCCCGCCAGCCAGCCGCCTTCGAGCCACGCGGCGCAGGCAGGGTCTAGTAAACGCCCCCGGGTCCCTTCGTAGAGGGCCAGGTCGTCGGCATCCAACACGCCTCGCCAGCGCTGGTTGGTGCCTTTGTTGATAAAAGTGGTTACCCCCCCCTGGAAGCTGTGGCCGATGTTATCGTCACCGCTGGCGAGGGTCTTGCGCATGTTGTCGATGTGGGCCGCCGCCGCCACGGCCTCGACCTGCTGGGGCTCGACATCGAGGGCCAAAAAGGTGGCTATCCGCCGGATCTGGCCGGCCAAATCGGCGAGGAGATCGTTGTAGTGCAACAACAGCACATTGGCACGGCTCTGGAGCGGCCACCAGGTGGCCGTGTGGTGTAGATTGGACCAAAAGGGATAACCTTCGCTCTCCCACTCAAACCAACCCCGGGTGATCCACTGGCGCCAGCGCCCCTGGAGGGTCCCTCCCCAACGGGGGAACGGCGCCCCAACTTGGTGGCTGTTGAGTTGCCGGTAGCGCTCCTCGGTGTAGGCCGACCAGTGGTGATCCAGGGACATAAAGACATCCCGGGGGTCGCGGGCGATCACTAAATAGCGCGTCGACGGCAAAAAGGGCAAACCGTCGGCGGGCAAATGAGATTTGAAAAAGCGCCGGTGGGTTTGTCCCTCGATACGGGCAGCCAGGGTGGTCACGGCTGCCCCTTCGCGGCGGCGCTCAATCCAGGGGCTCGCCTCTAGGAGCGAGGGCGGCGCAGGATCCTCTGCAAACAACAGGCGATGAAGGATAAACTGCATCCAGGTGGTGCCGGATTTGTAGGACGTCGTGATGACAATGTCATCATCTCGAGGGTTGACGATCGTCCACTGGATGGAGTCGAGGTGGTGGTTTTGGTAGATCCGCAGCGCCTGGGAAGAAGAGCCTGTCATCAACCGCCCTCCCTAAGACACCGCGTCTGCCGGCAGCAGGCGAATCACCCCAGTGTCGCCATCGATCTCGATGATTTGCCCCTCTTTGATAGTGGCCGTCGCCTTCCCTACCCCCACCACCGCCGGGATGCGGTACTCCCGGGCGACGATGGCGGCGTGGCTCAACACCCCGCCGGTGTCGGTGACAAGTCCGGCGAGGCTGGCAAACAGGGCCGTCCAGGGGGGCGAGGTGGTATCGGCCACCAGAATATCCCCCGGTTGGACCCGCTCCGCCTCGGCGAGGGAATGCAACACCACCGCTCGGCCCCGGGCTTTCCCCGGCGAGGCGGGGTAGCCGTTGAGGGATTGGCCGTCCTCGGGCTGGGGGGGTGGCTCGCCGTAGAACTTTCCCAAGGCCTGGGAGACCGGGTCTCCAGG
>JBHJHK010000287.1:0-2035 GCA_050330975.1 Candidatus Competibacterales bacterium | reverse complement strand
ACTTTGACGACCGCTTGGTGGTGGCCGTCCGCCACCTCTAGCCCACCCCTAGCCCAACCCCATCTCACGTCCCAACGCCATGGATTTTCGTCTCCCCCCCCCCGTCGCCGACTACCGGGCCCGCATCGAACAGTTTGTCGCCGAGGCGATCATGCCCCTGGAAGCGCGCCCCGAGGCCTACGACGCCGGGGAAAACATCCACCCCGACCATCTGGAGCCTTTGCGGGACCGGGCCAGAAGCCAGGGGCTTTGGGCCTTGGCCATGCCCCCATCCCGGGGGGGCCAAGGCCTCGACACCGTGGGGATGGCGGCCTGCTACGAGGCCATGAACCGCTCCATCTTCGGCCCGGTGGTATTCAACGCCGCCGCCCCCGACGACGGCAATATGTTCATCCTCAACAAGGTGGCCAGCGAGGCCCAGAAGGATCGCTGGCTCCAGCCCATCATCGACGGCCGGGTGCGGTCTTCCTTTGCCATGACCGAACCCGCCCCGGGGGCGGGCTCCGACCCGGCGGGGATGATGCAGACCAAAGCCGAATGGCGGGGGGATCGCTGGGTGGTCCACGGCCACAAGTGGTACATCACCGGCGCCGGCGTGGCCAGCCATTTCATTTTGATCGCCCGCACCGGCGCTGACCCCCGCAAGGGCCTCACGGCGTTTTTGTTCCACCGGGACGACCCGGGCTGGAAGATCGTCCGCCGGATCCCCATCATGGGGCCCGAGGAACACGGCGGCCACTGCGAGCTGCACTTCGAAGGCCTGGAGATCGCCGACGAAAACCGCCTCATGGAGGTGGGAGATGGCCTCAAGCTCACCCAGATTCGCTTAGGGACGGCGCGCCTCACCCACTGTATGCGCTGGTTGGGGCTGGCCCAGCGGGCCATGGAGATCGCCCGGGCCTACGTCGCCGAGCGCCGGGCCTTCAACACCACCCTGGCGGAGCGGGAGGGGGTCCAGTGGCTCCTGGGGGAGGCGGCCATGGAGATCCACACCGGGCGGCTGTTGACCATCCACGCCTCCTGGACCCTGGACCAGGGGGACTTCGCCCGCAAGGAAGTGGCCATGGCCAAGGTGGCGGTGGCCGACGTCCTCCACAAGGCGGTGGACACCGCCATCCAGCTGTGTGGGGCCCGGGGCTATTCCAAAGACACCGTCTTGGAGTGGATCTACCGCTACGCCCGCCAGGCACGGCTGGTGGATGGGGCCTCGGAGGTCCACAAGATGGTGCTGGCGCGGTTTTTCCAGCAAGAGGGCCGGGAGTTCTGGACGTGGCCCTAGCAAGGCACCACGTCGAAGCCCTGGAGGAGTACCTCCGGGGACAACTGACGGCCGACGAGGTGACCATCAGCGGTGTCCAGCGGCTTACGGGGGGCGCCATCCAGGACAACCTGGGTCTTGAGTTGGAGATCCACCATCCCCAGGACTCGACCCTAGCCGGTCACCAGCGCTGGGTGCTGCGCAGCAACGCCCCCACCCAACTGGCCATGAGCCTCAGCCGGGCCCAGGAGTACGCCGTGCTCCAGGCGGCCCACGGAGCGGGGGTCAAGGTGCCCCGACCGTTGGGCTACTGCGCCGACGCGGCAGTCATCGGCCGGCCGTTTTACCTCATGGAGCGCCTACCGGGCACCGCCCGGGGCGCCGCCGTGGTCGCCATGGGCTCCGAGGAGTTGGCGGCGGAGCTGGGCGCCCAGCTGGCCCGCCTCCACCGCATCACCCCGGGGAGCCCCGGGACAGCGGGGTTGGATTTTCTGCCCCTACCCGCCGGCGACCCGGCGGCCGCCCGCCTGGCGGCCTACCGCCAATATCTGGATGCTCTCCCCCACCCCCACCCGGTGTTGGAGTACAGCCTCGCCTGGCTGGAGCGCCATTTGCCCCGGGGGGGTGAGGTGGCGTTGTGCCACGTGGACTACCGCACCGGTAATTACCTGGTGGACAACGGCCAGCTCCAGGGGATCTTGGACTGGGAGTTCGCCGCCTGGAGCCAACCCCTGGAGGATCTGGGCTGGTTTTGTGCCCCCTGCTGGCGGTTTGGTC
>JBHJHK010000286.1:0-11426 GCA_050330975.1 Candidatus Competibacterales bacterium | reverse complement strand
GAGCCTGTGGTTTATCAGCGATGAGGCGACGGCGTTGCTGGCGGGGGAATTTTATCGAGCGTTACAAACGCCCGGGCAGAGCAAAGCCCAGGCGTTGCGGTTGGCCCAGCGGCGCCTCATCGATCAACGGCGCTTTGAGCATCCATTTTACTGGGCCCCATTCCTCATTATCGGCAACTGGCTTTAGACGTGGGGCTCAGTTGCCCTCGCCCTCGGGACTTGTCGCCGCTGTAGCGAGACCGTTGAGGGCCTGGCCAATCCGCTGGATGGGCGTGGCGCAGCCCTCCCCGAGCTGGTGACGCTCCATGAGGTACTGGGGATCGTTGTAGCTCAGCCAGGTTTGGCCCATCTCGTCTTGCCAGACCAGGGCCTTTTGGGGAAGGTCGATGGCGACGGTGCGTTGGCACTGCATCAAGGGCGTACCGGCCTTGGGATTGCCAAACAGCACCACCACGGTGGGGGGCAGTTCCAAGCCGGCGCTTTGGGCACCGCTGCTGTGGTCGACCCGGGTGAAGACGTTGAGCCCGCGCTCTTGGGCCATGCGGGTGAAGCGGTCGGCGGTGTCTGCCACGGAGTCTGGGCTTTTAAAGTGGATCAGGCCGGCATCGGCGCCAGGGCCTACTGGGTTTTGGGCGTGGCTGAGGTTGATGAGGGCGAGCCAGCCGACGAGGATGGACAACCGACGGGGGAGGGTGGATGCCATGGGGTGATCTCCTGTGGGTCGGGGTGGAAAGGTGGGAGAATCGCAAACGGTCACTACTGCGTAAGATTTGCCATTACGTCCCGATCAACAGAGGTTTTCAACATGGCAAAGTTGCACACCAAGGAGGGTTTTGCCCCTCTGACCGCCGTGGTGCTCGCCGGGGTGGTGGGGCTTGTCTCCAGTCTCCTGGGCCATGCCCAGACAGTGTCTCAAGAGATACCCATCGCCCTGGACAGTGGGCCTGGCAAAGTCGCCCTGGTGGAGCTCTACACCTCGGAGGGATGTAGCAGTTGTCCGCCGGCGGATCGCTGGTTGTCACGTCTGGAGGAAGACCCTCGGCTATGGCGGGAGTGGGTACCCGTGGCGTTTCACGTCGACTATTGGAATTATTTGGGCTGGGCGGATCGCTTCGCCAGCCCTCGTCATAGCAATCGCCAGCGCCACTACGCCGCTCTAGATGTGTTGAGTTCGGTGTATACCCCGGGGTTTGTGGTGGATGGCCAAGAGTGGCGGGGGTTCTTTCGTCGTGCCGACTTGCCCGGGAGGGTGAGATCTGAGGTGGGATCACTGAAGGTGTGGGGTGATCGGCAACATTTGGAGATTGCCTTCGCGCCCAGTGCGCCTGAGGGGGTTGGCGACCTCGCCGTCACCGTGGCTCTGTTGGGGTTTGATTTGGCAACTGAAGTGACAGCAGGGGAAAACCGCCGCCGCACCCTACACCATGACTTTGTGGTGCTCGACACTCTGGCAGCAGCTTTGCTACCAGGTGCAAGGGGCGATCTGAGGGGGAGGGTGGCCCTGCCCGAACCCTGGCCGGCCAGTGAGCGCTACGCCTTGGCGGCTTGGGTGAGTCGTTGGGATGATCCTCGGCCTGTTCAAGCTGTGGGAGGATGGGTTGCAGAGCCTTGAGGCCAACCTTACTTGGGCGCAGGGCCACCTGATCTCTGGCTACGCTGGTCGTGGAATAATAAAGAAAAATAATATATTTCAACTGGTTATGAGTTTTTTTGAGTGCGGTTTCGCCGAAAGGTAACAAAGTCGATGAGAACGGGTTCGCATTGCATTCCAGGGATCTAACACCTAACCTAGAGTTCGTTCTGGGATTGATTTCATAGCACATCGTGCTATGAAATCGTTGCCCAAGAGCTGTACAAGTTTCCATTTAACTTGAGGTGACGATTATGCCTATCGGTGGAATTGGTGGCGATAATTTTGTAGGTCAGGTCCTCGATGCGGGTATGGGTGCCATTGGCGAAAACCTGCCCTTTGACATCGGTTTTCCCGGCATCGGCGGCGGTGCCATCCCCGGCCTTCCCAACGTTGCCGACATGTTTAAGGGTCTTGCTGAGGGCATCGGCATCGGCGGTGGCTTCCTCGGCGATGCTTTTGGTGGCGCAGCTGACTTCTTGGGCTTGGGCGGTGGTTTGCCCTTCTCCGGGTTCGGTGGCCTGCTGGACGGCGACATCGACATGGGCGACATCGGTTCTGCCTTCGGCGCCGTGTTCGGCGGTCCCTTTGGCGCCATGGTCGGCGATTTCGCCGGTGACTTCCTCGGGCCCATCGTCGAAGACATTCCCATTGTCGGTGACGTCGTCGGCGGGGTTATGGATGTCGCCATCGGTGTGGTGGACTTTGCGAGCGGCTTCTTTGGCAAAGGTAACGACGGCAAGAAAGGCGGCGGCGATGGTAAGAAAGGCGGTGGCGGTAAGGGCGGTGGCAAAGGCGGCGGTAAGTAAGCTTTTGGCTCTACAACCTCCTCCGGAAAGTTTTGTCTTAGCTAGTCATACCACTCGGCCTTATTAGATAAAAAGGTGAGCACTGCACAGCAGTCCTCACCTTTTTTGTGTGGAATTGTCCATGGCTCAGTTGAGCTTAATATTGAGCTTTGCGTACCGTTTGAATATTTTAGCATCAACACTGCGAGCTAGCCCGTGGGGATCGGGGTAACAGGGCAGGGCAACACTGTAACAACTGGTAAAGCCTGCCTCGTGAAGGTGGCTAAAAACTTTGTACTTTAGCAATGCATTGGCCCAGCTGTTCCGCCAGCCCTCCTTGATCACCGCTGAATCGTATAAAATCCCCGTCTTGGTCTTTCGGCAAATCAGTGCGACGCCGATGACCTCATCGCCGTAGAGCAAAATTTTCGACAATTCGTGATCGTAATTTTCACCCTCGATGAGTCGTCCTTCGATCCGGGCGCGCAACCAATGGGGATCTGTTTCGAGCTCTTGAAGGCGCAACTCCAAAACGGGCTCAGTGGGCACATCGGCCAAATTCTCGACGTGGGCCTGGGGAGGAATCTTTTTTCTGCTCAGTAACTTATCGTAGACGCGTTTGCTGCGCTCACTCAGAGCGCCAATGTCTGCATCATAGATAATCATGGGGTTGAGGTTTGGGTTTTATTGAAAACCTAACTGCAACCACAAATCCACATTGGGATCGTCCTCATTCAACGTACCAGAGGGCACGATCTCATCGAGCTTTTGAAGTCGCGCACAAAAAATGAGTTTATTTAAAAGATCTCGTCCTACGGTAATGCGATATTTTTCGGCAACCCTGGCGTCGACTTTTAAAGCCACCTGCCCCCACGGACTGTGGGGCACTCGCCGAAGAGCACCTGCCCCAATGACAGTGCCATTCTCCAGCTGGGCGACAAAGCATTTGACATCGGCCAGGGCTTTCGAGCCATGAATCTGCAAAATGCTCACCAGTTCGGGCACGAGGGCGGCGACTTTGGCAAAGTGCTTTTTGTAATCAGCGGGGAGAATCTTCCAAGGACGAAGGTTAGTTACCTGACTACCGTTGAGATTGGCCATTTTCACGTGCCCCAATTGAAATGAAAATAACTCAAAATGCCCGCCTTCGGCATCTTCCGCAGCAGATAACTAACCATTTCCACCGATCGGCTCAAAACACCATCAGAGTAAAACTCAGGACATCGGTAGCTCTGGATCGGCCACTAACTCAAACCAGATGGTCTCAATGACAGGTCTGTTCAGTTGGTCTTCGTTCAAAGCGTACCAAGCATCGATCTGCTTGATGATGTCGAAGAGATCAGCGTTTGCAAATCTAGCAACCATCTTCTCAACGATATCTTGAGGCGACATGCTGTCGGACTGCTGAATCTGATACTGAGCACTGATAACAGCGGCAATACCCATCAAAAAAGCTACCCTCTCACGAGGATTTGCCATGGTCCACTCTTTGCCATTGATCATTGATCTGCCCCTTCAAACGTTAGATTATTGAACAAAAAGGTCGAAAAATGAGGGTAAGAGTGGGTTCTGAAAACGGTACTGCCTGATTGCGGGATTTGAGTTACCGCTGCATGCGGTTAGGGTAAAATTGCCCTTGACGTTGTCACCACCCACAATGATGACCAACCCCCCTCTATGCCAGCTGTTGCACCCCGTTTTCATTCTTATCCTCAAAGCCCATTCAAGAATGGCCGGTTGAAACCCATCAAAGCCCCGCCCTGAAGGGCACAATATGCCACTAACAGCATAAAGGGTTTAGATGACTTCTTAAAGACGGCTCAAGTGTGAACTAGATCACACCTGGCGGGGGCGCAGCCGTAGACTGGAAGCCTCACGCCTGGGGCACCTCGCACGAAGCATCCACCACCAACAAAGGCTCCACCTCGATTTCATGGGCATTCATCATCTCCGCCACCCGCTGCAAAGAGGATAAAATGAGATTCTGCTCCCAATCCTTGAGCTGCTTGAAGCGGGTGGTGAAGTTCTGCTGCAAAGGCGTGGGAACCCGCAACAACAATTCGTGGCCACTGTCCGTCAACTCGACAAACACCTTGCGCTTGTCCTCGACGCTGCGGGTCTTCTTCACAACCCCCTTCTTTAGCAGGCGCTCGAGGATCGACGTCACCGTGCCCTGGCTCAAGTTGATGGCATTGGCCACCTGGCCGATGGTCATGGAGCCATGGCGACGCAGGGCGTGGAGCAACATCAATTGGGGACCGGTGATGTCCGTGGTCTGCATCAACTGCCGGGAGCGCAGGTTCATGGCCCGGTTGATACGCCGCAAGGCTACGAGCACCTCATCACAGCGATCATCGTCTGATCCCATGGAAAAAACCTCGCGAACTCGATCGATTCGCACCAGATTAGCCGCTTGACGCCCGGGCGGCTACCCGAATATTCGTAAGGCTACTCCGCCAGCCTCCCACGGGGTGGCCAAGCCCAACAATGATTCCATGGGCAACCCTCTACCGCCGCCGCCAAGCGGGGCGGCCACTACCGTCGGCAGCCGACTGGTAGTGCACCGAAAGGGCATTCAAGGCCGCCAAGGCCGCTTGGGGATCCTGGTCGTCTCGCAACTGGTAAGCGTCAATGCCACAGCGACGCATCAAGTACAACTGATCCACCAACACCTCCCCCACAGCCCGCAATTCCCCCCGATAGTGGTACTGTTCCCGCAGCCGCCGAGCCTGGCTGTAGCCGCGACCGTCGGTGAAAGAGGCAAACTCGAGGGCAATAAAGGCAAAGTGGTGGAAGTCTTGGGCCAACTCGTCGACGGAGTCGTCGCTTTGGACCACCACCGACACCCGACCCGGATGGCGCATGAGCTCGTCGCGTTCCCGACGCCAGCGAGCCAACGAGACAATAATGTCACCGTCGACCCGGGCTTCGTCGTCCGTGAGCCGGGTAAAGTCGTCGTCGACTAAGCGTTCGTCTCTAATGACTTGTCCCATACACTCGTTCTTTGAAGGGTGCAAGGCCCAGGCGTTGCACCGCATGGATAAAAGGCTCCTCTGGCTGGCGTTGCTCGACGTAAACGTCGAGGATGCGCGCAATGGCCTCGGCAACGCGATCCTTGGCCACCGCTGGACCCAAGACCTTACCCAGGGCCGCGCGCTCACTCGCCGAACCTCCCAGTGACACCTGGTACCATTCTTCACCCTTTTTGTCGACACCTAAAATGCCGATATGCCCCACGTGGTGGTGACCGCATGCGTTCATGCAGCCCGACATCTTAACCTGAATATCCCCCAAATCATAAAGGTAATCCAGATCGGTAAAGCGCTCATTGATCTGGCGGGCGATGGGGATGGACCCCGCGTTGGCCAAGCTGCAGTAGTCCAGCCCCGGGCAGCAGATGATGTCGTTGAGGGTGCCGATGTTGGGGGTGGCCAAGTGCTGCGCCCGCAACTGGCGCCACACCTCAAATAAGTCCCCCTCCGCCACATCGGCCAACACCATGTTCTGATCGTGGGTGGTGCGCACCTGGCCAAAGCTGTAGCGATCCGCTAGATCCGCCACCGCCAGCATCTGCTCCGAGGACATGTCCCCCGGCGGCGCCCCAGGCGCCTTGAGGGAAACCACCACCACCCGGTAACCCGCCACCTTGTGGGGCAGGGTGTTCTGCCGCCACCAGGTGTTAAACAGTGGGTCCCGCCGCCGCCGCGCCTCGGCCCCGTCGTCCGCTGCCGAGGTGGAATCGTAAGCCGGTGGAGCGAAAAACGCCACCATGTGGGCGATGTCAGCCGCCAATAGGGCCAAGTCCCCCTCCCGCAACCTGGCCCACTCGGCCTCCACTAGGCGCCGAAAGGCATCTATACCCAAGGCATTGACCAAAATCTTGATCCTTGCCTTGAACTTGTTGTCCCGCCTTCCCATGAGGTTGTAAATCCGCAAAATGGCCTCGAGGTAAGACAACAAGTGCTCCTTGGGCAAAAACGGGCGCAACACCTTGCCGATCACCGGCGTGCGCCCCAAGCCTCCACCCACCAACACCTCAAAACCCACCTCGCCCGCCCCATTGCGCACCAAGTGGAGGCCGATGTCGTGGACCTGGGAGGCCGCCCGGTCCACGGATGCCCCAGTAACGGCGATTTTGAACTTGCGGGGCAAGTAGGAGAATTCCGGATGGAAAGTAGACCACTGGCGAATGATCTCGCAGTAGGGGCGGGGATCCTCTAACTCGTCTTCCGCCACCCCGGCGAGAGGATCGGTGGTGACGTTGCGGATACAGTTGCCGCTGGTCTGGATGGCGTGCATGTCCATTTCGGCCAACGCCGCGAGGATGTCGGGGACGTCCTCCACCCGGGGCCAGTTGAGCTGCAGGTTCTGGCGGGTGGTGAAATGGCCATAACCGCGGTCGTAGCGACTGGCAATGGCCGCCAAGCCCCGGAGCTGGGCTGTGGACAACAAACCATAGGGAATGGCGATGCGCAGCATGGGGGCGTGGCGCTGGAAGTATAGGCCATTCATCAGCCGCAAGGGCCGAAAGGCCGCTTCGGACAACTCCCCCACCAAGTAACGGCGAGTCTGGTCGCGAAATTGGGCCACCCGCTCCTGGACTAGGCGGCGATCGACGGCATCGTAACGGTACATGGCGCACTACTCCCTGGAATTGTCAAATGGCAGCCACTATAACCAGAGCCGTTTTATGCCAAAAAAGAATTTCTTTTTATGCCCTTATTACTAAATTCAAGAACCCTGGGCCATTGTTGCCCGGGCCTCGCTATGGTGTATCGGGCTGTGATCAAGGGTTGTCAAATGTGGTGGGGCGGTTTTGTTGGACAAAGGATGAACCCCCCTGGGATCCCCGGGGTCGGTATCGGAAACCCATCGCCTTGCCCTGAGATATGTGAGCCATGAACCTACCCCGACTGCCCGTTCATTTGGGGGAGCGCCAGCGCCCCATCAACCCCAAGTCCATCAACCCCAACGGCGAGTTTGTCCTCTACTGGATGCACCACGCCGCCCGGGGCCACGAAAACCCCGCCCTACACGCCGCCATCGCCGCCGCCAACGACCTAGACCTACCGGTATTGGTCTACCAGGGTTTGGGGGGCAACCACCGTTTTAACTCCGATCGCCACCACACCTTCATCTTGGAGGGGGCTAGAGACGTCCAAGCCGAACTGGCCCGGCGCCAGATCGCCTACGCCTTTTACCTCGGCGAGGAACCCAAAGCCCCCACCCCCTTGCGGTCCTTGGCCTGCCGGGCCGCCTTGGTGGTGGCCGAGGATTTCCCCGCGCCGCCGTTCCCCCGCTGGACCGCCCAGCTGGCCAAGGCCGTCGACGTCGCCGTGTGGGCGGTGGACGCCCACTGTGTGGTGCCCATGCAGTGGCTGGGTCGCCCGGTGGACCGGGCCTTCAAGTTCCGCGATAAGGCCTATGGGGAATTCGAACAGCGAATCCTCGAGCCCTGGCGGGACGCCAAACCCCTCATCTCCCCCTTCGCCGGGGAGTTGGGTTTTGAGCCCGTGGACTTGGCCTCGGCTGACATCGCCGCCCTGTGTGCCCGCTGCGCCATTGACCACACCGTCCCCGCCGTTCCCCACACCCCCGGGGGATCCCGCGCCGGCTACCGCCGCTGGGAGACTTTTAAGCGCCAAGGCCTGGGGGGCTATGCCAAGCTGCGCAACAACGCCGCCATCGAGCCCCCCAAGGGCGTCAGCCGCTTGTCCCCCTACCTCCACCACGGCCATGTCTCAGCCCTGCGCATCGCCCGGGAGGCCATGGCCCTAAATGGTGCCGGGGCGGAAAAGTTTATCGATGAACTGTTCGTCTGGCGGGAACTGTCCCACAACCTGTGTTTCCACCGCCGGGAGCTGGAGCGCCTCAGCGTGCTCCCCCGCTGGGCCCAGGACACCCTTACCCACCACGCCAAGGATCCCCGAGACGCGGTCTACGACTGGGAGACCCTGGCCCGGGGACGGACTGGCCACCGGCTGTGGGATGCAGCGCAAAAGTCGTTGCTGATCCACGGCGAACTCCACAACAACCTGCGCATGACCTGGGGCAAGGCGCTGTTGCCCTGGACCAAGACCCCCGAGCAGGCCCTGGATTATCTCATCGACCTCAACCACCGCTTTGCCCTAGACGGCAATGACCCCAATTCCTACGGCGGCCTGCTGTGGTGTCTGGGGATGCTGGATCGCCCCTATACCCCCGAAGCCCCGGTGCTGGGCACCGTGCGCCCTCGACCCCTGGAACAGCATCAAAGCCGCCTGGACTTGGCCACCTACGAGGGCCGAGTTACCCGCCCGGCCCGGGACTACCCCGGGCAAGTGGCGGTGGTGGGGGCGGGGCTGGCCGGGCTGTTTGCCGCCCGGGCCTTGGCGGACCAAGGCATCGCCGTGACGGTGTTCGACAAGGGCCGCTCCGTGGGTGGGCGCACCGCCACCCGCCGCAGCGAAGGGGTGGCCTTCGACCACGGCGCCCAGTACTTCACCCTCCGGGACCCCCGCATGGCCCGCTATCGAGAGGCCTGGCTCCAGGCCGGGGTCATCGCCCCCTGGCAGGGGCGCTGGGCCAAGGTGACCGACGGCCAGGTCACCCCCACCCCCGATCAGCAACAACGCTATGTGGGGGTCCCGGGGATGAGCGCCTTGGCCAAACACCTGGCCCGGGACTTGGAGGTGGTGACCCAAGCCAAGATTCATCACTTGGAAGCCAGCGGCAAAGGCTGGCGGTTGGCGGCAGAGGCCGGCGGCTTAGAAACCCCCCACCTGGCAACGGTATTTGACGCCGTGGTGTTGGCCATGCCCCCCAGTCAGGCCCAAGCCCTCCTGGCGCCGGTCGCCCACGACTTGGCCACCGCCACCGCCCGGGCGCCCATGGCCCCCTGTTGGACGGTGATGGCCCGCTTTGCCGAGCCCCTGCCCCTGGATTTCGACGGCGGCTTTTGCCGCCATGAGGTATTGTCGTGGGCGGCCCGCAACAGCAGTAAGCCCGGCCGTCCCCCCGCCGAGGCTTGGGTGGTTCACGCCGGTCCTAAGTGGTCCAAGAACCACGAAGAAGACCAACCCGAGGCGGTCCAGGCCGCCCTCCTGGAGGCCTTCTTCGCCGTCACAGGCTGCCATCCCCAAGTGCCCCTGGAGGCCCAAGCCCACCGCTGGCGCTACGCCATGGCCGAGCCCCCCCTGGGAGCGGGGTGCCTGTGGGACGCCGAGCGGCGCCTGGGGGCCTGTGGCGACTGGTGCCACGGCAACCGCTTGGAGGGGGCGCTGTTGTCGGGGATGGCCATGGCCGGTCGGCTGTTGGAACGCTCCCCGCCGGTCAAAGCCCAGCGGGGAGCAGCGGCGTAGTGGCCCAAAAGCCCCCCGACAAGGTCTGCCCGGTGTGTGGCCGGCCCTTTGCCTGGCGCAAGAAGTGGGCCCGGGACTGGGACGAGGTGATCTACTGCTCCAAGGCCTGTCGCCGCGGCCTTGGCGCCGAGGATCGGCTCTCAGAACAGCGCATCCGCCAGGCCCTCGCCGCCGTACCCAAGGGGGCGGTGTTGGCATTGGCCGCGTTGGGGGACGACGGCGACCAGGTCCTGCGCCGCGCCGCTCGGCGTCTGGCGGCCTGCGGTGAGGTGGAGATGCTCCAGGGGGGGCGGCCCGTGGAGCCTGCCACGGCCAAGGGGCCCTTGCAGCTGCGGCGTCGCTAGCAAGGGTAAAACGGCGCCCCAAAAACCCCGGCGCCGCTTGCGCAATGCTTTGAGACTGACATACTTAGCACCAAAGCCTTCAGCACCAAAGCGTCGCCCCGCCACCGTTGGGCCAAAGCGCGGTTCACCCACGAAATTGCCGACCACCCGGCGCTCCACCACCCAAAGCGAGAGAGGTATCACCATGAAGACCAATGCCCTGTTGGGGACGTTCCTGGCCACCCTGATCGTCGTCCCCGCCCAAGCCCAAGACGACCGCAGCGACTGGCCCGACAGTATCCAAGTGGGGACCGCCAGCCAGGGGGGTACTTATTTCGTCTACGGCTCCGGTTGGGCCAACTTTGTGGCCGGCGAGTTGGACATCAACACCGGGGCCGAAGTGACTGGGGGGCCAGTGCAAAACGCCGCCCTGGTGCAAACCGGCGACTTGGAATTCGCCCAGGTCACCATGGGCCCCGCCTTTGATGCCTGGACCGGGCAGAGCTCCCTGGCTCCGGGCCTCGAACACGACCAGCTGCGGGCGGTGTTTCCCATGTACCAAACCACCTTTGCCGTGGTGGCCCTGGCCAGCTCCGATATCGATTCCATGGAAGATCTGGCGGGTAAGACCGTGGGGGTCGGCCCCGCCGGCGGTACCCCCGGCACCTACTGGCCCCGCTTTATCGAAGCCCTGGGTATCGACGCGGAAGTGCGCTACGGCGGGGCCTCCGATCTGGCCGGCCAGCTCCAAGACGGCCTCATCGACGCCTTTGCCTTCGCCGCCGGTCAACCCATCCCCGCTTTTAGCCAGCTGGAGGCCAAAGCCGACGTCAACATTTTCGGCTTTAGCGAAGAGCAGGCGGTGGCCCTGGCGGATCAATTCCCCGTCTCCGCGGCCCAGATTCCCGCCGATATCTACACCACCACCGAGCAACCCATCATCAGCGTCTCCATGTGGAACTTCGCCGTGGCCAACGCCAGCGTCCCCGAGAGTCTGGTCTACGAAGTCACCAAATTGATCATGGAAAACCACGATCGAATGATGGAAATCCACCAGGCCTCCAAAGAGACCTTGCCGGAAAACGTCGACAAAAACACCTTCTTGCCCTTCCACCCCGGCGCCGTACGCTGGTTTGAAGAGAACGGCTACGATATCCCCGACGAACTCAGCCAAGGCTAAGGCAGGTCCAACCCCCCTAGGGGTTTCACCAGCCCCCGGGCCCCCAGGGCCCGGGGGGCGGGGGTTTTTGGGCCCCAATGTTAGAGCCCCCCCAGCGCCCAAGCCGCGCTTGCCCGGGGCGCGGCGCTGGGGGTTGAGATTGACCCCGACGCGGCCACCCGCGGC
>JBHJHK010000285.1:0-4245 GCA_050330975.1 Candidatus Competibacterales bacterium | reverse complement strand
GTGGGAGGCTGGCGGGTCTGAGCCCCTTGACTGCCAAAGTGGCTGGACAAGTAGTCGAGGAACAACTCTCGACGCTCGCCCTGGAGGGCGGCCATGTTTTGCTTTTGCGTCATCCAGGTGAGGAGTTCATCCCAGCCCTGGCGACTCAGGCGCTGTTGTTTGACCAAGGCCAACGAATGGCAGGCCTGGCAAAAGTAGCCCACCGTCTCCCGCCCGGGGCCCTCGGGCCAATCGGGCCCCAGCAGGTCGTCGGCCGCCGCCGCGGCGCCGGTGACCAGGGTGAACGCCGCGGCGGCCAGGGCTGCCGCCGTGGGGATTACATGTGGCATGGTGGCATTTCCCGCCGCGGCGGCCCCGGGGAAAAGTGGGGAGCGCCGCGGGCCAAAGGGGGTTGTTGGGGTCGAGGCTAACTCACCAGGACCGCGATGCGGTGCATGGCGTTGTTGAGGTAGCCCTTGGGGTTCCAGGCCACGGTGAAGGGCTGTTGATGGCCCCGGTCGTCGGTGGCCCGGGCCCAGATTTCGTAGTAGCCGGGTTGTTCGAAGGTCACCGTGGCCCGCCAGGTGGCCCAGCTGTAGGGGTTGGGCAAAGCCTCCAGGTTGGCCGCGGTCCAATTGCGGCCAAAGTTGTGGGTGAGGTCCACTTGGGCGACACTGTCGTCCCCGGCCCAGGCATGACCCCCCACCTCCAGCTGGCGCACGCCGGGCTCTAGGGTGATCCCCGACGCCGGGGTGGTGATCAACGACTTCACCGGGTGGGAGTGAATCGTGACAAAGTCTTCCTGGGCTACTTCTTGGCCGGGGTAGACGGGGTGGGCCGGCACCGAGTAGGAGGGGGCCGCCATCTTGGTGCCGGTCCACTTGGTGGGGGAGAGCCGAATGCCGGTGAGCCATTTTTGCGAGCAAGAGCCCGGCCAGCCGGGGACCACCAGGCGCAGCGGCGCGCCGTTGAGGGGGTGGATGGGGGCGCCGTTTTGGGCGAAGGCGATGAGGTTGTACGGGATCATGGCCTTGGCCACCGGGAAACCCCGGGACAAAGGCGCCTTGCTGGGATCCCCCGACAAATGGCGATCGGCCCCGAGGTGGCCGGTGTAGACGGCCTCGGGCTTGACCTTGGCGGCCTCGAGGACGTCGGCGAGGCGCACCCCCTGCCAGCGGGAATTGCCAATGGCCCCCACGGTCGACTGGTTGCCGCTGGCGGGGGGGTTGAAGCCGGCGCGACCGTTGCCACCACACTCCAGCTGCAGGGCGTATTCCACCACTTCAAAGCGATCTTTGAGCTCGTCGATGGTGAGGGTGAGGGGATTTTCCACCGCCCCGTCCACCGTCAAGGTCCAACCGTCTGGGTCGGTGTTATCCGGGGGTAGGCCGTTGTTGCGCACAAAGTGGCGGGCCGTGGGGGTGACGGGGTCGTCTAGGAGATGGGCCGGGGTCTCGGCATTGATGGGGCGGTCGTTGAGCACCGTGAGGCCGTCTTTGCCGGGCAGGGCAAAGGGCTCAGTGGTCTCGGCCAGGGCGGCGGGGATCAGGCCCCCGGGCATATCCTTGGCAAAGGGCAAGGCGCCCCCCACGGCGGCGCCCATGGCGGCCAGGCCCGCGCCCTTCAAAAAGCCCCGGCGATCAGAGCACCAGCGCCGGCCGAAGACCAGCCAGTCGGCGGTTTCGGGGTCGGCGGCGTAGAGTTCACAAATGCCGCGTTCTTTTTTTGACAGTGGCATAGGATGCTTCTCCTCTGTTGGATTGTTGGTCCGTTAAGCTTAACCCAATGGAACCCGAGCGTCCTCTTTCCCCTGGCCCTAAGCCCCCCAACTGCTGCGACAACCCATGAAGGAGACCCATGACCCGCCGCCACGCCCTCGACGCCGCCGCCGCCCACTTCGACGGCGGCGCCTTTGCCCGCGCCCTGGCAGCGCTGGTCGCCGTTCCCAGCGAGAGCCAAAACCCCGCCGCCCGCGCCGCCTTGAACCAGTATCTGGTGGACCACATGGCGCCCCGCTTGACCGGCCTCGGCTTTAGCTGCCGTGGGTTGGCCAACCCCGTCCCCGAGGGGCCGCCATTTCTGTTGGCCGAGCGCCTGGAGGACCCATCCCGACCCACGGTGTTGCTCTATGGCCACGGCGATGTGATCCTGGGCCAGGCCGGCCGCTGGGGGGAGGGGCGGGATCCTTTTGTCCTCGACGAGACCAAAGATCGCCTCTACGGCCGGGGTACGGCCGACAACAAGGGCCAACACCTCATCAATTTTCTGGCCCTGGAGATGGTCTTGGCCCAGCGCCAGCGCCTGGGATTCAACGCCAAGGTGATCATCGAGATGGGGGAGGAGACCGGCTCTCCGGGCCTCAGGGAGCTGTTGGCCCAAGAGCGCGCCGCCTTGGCCGCCGATGTGCTCATCGCCTCCGACGGCCCCCGGGTGGAGCCCAACCGCCCCACGGTGTTCACGGGAGCGAGGGGCTCCATCAACTTCGCCCTGGTGGCCGCCTACCGCACTGGGGGGCACCACTCGGGCAACTGGGGCGGGTTGCTCCAAGACCCGGGGGTTCGCCTGGCCCATGCCCTGGCGACGGTGGTGGACGACCGGGGGCAGATCCAAATCCCCGCCTGGCGCCCCGATTCCCTGACCCCGGATATTCGAGCCGCCCTGGCGACGCTGACCCCCGGCGGCGGGCCCGAGGCCCCCGCCATCGACCCCGACTGGGGAGAGGCCGACCTCACCCCCGCCGAGCGGGTGTGGGGCTGGAACAACTTCGCCGTGTTGGCGTTGTTGGCCGGCGACCCGTTGGCGCCGGTCAACGCCATCGCCCCCGAGGCCGTGGCCCACTGCCAGTTGCGCTACGTGGTGGGCACCGACCCCGATGACATCTTGCCCGCCCTGCGCCGCCACCTGGACCAACGGGGGTTCCCCGACATCGCCGTGGAACCCCAGGCCCGGGGGTTCTTTCGGGCCACCCGCACCGACCCCGACAACCCCTGGGTCCAGGGGGTGCTGGCCTCCATGGCCCGCACCGTCGCCACCCCCCCCGCGTTGTTGCCCAACTTGGGGGGGAGTTTGCCCAACGACGTGTTTGTCGAGGAGCTGGGTCTGCCCACGGTGTGGATCCCCCATTCCTATGCGGGCTGTTCCCAACACGCCCCCGACGAACACCTGTTAAAGCCCTTGGCCCGGGAGGCGTTATTGCTGGCCACGGGGGTGTTTTGGGATCTGGGGGCGGGGGAGTTCGCCGTCGAGCCCACAACTCAAGGAGACTGACGCCTTGTACCGCGCCTTGTTATTCGATGTGTTTGGCACCGTAGTGGACTGGCGGCAATCCGTTGCCCGCCAGGCCGCCGCCCGCTTTGGCGCCACCCGGGACTGGGCGGCCTTTGCCGACGCCTGGCGGGCCCGCTACCAGCCCGCCATGGAGGCGGTTCGCCGCGGGGAGCGCCCCTTTGTGCCCCTGGACGTCCTCCATCGGGAAAACCTCGACGCCATCGCCCCGGACTTTGGCCTCGAATCCCTGGATGCCGCCGAGCGCGCCGCGGTGACCCGCTTTTGGCACCGCCTCGACCCCTGGCCCGACAGCGTTCCGGGGCTCAAAGCCCTCAAGGAGCGTTATATCATCACCGCCCACTCTAACGGCAACGTGGCGTTGATGGTCAACCTGGCCCGCCATGGCAAGCTCCCCTGGGATATGATCCTCGGCGCCGAGGTCACCGGTCACTACAAGCCCCTGCCCGCGTCTTACCGGCGAGCGTGTCAATTGCTGGATGTCCCCGTGGAGCAGTGTTTGATGGTGGCGGCCCACAACGGCGATTTAAAGGCGGCTAGGGCCTGTGGGTTGGGAACGGCGTTTGTCCCCCGGCCCACGGAGTACGGTTTGGGGCAGCGCAGTGACTTGGCCCCCGAGGACCATTGGGATGTGGTGGCCAAGGACTTGGTGGACCTCGCCCACCAGTTGGCGGGTTTGAATAAACCCTAAACCCAGCCCCAGGGGTCCTGATCCCCCACTTTCGGCCATTCCTTGCGGGGTGGGCGGGGCGCTATCAATCGTGGAGCAACGCCTGGTGGGACGGGAATTTTTCGTCGGCTATGGCTGGTCCCCCAGCCGATATGGCCCTCTTAGGCTGTGGCCGCGTACCTCAAGCCCCCCGGCCAGGGGCCCCGGGCCGGGGGTCGCCCGGGGGTGGGCGGGGGGGTAACCCCAGCTACTCCAGGGAACGAAAACACCACCGGCCGCACAGGGGGGGGGGGGGGGGCGCGGCGTGGGGG
>JBHJHK010000284.1:0-4718 GCA_050330975.1 Candidatus Competibacterales bacterium | reverse complement strand
GGCGGGAGCCTTTTGCTTGTTGCCGTATGTGACCGGCCGGCCCGGCGACGTTGTGGTGGGGGTCTACAACCCCGCCGATCCCTGGACCTGCGGCGCCCTGCCCCTAGCCCTCCCCGAGGGCGATTACGTCCTCCACGACCGCTGGCCCGAGGCCGGGCGCCACTCGGCGGCGTTGGGATGGGGCCTGGGGGCCTATCAATTTTGTCACTACAAAAAAGCCCCTCGAGGGCCTGCCCGCCTGGGAATCGCCGTCGGGGTCGACGGCGCCCACCTCCAGCGCCAACTGGAGGCCCTGTACTGGACCCGCGATCTCATCAATACCCCAGCCCAGGATCTGGGACCGGCCGCCCTGGCCGCCGAGGCCGAAGCCCTGGGGAATCGCTTTGGCGCCGAAGTCCAGGTATGGGTGGGGGAAGAGTTGCTCCACCGGGGCTACCCGGCGGTCCACGCCGTGGGTCGGGCGGCCTGGGAAGCGCCGCGTTTGGTGGATCTACACTGGGGCGATCCCCAGCACCCCAGGGTCACCCTGGTAGGCAAAGGGGTGTGCTTCGACAGCGGTGGCCTGGACATCAAGCCCGCCAAGGGGATGCGGCTGATGAAAAAAGACATGGGGGGGGCTGCCCACGCCCTGGGACTCGGCCAATGGGTCATGGCGGCGGCCCTGCCCGTGCGCCTTCGGGTGTTGATCCCCATCGTCGAAAACGCCCTGGGGCCCGGAGCCTTTCGCCCTGGGGACGTCCTCACCATGGGCAACGGCCTCACCGTCGAAGTGGATAACACCGACGCCGAGGGGCGGTTGATCCTCGCCGATGCCCTCCACGCGGCCGGCGCCGAGGCGCCCGACCTGTTGGTGGACTTCGCCACCCTGACGGGGGCTGCCCGGGTGGCCCTGGGCACCGAAGTGGCGGTGATGTTGGGCAACCGCCCCCCCCGGGTGGAACAACTCACGGCCGCCGGGGAGGCCACCTTCGACCCCCTGTGGCCCTTGCCCCTCCACGATCCCTACGACGACCTCCTGGACAGTACCATCGCCGACTGCGTCAACGCTTCGTCCTCGGGTTACGGCGGGGCCATCACCGCGGCGCTCTTCCTGCGCCGCTTTGTCCCACCCGAGGTGGATTGGCTGCACTTTGACATCATGGCCTGGAATGTCCGCCCGCGCCCGGGGCGTCCCGAGGGTGGCGAGGCCATGGGCTTGCGGGCGCTATTTCACCACCTCGCCTCCTGGGCAACCCACTCCACTTGAAGCAAATCTCGAACAAAGTCCACGGGGCACCCCCGCACCGCCGCGGTCCGGGCGCCGCGCCCCTGGGATTTAGCGCTGGTCGAAGTAATCTTTGAGGTAGTCTTCGAAGGAACGGTCGTCGCCAGCCTCTAGGGCGCGCTGCTGCCGCCAAGACTGTCGTCCCTGCTCCAACCAATACTGGCGCCGTTCGGGGTCCAAGGGACGGGCGAGGAAATCCCGCCGGTGGGTCTCGGCCAAAGCGCGAGTAAAGTGGTAAAAGCCCTGGTGGGCGTCGGCCATGGCCGCCAGTATCCGGGCCGACGGCGTCAGCTCGGGGGCTTCGACCGCCTGGCGTTGGCGGTTCAAAACGGCGTTATAGGGCCCTTGACCGCCGCCATCGAGGGCTTCGGCAACCCCCGCCATATCGTCCAACAATTCCCGCGCCCACTGCCCCAGGGCCACGGGACGGCCTTGGCGCTGGAGGGTCAGGGAAGCCTCGCGACCCCAAGCGGCACATTGGCGCTGGTTGTCCTCGATGGCCCGCCGGTCCTCCGCCGACAAAGGTGGGCTGTCGCACAGCAGACAATAAATGAGCAAAAGCTCCAAAAAACGCACTTGATCGGCATCGATCCCCAAGGGCAATAACGGGTTGAGGTCGACGCTGCGCAACTCGATATAGGCCACCCCCCGGCGGCGCAACGCCGCCAGGGGCCGCTCCCCGGAACGGGTGGGACACTTGGGGCGCACCATGCTGTAAAACTCATTTTCGATCTGCAGCCAGTTGGCGTTGAGCTGGCGGTAGTCGCCGTCCACCACGACACCGATGCGCTGATAGTCGGGGTTGGGAGTGGTGGTGGCCCGCAAGAGGCTGTCGACGTAACCGTCGAGGTCGCTGTAGTCGATGGCCAAATCCAGCCGCCGCTCGGCGTGGTTGGTATAACCGATGTCGCTCATGCGCAGGGAAGTGGCCCAGGGGCCAATGTGGGTGTGGGGACGGGATTGCTCTGGGGGATAGGCCCTGAGGGCTTCCCCGGGACGGCCGGCCAAAAACGAGGTGCACACCGCCGGCGAAGCCCCGAACAGGTACAACACCAGCCAACCAAACCGCAATAGATTGCGGGCCGTGGCCAGGTAGTGGGCGCTCTGCAGGGCCGTGGGGGAAGTGGGGACCGTGGGCGCCAGATCCTGGAGGGTCGTGCCCAAGGAGTCGGGGAACGAATAGTTAAAGTGAATACCGGCGATGAGCTGCATGGTCTTGCCGTAGCGATGCCCCAACCCCCGGCGGTAAATGTGTTTCATGCGTCCCAGTTTGGAATCGCCGTAGCGGGCGATGGGAATATCGGCCTCGCCCCCCAAAGTGCAAGGCATACTGGCGCCCCACAACAGCTCGCCTTGGGGCAGCAACTCGTGGGTGAAGCGGTGGAGCTCGTCGAGGAAGGCCAGGGCCTCTTCAAGTTGGCGGGTCGGGGGGGTGACGAACTCCAGTAGAGCTTCGGAGTAATCGGTGGTGATAAAGGGGTGGGTTAGGGCTGAACCCAACGCCTCGGGGTGGGGGGTGGAGGCGATGTGACCGTTTGAGGCGACCCGCAGGGTTTCCTGCTCAAGGCCCACGGCTCCGCCCTTGAGTACGTGCTGCAGGCGGGCGTTGAACAACAGGGTCAGACGCTTTTCGGCCGATAGGGTCAACGTAGAACACTCCCAAGGCGGAATACACCGCAGACGGCTACAGACGCTTTTTGCGAGGCGCGGCTTGTGAGGGCGCAGCTTATGAGGGGCGCGGCGGCAAATGTGGTCACCGTGGACCGCTTTGGCTCGATCTCGCCCTCGTGTCAGATATCATCGCCGATTGCCCGCGCCAAAGAAACCGCCATCAATGCTTGACAAAGCAAGGCGAAAACCTATAATGCACGTTTCTTCTGGAGGGGTTCCCGAGCGGTCAAAGGGGGCAGACTGTAAATCTGCTGCTTCGGCTTCGTAGGTTCGAATCCTACCCCCTCCAACTCAGCAGGTGCTGGGCAAAGCCGTTTTGGGCTCGCATCTTGCAATTTTTAAGCGGGTGTAGTTCAATGGTAGAACCTCAGCCTTCCAAGCTGATGGTGTGGGTTCGATTCCCATCACCCGCTCCATATTATTTTTGCCCATGTAGCTCAGGGGTAGAGCACTTCCTTGGTAAGGAAGAGGTCACCAGTTCAAATCTGGTCATGGGCTCCACATCGATAACCAATGATCACCGTATCCATGGGGATTGGGTGCCATCAATGATCGGGTTTTTTCAAGGGGCCTTTGGTACCGGAGGTTCGCGGTAAATGTCCAAAGCGAAATTTGAGCGCACGAAGCCCCACGTGAACGTGGGGACTATCGGCCACGTGGACCACGGCAAGACGACGCTGACGGCGGCGCTGACCACCATCATGGCCAGCAAACACGGCGGCGAAGCCCGCGGCTACGACCAAATCGACGCCGCCCCCGAGGAAAAAGCCCGCGGCATCACCATCGCCACCGCCCACGTGGAGTACGAGTCCGACAACCGTCACTACGCCCACGTCGACTGCCCAGGCCACGCCGACTACGTCAAAAACATGATCACCGGCGCTGCGCAAATGGACGGGGCCATCCTCGTGGTCAGCGCCGCCGATGGTCCCATGCCCCAGACCCGCGAGCACATCTTGTTGGCTCGCCAGGTGGGTGTGCCCTACATCGTGGTGTTCCTCAATAAGGCCGATATGGTCGACGACGAAGAACTCCTCGAACTGGTCGAAATGGAAGTCCGCGAACTCCTCGACACCTACGAGTTCCCCGGCGATGACACCCCCATCGTCAAAGGCTCCGCCCTCAAGGCCCTGGAAGGCGACACCTCCGAGATCGGCATCCCCGCCATCGAAGAGCTAGTGGCGGCCATGGACGATTACTTCCCCGAGCCCGAGCGCGACATCGAAAAGCCCTTTTTGATGCCCATCGAGGACGTGTTCTCCATCTCTGGCCGCGGCACCGTGGTCACCGGCCGCGTCGAGCGGGGGATCTTGAAAGTCGGCGACGAAGTGGCCATCGTCGGCATCAAAGACACCACCAAAACCACCTGCACCGGCGTCGAGATGTTCAGAAAACTCCTCGACCAGGGCCAGGCCGGCGATAACATCGGGGCGTTGTTGCGGGGAACCAAGCGCGAAGACGTCGAGCGCGGCCAAGTCCTGGCCAAGCCCGGCTCCATCACCCCTCACACCGACTTCGAGGCCGAGGTCTACGTCCTCTCCAAGGAAGAAGGCGGACGCCACACCCCCTTCTTCAAGGGCTATCGGCCCCAGTTCTACTTCCGCACCACCGACGTCACCGGGGCCGTGGAACTGCCTGAAGGCGTCGAAATGGTCATGCCCGGCGACAACGTCAAAATCAACGTCAGCCTCATCGCACCCATCGCCATGGAGGAGGGCTTGCGCTTCGCCATCCGCGAGGGCGGCCGCACCGTCGGCGCCGGCGTCGTCGCCAAAATCCTCAA
>JBHJHK010000283.1:0-5175 GCA_050330975.1 Candidatus Competibacterales bacterium | reverse complement strand
ATCCGCCTTCGCCTCGGCGGCCACGGCCAAATCGAACAGCACATCCCCCCCCATGGCAAAGTGGCGGCAGGGGGGCCGCAAGCCATCCGCTAGGCGCTCGATGGGGGGCAGCTGCAGGGCGGGACGCCCGGAGCCCAAGATCAACGGCGCCACGGTCAGTTGGAGGCGGTGGAGACAACCGGCCTGGAGAAAGCGCGACACCGTCACCCCGCCCCCTTCCACCAACAGCCCAAACAACCCCCGGCGCTGGAGGGCCGCCACCACCGCCGGAATGGCCAGGCCATCATTGGCGTCTCCGTCGTCGGCGATGCCCACCACTTCGGCCTGGCCCAGGGTGTCGCCGTCGCGCCAGGCCTCGCGACATACCACGAGGGTGGGGGCGGCGCCGTCGCAAAACAGACCCAAGTCCGGGGGCAGACGCCGACGACCGTCGAGGACCACCCGCACGGGATGGGGACCGGGCACCCGCCGGGTGGTGAGGCGCGGATTGTCGCAGCGGGCGGTCTCGGCGCCGACGATCACCGCGTCCCCCAAAGCTCGCAGGCGGTGGAGATGGGTGAGGTTCTCCGGCCCCGTGACCCAACAAGAATCGCCACAGGCGGTGGCAATCCGGCCGTCTACACTCTGGCCCAAGTGCCCCACAACCCACGGCCGGTGGGGACCGGCCCGGGCCATTTCCAGGTACAGATCCAACAGCTGCCGGGCGGTGGGGGTCAAGGAAACCCGGGGGCGCCAACGGCCGTCGGCCTCCACCACCACGGCGGCATCAAAGGGGGCGACTCGGGCCGGCCGCCCCAAACCGTCGAAGCCCAAGCCCCAGGGGGCAACCCGGGGGGCGGGGAGATCCTCGCCCCGGGCAGTCCGCAGAGCGAGGAGCCAAGCCCAAGCGGTGGCTTCATCGACGGCCCCATCCCCTGGCACAGCGGAAAGATAACCCTGGGTCAACGTTAGCTCCTGGCGGTTGGCGCCGGCGGCCGGCGGCCGTGGATGGCAGATGGGGACCTCAAGAGCGTGGTATATTAGCGCGAGATGCCGGCCGAGCGACGCCTTCCATCCACCGCGCCCCGACCTCAACGACCCCGCCCATCGCCCATGACCACCCTCATCGACGGCAAAGCCCACGCCGCCGCCCTCCAAGATCAGTTGGCAGGGCGCATTTTAGAGCTCAAGGCCACCACCCACACCACGCCGGGTCTAGCGGTGGTACTGGTGGGTGATCACCCCGCCAGTCAGATCTACGTGCGGCGCAAGAGCCAGCAGACCCAACGGGTGGGCATGCGTTCCTTTGAGCACCGCCTGGCCGACACCACCTCCCAAGGGACCCTTTTGGACTTGATCCACCGCCTCAACGTCGACCCCGACGTCCACGGTATCTTGGTCCAGTTGCCCCTGCCCGCGGCCATCGATCCCCAGGCGGTGATCGAGGCCATCGACCCCGCCAAGGACGTCGACGGCTTCCATCCCCTCAACGTCGGCGCCCTGGCCTTGGGGAGGCCCAGCTTCGTCCCCTGTACCCCCCTGGGGTGCCTGATGCTGTTGCGCCATACCCTCGACGACGACCTCCAGGGCCGCCACGCCGTGGTGTTGGGGCGCTCCAATATCGTCGGCAAGCCCATGGCGGCTTTGCTCACCCAGCGGGACTGCACCGTCACCCTGGCCCATTCCAAGAGCCGGGACTTGCCAGCGCTGTGCCGCCAGGCCGATATCCTCGTCGCCGCCGTGGGTCGACCGCGGCTGGTGACGGCACAGTGGGTCAAGCCCGAAGTGGTGGTCATCGACGTGGGGATCAATCGCATCGCCCAGGGCCCCGGGGGATTGGTGGGGGACGTGGACTTCGCCGCAGTCCGGGCTAAAGCCGCCGCCATCACCCCCGTGCCGGGGGGGGTGGGGCCCATGACCATCGCCTGCCTGCTGCACAACACAGTGACGGCCTTCTGTCGTCGCCACGGCCTCGACCTCGGCGACGCCCCCCTCCTCTAGCCCCCCCGAGGATCGACCTTCCGTGAGCCAAGGGCCCGACGCCGCCCGCGCGGCGGCTTTTCTCGAAGGCCTCATCCGCCAACAGGGGGCGGATTTCGGCGCCCGGGCCTCGAGGGCTCTGGCCGATACCACCGACCTCTTGGCGGCCATGGACCACCCAGAGCGGGGGTTGGCGGTCATCCACATCGCCGGCTCCAAGGGCAAGGGTTCCACCGCCCTGTGTTGTGAAGCCATCCTCAAAGCCGCCGGACTGGGGGTGGGCACCTTCACCTCCCCCCATTTGACCCGCTGGCACGAGCGGTTTCGCCTCGACGGCTCTCCCGTGGACGATGCCACCTTCGCCGCCACCGTGGACGCCGTGCGCCCGGCGGTGGCGGACCTCCAACGCCGCCGAGATCGGGCACCGGGGTTCTTCGCCGTCGTCACCGCCGCCGCCTTGGGGTTGTTTCGCCGGGCGAATGTCGACGTGGCGGTGGTGGAGACCGGCATCGGCGGCCGGCGAGACGCCACCAACGTCCTCACCCCGAAGGTGAGTTGCATCACCACCATCGAGCGGGAACACGTCGACAAACTGGGCTTCACCCTGGAGGCCATCGCCTCAGAAAAGGCCGGGATCATCAAACCCGAGGGCACAGCCGTCATCGGTCCTTTGCTGTCGCCGGCCGCCGATGTGGTGGCGCGCCACGCCATGGCCTGTGGGGCTCCCACCTGGATCTCGGGGAGAGATTTTACCTTCACCGCTCAACCCTTGGCCGCGGGAAGTCGCCTGGCGGTCTCCGTCCCCCCGGCGGGTCTCGATCCCCCGGTGGAACTGGTTTTGCCCCTACCGGGCCACCACTTGGCCCAAAACGCCGCCTTGGCGGTGGCGTGTGTCGGTGCCTTTGGCACCCGGGGTCCAGACCTGGCCCGGGCGGCCAAGGCCGGCCTCGAGGCCGTGGTGCTCCCCGGCCGCAGCGAGATCTTGAGTCGCAGACCGTGGATCGTGGTGGACAGCGCCCACACCCGGGCTTCCGTGGCAGCGTTGACCGACGTCCTAGCCCCCTTGGCGGTCAAACCTCGTCTGGTGGTGCTGTCGGTCTCCCGAGACAAAGACCCGGGCCCCTTGTGTCACCCCTTGGTGAATCTGGCCGACGCCGTCTTCACCACCTGCGCCGAACCGCGGCGTTCGTGGTCGGCAGAAGCCCTGGCCAAGGCCCTGGCCGAAACCCATCCCCCCTGCGCCATCACCCCCATCGCCGACCCCCATCAAGCCCTGGCCACCGCCTTGGCCCAGCTGCCCGCCCCGGGCCTGTTGTGCGTGGCGGGGTCGGTATTTCTGGCGGGCATTGCCCGGACGTCGTTGGCAGGGGACGGGGCAGCGCCGCCCTTGGCACGCCAAGCTCTGAGTTCTGGATCGCCGTAGCTGGTCCATGGGGAAGCGATGTCTCGTCTCCGTTTGCCCAGGAGAGCTCTGGGGATACGCGCCCCAGGGGCAATGGCCATGCTGCCCCCGGGCGTCGGATTTTGCCGCCGCGGGCCCCTTGGCAATCCGGCGTCCCGGTGGCGAATTGTTCATCAAAGGGACAGCTCAGCCGTGGTAGGTTGTCCCCACTCGGCCCTTTTGTAGACAGTTTCAAAGGAGACCCTTGCCGTGAAAAAAATGCTGTTTGGCCTGGTCCTCGCCGCCATCGCCGGCGTCCTCATCGCCGCCACCTTTGAGCAGGGCACCCACTACCAACCCCTCGCCGATCCCCAGCGCACCGACGTCGAGGACGGCCAAATCGAGGTCATCGACTTCTTTTGGTACGGTTGCCCCCACTGCTACCGACTCAACGTCATCACCAACGACTGGACCGACACCTTGGGGGACGACGTGGTCTACCGCAAGATACCGGCGGTGTTCAACCAGCGCTGGGCCCGCCATGCCCAGGTTTTCTACACCGCCGAGGCCCTGGGCATCCTGGATCGCGCCCACGATGCCATCTTCAACGCCATCCACAGCGAGAAAAAGGCCTTGGTGGACGAGGGGGAAATCGCCGCGCTGTTCGAGGACTTAGGGGTTGTGCGGCCCCGCTTTGAAAGTGCCTTTAACTCCTTTACCGTCAACAACAAAGTACGGCAAGCCGCCGACTTGAGTCGCCGCTATCGCCTCGACGGGGTGCCGGCCTTGATCATCAACGGCAAGTACCGCACCGGCCCCGGCATGGCCCAATCCTATCCGCAAATGCTCCAAGTGGTGGAGCAATTGATCGACCAAGAGCGCCAACGCCAAGACGTCGCAGCGCGCTAGAGCCCCCCCGGGGGCGGTGGCGACGGCCAGACTCGGCTATAATTCGCCAGAGTCACCGCGGTGTCGCCGCAGTACCAAGTCCCCGCCACCGCCGTCCATGGCGCGTGCCGCCGCTCCGGAGCTGACCCATCCCATGGCCCCACTTCGCCTCGTCCTCTGCCGCTGTCTCGTCGTTTTGGCCTGCTGTCTGACCATTGGGATCCTGGCCAATATCACCGCGTTGCCCCTCGCCGCAGCGCCCTCTACCGCCATCGATACCGCGGCCTTTGCCCAGTGGCGCCAGGCATTTCGCGCCCGGGCCACCCAGCGGGGCATCTCCGTGGCCACCTTGCGGCGCACCTTGGACCGGGCCACGGCGAGCGAACGGGTGCTGGCGTTGAGCGAACACCAACCGGAGTTCACCCGTCCCATCTGGGAATACCTAGACGGCGCCGTTTCCCACAGCCGCATCCAGCGGGGGCGGGGCCTCCTGCGCCACCAGGGGTCGTTGCTCGCTCGCATCGAGGCGCGCTTTGGGGTCGACAGAGCCATTTTGGTGGCCATCTGGGGCTTGGAAACCGACTACGGACGGGTCTTTGGCGGGTTTGACGTCATCGATGCCCTGGCCACCTTGGCCCACGGGGGGCGGCGCCAGGCCTTTGGCGAAGAACAACTGTTGGCCGCCTTGGAACTCGTCGACGGGGAGATCATTACCCCTCGACAACTGCGGGGGTCCTGGGCTGGAGCCATGGGTCACACCCAGTTCATTCCCACTACCTACCGGGACTACGCCGTCGACTTCGACGGCGACAGTCGCCGCGATTTGTGGACTCCCGCCCCCCCCATGGGGTCGGCGGCCCCCGAAATTGGCCGCGCGGGGTGGCGCGCGGGGGGGCCCAGGGGGGTTTAGGTGGAAAGGCCACAGCAAATCAAAAGGGGCGATGGGG
>JBHJHK010000282.1:0-15959 GCA_050330975.1 Candidatus Competibacterales bacterium | reverse complement strand
GATGGTGATGCCGCGGGCTTTTTCCTCGGGGGCGGCGTCGATTTGGTCGTAGCCGCGGGCTTCGCCGCCGTGTTTGCTGGCCATGATGGTGGTCAGCGCCGCCGTCAGCGTCGTCTTGCCGTGGTCCACGTGGCCGATGGTCCCCACGTTCACGTGGGGCTTCGTGCGCTCAAATTTCGCTTTGGACACTGCTTGGTTACCTCGTCGAACACACTTGATTAAGATGCTTTTCTAATGACAGAATCCGCCACGTTGGCGGGCGCTTCGCTGTAGCGGGCAAATTCCATGGTGTAGGTGGCCCGCCCTTGGGTCGCCGACCGCAGCGCTGTGGCGTAGCCGAACATCTCGGCCAAGGGCACCTCGGCGTCGATGACCTTGCCCGCCGCCGCGGCGTCTTCCATGCCCTGGACGACGCCGCGGCGGCGGTTGAGGTCGCCGATGACATCCCCCATAAAGTCTTCAGGGGTCACCACCTCGACCTTCATCAACGGTTCTAGCAGCACCGGCTTGGCGTGGTAGCAGCCTTCGCGAAAGGCCATGGCGCCGGCGATTTTAAAGGCCATCTCGCTGGAGTCCACCTCGTGGTAGGAACCGTCGAACAGTACAACCCCGACATCCACCACGGGGTAGCCCCCCAAAACGCCATTGGCCATCTGTTCCTCGACCCCCTTGGCGACGGCGGGAATGTAATCCTTGGGTACCGTGCCCCCCACCACTTCGCTCTTGAATGCAAAGCCCGACCCGGGTTCCCGGGGTTCAATGCGCAGCCACACATGGCAGTACTGACCCCGACCGCCTGATTGGCGGACGAACTTGCCCTCTTGGGTCACCGTCTGGGTCAAGGTTTCCCGATAGGCCACCTGGGGGGTGCCCACATTGGCGGCCACCTTGAATTCCCGGCGCATGCGATCGACGATGATCTCCAGATGGAGTTCCCCCATGCCCGAGATGATGGTCTGCCCCGATTCCTCGTCGGTGTGGACCCGAAACGATGGATCTTCTTGGGCCAGTTTGTTCAAGGCCATCCCCATCTTGTCCTGGTCGGCCTGGGTCTTGGGCTCCACCGCCACGGCGATCACCGGATCGGGGAATTCCATCCGCTCGAGGACGATCGCCCTGTTGGGGTCGCACAGGGTATCCCCTGTGGTGGCCTCTTTGAGGCCCACGGCGGCGGCGATGTCGCGAGCCCGTACCTCTTGGATTTCCTCGCGGCTGTTGGCGTGGAGCTGCAGTAGACGACCGATGCGCTCCCGCTTGTTCTTGATGGGGTTAAAAACCGCATCCCCGGATTTCACGACTCCCGAGTAAGTGCGAAAGAAAGTCAACGAGCCCACAAAGGGGTCTGAAGCGATCTTGAAGGCCAGGGCGGCGAAGGGCTCGTCGTCGGAGGCGTGGCGTTCGGCGGGGGTGTGGTCGGCGTCGTCCAAGGTGCCGCGGATAGCTGGCACTTCGGGAGGCGAGGGCAAATACTGTACCACAGCATCTAGGAGTGCTTGGACACCTTTATTTTTAAAGGCGCTGCCGCACAGGGTGGGGACGATCTCGTTGTTGAGGGTGCGGGCTCGCAGGCCCCGGACAATGTCCTCCTCCACCAAATCTCCCTCTTCGAGGTACTTTTCGGTGAGTTCGTCGTCGGCCTCGGCGGCGGCAGCCACCATCTGCTGGCGCCAGTGGTCACACGTGTCCCGCAGCTCTTCGGGCACCTCGCGGTATTCAAAATTGAGGCCCAAGGTGGCATCGTCCCAGTAGACGGCCTTCATCTTTACCAGGTCCACTACCCCGCAAAAGGCCTCCTCGGCGCCGATGGGCCACTGGATGGGTACAGGGGTCGTAGCCAAGCGCTTTTCCATGTGGGCCACCACCCGGGGAAAATCGGCGCCGATGCGATCCATTTTGTTGACGAACACCAAACGGGGAACCCCGTACTTGTTGGCCTGGCGCCACACAGTTTCCGTCTGGGGTTGAACGCCATCCACCGATGAGAGCACCGTACAGGCCCCGTCCAACACCCGGAGGCTGCGCTCCACCTCGATGGTGAAATCCACGTGGCCGGGGGTGTCAATGATATTGATGCGGTGCTCGGGGAACTGCTTGGCCATACCCTTCCAAAAACAGGTGGTGGCCGCCGAGGTGATGGTGATCCCCCGCTCTTGCTCCTGCTCCATCCAGTCCATCACCGCGGCGCCGTCGTGCACTTCGCCCATCTTGTGGGAGACCCCGGTGTAGAACAAAATGCGTTCTGTGGTGGTGGTCTTCCCGGCGTCGATGTGGGCGATGATACCGATGTTGCGGTAGCGCTCAAGGGCGGTTTTGCGGGCCATGGTGATGTCCTCGGAGGTCCTAGGCGTAATCCAGAGCGGAGTTACCAGCGGTAGTGGGCAAAGGCCTTGTTGGCATCGGCCATGCGATGGGTGTCTTCGCGCTTTTTCACCGCGGCGCCACGGCTCTCGGCGGCGTCAAACAGCTCGCCCGACAAACGCCGCATCATAGATTTTTCGCTGCGCTTGCGCGCGGCTTCAATGAGCCAGCGCATGGCCAAAGTGGTGCGCCGAGAGGCGCGCACTTCCACCGGCACCTGGTAGGTGGCACCCCCCACGCGGCGGGACTTGACTTCCACCACCGGTCGGACGTTGTCCAGGGCCTTCTCCAACAGCTCCATGGCATCGCCCTTGCCGCGCTCGGACAGGTCGTCCAAGGCGCCGTAGACAATTTTCTCCGCCACGGACTTCTTGCCGCGCTCCATGACCATGTTGGTGAATTTGGCCAACATCTCGTTGCCGAACTTGGGGTCGGGCAAAATGGGTCGTCGGGCGACTTCTCTTCTTCGGGGCATGACGGGTTATCCTCGCAACAGAGGGCTTTTGATCAGGACTTGGGCCGCTTGGTACCGTATTTAGAACGGGCCTGTTTGCGGTTGTTGACCCCGGAGGTATCGAGGCTGCCGCGCACGGTGTGGTAGCGCACCCCAGGCAAATCCTTGACCCGGCCGCCGCGAATCAACACCACCGAGTGCTCTTGGAGGTTGTGGCCCTCGCCGCCGATGTAGCTGGTCACCTCATAGCCGTTGGTCAAGCGCACCCGGGCCACCTTGCGCAGCGCCGAGTTGGGCTTTTTGGGCGTAGTGGTGTAAACCCGGGTACAAACACCCCGGCGTTGGGGGCAGCTTTCCAAAGCCGGCACATTGCTCTTTTCTGGTTTGCTCGCCCGGGGCTTGCGCACCAACTGATTAATCGTCGCCATGGACCCAATGACTCCAGGAATGAGATCCCATAAAACAAAATGACAGCCCGCGACCCCCCGCAAGGGGCACGGCCTGCCAAAGGCCGAGTATCATATAAACACCTCGTAATTTTGTCAAGCGTGCTTTCGTCAAACTATGACGATCAGTTGCTGCGGCCATCTCGCCTGGATGGCCGCAACGCTAGAGGACTGGGAAAAGGTCAGCTGCCCTCGTCGACTTCGGCACCCACTTGGACGTCAAACCCGCCGAGTTCCGAGCCCTCGAAGCTGGCTTGGGGGGCGGCAGCCACGGCGTCGCCGCGCCGCTCTCGATGGAAAGCAAGACCTGTGCCGGCGGGAATCAGACGGCCGACAATGACGTTTTCCTTGAGGCCCCGCAGGTCGTCCCGCAAGCCCCGCACCGCCGCCTCGGTGAGAACCCGGGTAGTCTCTTGGAACGAGGCGGCAGAGATAAACGACTCTGTGGCCAAGGAAGCCTTGGTGATACCCAACAAGATGGGTTGGAACATCGCCGGCTGGCCCTCCTTGACGATGACCCGGTCGTTTTCCTCTAGCACCCGAGTTCGTTCCACTTGTTCGCCCTTGATAAAGCGGGTATCGCCCACAAAGCTGATTTCCACCTTGCGCATCATCTGGCGAATGATCACCTCGATGTGCTTGTCGTTGATCTTCACCCCCTGGAGGCGATAGACGTCTTGGATCTCTTTCACTAGATAGGCGGCGAGTTGCCGTACTCCCAACAGGCGTAGGATGTCCTGGGGGTTGGGCTCGCCGTCGGCGATGACCTCCCCCTGGGTGACGTATTCCCCCTCGAAGACGTTGATCTGGCGCCACTTGGGGACCAGTTCTTCGTGCTGGGCGCCCTCTTCGGCGCTGATCACCAAACGCTGTTTGCCCTTGGTCTCCTTGCCGAAGGACACCACCCCTGAGATCTCCGCCAAAATGGCCGGCTCCTTGGGTTTTCTGGCCTCGAACAGGTCCGCCACCCGGGGTAGACCACCGGTGATATCCCGGGTCTTACTGGACTCTTGGGGCAGGCGGGCCATGACGTCCCCCACCTCGACCCGGTCGCCGTCGTTGAGGTTGACGATGGCACCGGTGGGTAGGTAGTAATGGGCCGGGGTCTCGGTGTTGGCAAAACAGAGGTCGTTGCCTCCTTCGTCCACCAAGCGGATCATGGGCCGCTTGTCCTTGCCCGCCGAGCCTCGCTGCTTGGGGTCGAGGATTTCGAAGAACGACAGGCCGGTCATGGTGTCGGTCTGGCGTTCCACCGTCATCCCCTCCTCGAAGTCGACAAATAGCACCCGTCCCGCCACTTCGGTGACCACGGGCATGGTGTGGGGGTCCCAATTGGCCACCACCTGGCCCCCCTCCACAGCCGAGCCGCTCTTGACCTCGATGACGGCGCCATAGGGGACTTTGTAGCGCTCCCGGTCGCGGCCCAAATCGTCGGAGACGGTGATTTCCCCGGAGCGGGACACCGCCACTAACTTGCTGTCTTTATTGGTGACGGTCTTGAGGTTGTTGAGGCGCACGGTACCCCGGGAACGCACCTGGATACTGCTCACCGTGGCGCTTTTGGAAGCGGCGCCGCCGATGTGAAAGGTGCGCATGGTGAGCTGGGTGCCCGGCTCGCCGATACTCTGGGCGGCGATGACCCCCACGGCTTCCCCGGGGTTGACCCGATGGCCCCGGGCCAGGTCGCGGCCATAGCACGCCGAGCAAATGCCGTAGCGGGTCTCACAGGTGATGGGGGAGCGCACCATGATCTGGTCGACACCGTGGTGATCGAGGGTATCCACCAACGCCTCGTCCAGCAAGGTGCCGTTGGCGATCAACACGTCATTGCTGCCGGGCTTGAGGACTTCCTCGGCTAGCACCCGGCCCAAGACCTGATCCCGCAAGGGCACCAGTTCTTCGCCCCCCTCGATAATGGGGGTCATCAACAGGCCTTCGAGGGTGCCGCAGTCCTCTTCGGTGACCACTAGATCCTGGGCCACGTCCACCAGGCGCCGGGTGAGATAACCGGAGTTGGCGGTCTTGAGGGCGGTGTCGGCCAGACCCTTGCGGGCGCCGTGGGTGGAAATAAAGTACTGGAGTACCGTCAATCCCTCGCGGAAATTGGCGGTGATGGGGGTCTCGATGATGGAGCCGTCGGGCTTGGCCATGAGCCCCCGCATGCCGGCCAACTGACGAATCTGGGCCGGCGAGCCCCGGGCGCCGGAGTCGGCCATCATAAACACCGAATTGAAGGAATCCTGCTCCTTGACCTCGGGATTCACCCCCTCGGGATCGGCGGCTTGGGCGCGGATTTCCGCCTCCAGGGTTTCCACCGCTGCCCGATAACCCTCGGCGTCCAGCTCGCCATCTCGCCAACGGTTCTCCAAAGCGCGCAATCCCTCGGCCCGCTGGAGTTCCAGATGGCGCCCCACACTCAAGGGGATGCGCTCGCGGCCCAGCCCCTTCATCATGGCCTGGGCCACCCGGTCGTTGGCCTTGGACCAGATGTCCACCACCTTGTTGTAGCGCTCCCCCTTGGTGACAAAGCCCGAAGCATACTGGTTTTCGATCTCCTTGACCTCGTCTTCGGCTTCGTTGAGTATCGTTTGCTTCTCCTTGGGGATGACCAAATCCTCGAAGCCGATGGACGAACCGGACTTCATGGCGTAGTAAAAGCCGGTATACATGATTTGGTCGGCGAAAATCACCGAGTCCTTGAGGCCTTTGCGCCGATAGCAGGCGTTGATCAATCGGGAAATGGCCTTTTTGTTGAGGCTCCGGTTGATGAGCTCAAAGGGCAGCCCCGAGGGTAGCAACTCCGACAACAGTGCCCGGCCCACGGTGGTTTCCTTGCGCCGCAGGACGGTGGTTTCGGCGCCGTCCTCGTCCACCTCTAAGACGGGGAGCCGCACCTGGATGCGGGCCTGGAGTTCGGCCCGCCCCGCCTGGTAGGCCCGGTGGACCTCGGCGACGTCGGCAAACACCATCCCCTCGCCCCGGGCCCCCACCCGCTCTCGGGTCATGTAGTAGAGACCCAACACCACGTCCTGGGAGGGCACGATGATGGGGTCGCCGTTGGCGGGGGACAAGACGTTGTTGGTGGCCATCATCAACGCCCGGGCCTCCAGCTGGGCCTCGATGGACAACGGCACATGGACGGCCATCTGGTCGCCGTCGAAGTCGGCGTTAAAGGCAGTACACACCAAGGGGTGGAGCTGGATGGCCTTGCCCTCGATGAGCACCGGCTCAAAGCTCTGGATCCCCAACCGGTGGAGGGTGGGGGCGCGGATGAGCATCACCGGATGCTCGCGGATAACATCTTCGAGGATGTCCCACACCTGGGCGTCTTCCCGCTCCACCATCTTCTTGGCGGCCTTGATGGTGGTGGCGATGCCGTTTCGGATGAGCTTGGAAAAGATAAACGGCTTGAAGAGCTCCAGGGCCAGTTTCTTCGGCAGACCGCACTGGTGGAGCTTGAGGGTGGGACCCACCACGATCACCGAGCGACCGGAGTAGTCCACCCGTTTGCCCAACAGGTTCTGGCGAAAGCGCCCCTGTTTGCCCTTGATCATGTCGGCCAACGACTTGAGGGGGCGTTTGTTGGTGCCAGTGATCGCCCGGCCCCGGCGGCCGTTGTCCAGCAGGCTGTCCACCGCCTCCTGGAGCATGCGCTTTTCGTTGCGGACGATGATGTCCGGAGCGCTGAGCTCCAGCAGCCGCCGCAACCGGTTGTTGCGGTTGATCACCCGCCGGTAGAGGTCGTTGAGATCCGAGGTGGCAAAGCGTCCGCCGTCCAGGGGCACCAAGGGGCGCAGATCCGGGGGAAGCACCGGCAGCACCGTCATGATCATCCACTCCGGCCGATTGCCGGAGTCCAGGAAGGATTCGATGAGCTTGAGGCGCTTGGTGATGCGCTTGAGTTTGGTCTCCGAGGTGCAGTCGGCGATCTCTTCTCGAAGCCTTAGGGCCTCGTCTTTGAGATTCATGGAGATCAACAGTTCGTAGATGGCCTCGGCGCCCATCCGGGCGTCGAAGTCGTCGCCGTGTTGCTCCATGGCCTCGAGGTAGGTCTCGTCGGACAACAGCTGGCCCCGCTCCAGGGGTGTCATGCCGGGATCGATGACCACAAAGGACTCGAAGTACAGCACCCGCTCGATATCCCGCAGGGTCATGTCCAGCAACAGGCCAATGCGGCTGGGGAGGGACTTTAAAAACCAAATGTGGGCCACGGGGCTGGCCAATTCGATGTGCCCCATGCGCTCCCGGCGCACCTTGGCCAAGGTGACTTCCACGCCGCATTTCTCGCACACCACGCCCCTGTGCTTGAGGCGCTTGTACTTGCCGCACAGGCACTCGTAGTCCTTGATTGGGCCGAAGATCTTGGCGCAGAACAACCCGTCGCGTTCGGGCTTAAAGGTCCGATAATTGATGGTCTCGGGCTTTTTGACTTCTCCAAAGGACCACGACCGGATCATATCCGGAGAGGCTAGACCGATGCGGATGGCCTCGAAGCTCTCTAGGCCATCCTGCTGTTTGAAGAGGTTCAGCAACTCTTTCATAGCAAACCGCTCCAGGGTAGGGGGGGCAACCCAGCGCCCCGCTGACGGTCTCTCATTTTCGAGCTCGATGTTGATGCCCAACGAGCGGATCTCTTTGACCAAGACATTAAAAGACTCGGGCATGCCGGCCTCCATGCGGTGGTCGCCGTCGACGATGTTCTTGTAGACACTGGTGCGACCGTTGACGTCGTCGGACTTGACGGTGAGCATTTCCTGGAGGGTGTAGGCGGCGCCGTAGGCCTCTAGGGCCCAGACCTCCATCTCCCCGAAGCGCTGGCCACCAAATTGGGCCTTGCCCCCTAGGGGTTGCTGGGTGACCAACGAATAGGGCCCCGTGGAACGGGCATGCATCTTGTCGTCCACCAAGTGGTTGAGCTTGAGCATATACATATAGCCCACGGTCACCGGTCGGTCGAAGGAATCGCCGGTGCGACCGTCAAACAGGGTGGTCTGGCCCGAGGTGGGCAGGTCGGCCAGGGCCAACATGTCCCGCAGTTCCGCTTCCACACAGCCGTCGAACACCGGCGTTGCCATGGGGACCCCGCGGCGCAGGTTGTGACAAAGCTCTAGGATTTCCCCATCGCTGAATTGGTCGAAGTCCACCTGGGGATGGTCGCCATTGTTGTAAATGCGGTGCAACAACTCCCGCAGTTCCCCCAGGGCGGCCCGGGCGTCGAGCATCCGGCCTAACTTGAGCCCCAGCCCCTTGGCGGCCCACCCCAAGTGGGTCTCCAGCACCTGACCCACATTCATCCGCGATGGCACCCCCAGGGGGTTGAGGACGATGTCCACCGGTGTACCGTCCTCCAGGTAGGGCATGTCCTCCTGGGGTACGATCATGGACACCACCCCCTTATTGCCGTGGCGGCCAGCCATTTTGTCCCCGGGCTGAATCCGGCGTTTTACCGCCAGATAGACCTTGACCATCTTCAACACCCCCGGGGCCAGGTCGTCCCCTTGGATGATCTTGCCGCGCTTTTCTTCGAAGCGGCGCTCGAAGTCCTGGCGCTGTTGGTCCAGTTGATCGCGGATCAACTCCAGCTGCTCGCTCACGGTTTCGTCGCGGACTTGGATCTCAAACCAGCGCTCCCGGGGCAGCTTGTGGAGGTAGACCCCTGAGATCTCGGCCCCGGGATGGAAACCCTCGGGACCACTTTCCGCCACCTGCCCCACCAGGATTTTCTCCACCCGTTGGAACAGGTCATCCTCGAGGATGCGTCGTTGGTCGTTGAGGTCCTTTTTGACCCGGGCCAGCTCGGTGGCCTCGATCTGCTTGGCCCGAGAGTCCTTCTCCACGCCGTCTCGGGTGAATACCCGCACGTCGATGACCGTGCCGTCCATCCCCGACAACACCCGGAGGCTGGTGTCTTTGACGTCGCTGGCCTTTTCGCCAAAGATAGCCCGCAGCAGTTTTTCCTCGGGGGTGAGTTGGGTCTCCCCCTTGGGGGTGACTTTGCCCACCAAGATGTCCCCGGCCTTGACTTCGGCGCCGATATAGACGATGCCCGCCTCGTCGAGCTTGGCCAAGGCCGCCTCGCCGACGTTGGGAAGGTCGGCGGTGATTTCCTCGGGACCCAGCTTGGTGTCCCGGGCCACGCAGTTGAGCTCTTCGATGTGGATAGTGGTAAAGCGATCCTCTTTGACCACCCGCTCGGAAATGAGGATGGAGTCCTCGAAGTTGTAGCCATTCCAGGGCATGAACGCCACCAGGAGATTTTGGCCCAAGGCCAATTCCCCCAAGTCCGTGGAGGGACCGTCGGCCAAGGCGTCGCCCCGGGCCACCACATCCCCGGGCTTCACCAGGGAGCGTTGGTTGATACAGGTGTTTTGGTTGGAGCGGGTATACTTGGTGAGGTTGTAGATATCCACCCCCGGCTCGCCGGCTTCGGTCTCCTCGTCGTTGACCCGCACCACGATGCGGCTGGCGTCCACCGAATCCACCACTCCACCCCGCTGGGCCACCACCGTCACCCCCGAATCGATGGCCACGGTGCGTTCGATACCCGTGCCCACCAGGGGTTTCTCGGCCTGGAGGGTGGGCACCGCCTGGCGCTGCATGTTGGACCCCATGAGGGCCCGGTTGGCGTCATCGTGCTCCAAAAACGGGATGAGGGCCGCCGCTACCGAGACGATCTGCTTGGGGGAGATGTCCATGTACTGGACCTTGGTGGGGTCCATGAGGGCGAATTCGTTGAGGTGGCGACACGACACCAGTTCGGCGTTGAGGCGGCCCTCCTCGTCCAACGGCGCGTTGGCCTGGGCGATGACGTAGTTGCCCTCTTCGATGGCCGACAGATAGTCGATGCGGTCGGTGACCCGGCCGTCTTTTACCTGGCGGTAGGGGGTTTGCAGAAACCCGGACTGGTTGGTGCGGGCGTAGACCGCCAAGGAATTGATGAGACCGATATTGGGTCCCTCGGGGGTCTCGATGGGGCACACCCGGCCGTAGTGGGTGGGGTGGACGTCCCGCACTTCAAAGCCCGCCCGCTCCCGAGTCAGACCCCCGGGTCCCAAGGCCGACACCCGCCGCTTGTGGGTGACCTCGGAGAGGGGATTGTTTTGATCCATAAATTGCGACAACTGGGAAGAGCCAAAGAACTCCTTGATGGCCGCTGCCACGGGCTTGGCGTTGATGAGGTCCTGGGGGGTGAGATCCTCGGACTCCGCCATGCCCAGGCGCTCCTTCACCGCGCGCTCCACCCGCACTAGGCCCACCCGGAACACGTACTCGGCCATCTCGCCCACACAGCGGATGCGTCGATTGCCCAAGTGATCGATGTCGTCCACCTGGCCGTTGCCGTCTTTGATGTCGATGAGCACCTTGAGGACGGCGATGATGTCATCGTTGGACAGCACCCCGGGGCCGGTGATGGCATCACGCCCCACCCGGCGGTTGAATTTCATCCTGCCCACGGGGGAGAGATCGTAGCGCTCCTCGGAAAAGAACAGGTTGTCGAACAGGGCCTGGGCTGCTTCCTTGGTGGGCGGCTCCCCGGGGCGCATCATCCGGTAGATCTCCACCTGGGCTTCCAACTCGCTGCGGGTGACGTCCAACCGCAGGGTGTGGGAAATGTAGGGGCCCCGATCCAGGTCGTTGACGTACAACGTCCGAAACTGCTCGAGCTTGGCCTCGTGGAATTTTTCCAACAGCTCCAAGGTGAGCTCGTCATTGGCGTTGGCCAGCAACTCGCCAGTGCTGGGGTCCACTGCGTCGTGGGCCAAAATCTTGCCCACCAGGTAGTCTGGGGGGACGGGCAGCCTATCCACCTCAGCTTTTTTGAGGTCGCGGATGTGTTTGGCGGTGATGCGCCGTCCGTTCTCCACTAGCAGCTGGTCACCCACCTGGATGTCAAAGCTCGCCGTCTCCCCCTTGAGGCGCTCGGGGATCAAGTCGAGGCTCAAGCCCTCCGGGGTGAAATGAAAGGTGTTGGTATCGAAGAAGGTATTGAGGATCTCTTCAGTGGAGAAACCCAACGCCCGCAGCAATACCGTCACCGGCAGTTTGCGCCGGCGGTCGATGCGGGCGTAGAGGATATCCTTGGCGTCGAATTCAAAGTCCAGCCACGAGCCCCGATAGGGAATGATCCGCGCCGAGAACAACAACTTCCCCGAGGAGTGGGTCTTGCCCTTGTCGTGGTCGAAGAACACCCCTGGAGAACGGTGGAGCTGGGAGACAATGACCCGCTCGGTGCCGTTGATGACAAAGGTACCGTTTTGGGTCATGAGGGGCATTTCCCCCATGTAGACTTCGTTTTCCTTGATGTTTTTAATGTATTGGGCACCGGTTTCGGCGTCTTTGTCCAAGATCACCAACCGCAGCCTGACCCGCAGGGGCGCGGCGTAGGTCAGGCTGCGGATCTGGCACTCGCGCACGTCGAATACCGGGTCGCCCAGGCGGTAGTTCACGTACTCCAACTGGGCGTTGCCCGAGTAGCTGACAATGGGAAAAACCGATTTAAACGCCGCGTGGAGACCCACGTCGCGACGCTGATCCAAAGGGGTCTCCATCTGCAGAAAATCCCGATAGGAGTCCAGCTGGATGCCGAGCAAATAGGGCACTTCCAAAATGCTGGGCCGCTTACCGAAGTTCTTGCGAACGCGCTTTTTTTCAGTAAAAGTGTAGGCCATCGGGCTTCCTCGACAACGGGGAATACGTGCAAAACCGGCGTCCTGCTATGCCAGGAAAACCGCTCCTCAATACCGAGGAGCGGTCTGGCGTCTTTTGCCCTAGAAAGGCAAGGGAAGGTGGGGTCAACCCCCACCTTCCCGGGTGTCCACGGGCCATGGACACGCCAATATCACTTGACTTCGACCTTGGCGCCGGCCTCCTCAAGCTGCTTTTTGATGTCCTCGGCCTCTTCTTTGGGGATCGCCTCCTTGACTTTGGAGGGCACCCCGTCCACCAGGTCCTTGGCCTCCTTGAGGCCAAGGCCGGTGATGGCGCGGATCACCTTGATGACGTTGACCTTCTTCTCGCCAAAGCTGGTCAGCTCCACGTCGAATTCGGTCTGCTCTTCGACGGGAGCGGCCTCTTCAGCGGGAGCACCGGGCATGGCGCCCATCATCATGGGGGCGGCGGCAGCTTGGGCGCTAACGCCAAACTTGTCTTCCATCTTTTTGACCAAGTCCACCACTTCGAGGACGGTCATGTTGGAGATGGAATCGAGGATTTCATCGACAGAAACGGCCATGGATCATTCTCCTGCAATAATAAATGTGTGGGTGCGGGGTCACAGATGACTCGACGGTGGGGCGGGGCACATCAACCCGCTTCGCCCGCGGCCTCTTCCTTCTGGCGTTGGACGGCGGCGACCACCCGCACGGCGCGACCGGGGATGTCGTTGGTGGCGCGGACCACCTGACCGGGGATGTCGTTGAGGGCGCGTGCCAGCTGTTCCACCGGGGCGAGCATCACCCCCATGAGCATGGCCAGGGCCTGATCCTTGGTGGGCAGCTCGGCCAGCTTTTGCAAGTCGTTGGCCGGCAATAGCTGGTTGCCCATAGCCACATGCTTGATGACCAACTTGTCGTAGCTGGCGTCCTTGACGAAATCCTTGAACAGCCGGGCGATGGCGCCGGGGTCTTCCAGGGAAAAGGCCAGCACCAAAGGCCCCACCAAGACGTCCTGGAGGCACTCAAAGCTGGTGCCCTGAATGGCCCGCCGAGCCAGGGTGTTTTTCACCACCCGCAGGTAAACCCCCTGTTCCCGGGCCTTGACCCGCAAAGCGTTCATTTGGGCCACCGTCAGCCCCCGGTACTCCGCTGACAGGGCAGACTGGGCTTTTTGGGCCACCTCGCCGACTTCGGCAACCACGGCCTGTTTTTCGGCTAAATTGAGACTCATCGCGATTCCCGCAAAAGGCTTGCAAAGGGATGGACAGCAAGATCACCTGCCTTCATCACGCCTTTGCGCTCTAGTTCCAGGATCGGGAGAACCCAATCCCTTGGGCACGGCCGCCTTTTCCCGAAGGTCAAGACTGCGCCGTCTGCGCAGGCCAACACACGTCGATTAAGCAGCCAAGGCGAGGACGCCTTGGCTGCGCCTGCGGTCTTTGACGACAGCGGGTCTGACCCGACTGTCCCAAAGAAGAACTCCCCGACGCCCGAGGCAACTTCAAAGCGTCAGGGTACTTTGATCGATGGTTAAACCCGGTCCCATGGTGGTGGACAGGGTGATACGCCGCAGATAGATTCCCTTGGAGGTGGCGGGTTTGGCCTTTTGTAAATCGACGACCAACGCCTGGAGATTTTCCTGGATGGCCTGGGGTTGAAAGTCAATTTTGCCAATGCCGCAGTGGATAATGCCGGTTTTGTCGGTGCGGTAGCGCACCTGGCCGGCCTTGGCGTTTTTTACCGCCTCGCTGACATTGGGAGTCACGGTACCCACCTTGGGGTTGGGCATCAAGCCCCGGGGGCCGAGGACCCGGCCGAGTTGGCCAACGATTCGCATGGCGTCGGGGGAGGCGATGACGACATCGTAGTCCAACTCGCCGCCCTTCATGGCTTCGGCGAGATCTTCAAACCCCACCCGATCGGCGCCGGCGGCGGTGGCCGCATCGGCGTTGGCGCCTTGGGCAAAAACCGCCACACGGACCTGCTTGCCGGTGCCGTGGGGCAACACCGTGGAACCCCGCACCACTTGGTCCGACTTGCGGGGATCCACCCCTAGGTTGACGGCGGCGTCGACGGATTCGGTGAATTTGGCCGTCGCCGTCTCCTTGAGCAAGCTCAACGCCTTGTCGATGGGGTAGAGCTTGGTGGAATCGACCTTTTCCCGAATGGCTTGCAACCGCTTGGACAGTTTCCCCATCACACGACTCCCTCGGGCTCGAGGCCCATGGCCCGGGCGCTACCGGCGACGCTGCGCACGGCGGCGTCGAGGTCGGCGGCGGTGAGGTCGGGCATCTTGATCTTGGCAATTTCCTCGAGCTGCTCGCGGGTGACCTTGCCTACCTTTTGGGTGTTGGGGTTAGGGCTGCCCTTGCTGATACCCGCTGCTTTCTTGAGTAGATAAGACGCCGGTGGCGTTTTGATGATAAAGGTGAAGCTGCGATCGTTGTAAATGGTAATGATGACCGGCGTCGGAGAACCGGGCTCCAGATGTTGGCTCTGGGCGTTAAAGGTCTTGCAAAACTCCATGATGTTGACCCCGTGCTGACCGAGGGCTGGACCCACCGGCGGGCTGGGATTGGCTTTGCCAGCGGAAACTTGGAGTTTGACGTAGGCCGTGACTTTTTTGGCCATGGGGTATTGCTCCTAATGGGTGGGTTCTAGCGCCGTAGGGCTCCCCACAATCAATGCCCCTTGGGGCACACCGGAAACGGCCTGCGGAAGAGGACAAACCGCAAAGGCCTAGTGCCGAACGCGAGTTAGGCCTTTTCCACTTGGCTAAACTCCAACTCGACAGGCGTGGAGCGACCGAAGATGGAGACGGCTACCCGCAGACGACTTTTCTCGTAGTTGACCTCTTCGACGACGCCGTTAAAGTCGTTGAAGGGGCCATCGATGACCCGCACGACTTCGCCGGGTTCATAGAGCACCTTGGGTTTGGGTTTGTCGACGCCCTCTTGAATGCGAAGCATGATGATTTCCGCTTCCTTGTCGGAAATGGGTGCGGGCTTGTCGCTGGAGCCACCGATAAAGCCCAACACTTTGGGCACGCTCTTTACCAAGTGCCAAGTGTCTTCATCCATGGCCATTTGCACGAGCACATAGCCGGGAAAGAACTTGCGTTCGCTCTTGCGACGCTGACCATCGCGCATTTCCACCACTTCCTCCGTGGGGACGAGAATATCGCCAAAGCGATCTTCCATACCCTCCCGACGCACATACTGCTCTAAAGAGCGGCGCACCCGGTGTTCAAAGCCTGAGTAGGCCTGGACGACATACCAACGCATGGTGGCCATGGCAAAGGGTCACTCGCTTGCTTTTGCTTGGGGGGTCAGCTCAGCCCGTCAATTGACGAACAATCCAAAATAACAACATGTCCAAGAGCCACAAAAATACCCCCATAATTAACACCATAATGATCACTGCTAAGCTGGTCTGGAGGGTTTCCTGGCGGGTTGGCCAAACGACCTTACGCAGTTCAATCTGAGAGTCGCGGACAAATCCCGACAGCTGGTGGCCGAGTTCTGTCATTGAAACGATCCATACGGCTACGCCCACAGCGGCGAGTAAACCGATGACACGCACCAAGAGCAGGGCGTCGGCAAAGTAGTAAAATGCCCCGATGGCGACGATCAGCAGGGTTGCGGCCGAAGCGAGTTTGAACGTGTCTTGTTTTGGCTGCGCGACAGACTTGAGATCCATAATCGTTCTTTAGGAAAAGATAAGAGCGCTAACCAAAGAATGGCCGCGCTCGAAGGTGATTAATGGCAGGCCAGGAGGGACTCGAACCCCCAACCTGCGGTTTTGGAGACCGCTGCTCTGCCAGTTGAGCTACTGGCCTGTAGGTAAAAACTTTTTTTCTCAGAACTTCAGATGATACCTTATAAATGTAGTTGTTTGGTGACTCATTTGAGGATTTTGGCGACGACGCCGGCGCCGACGGTGCGGCCGCCCTCGCGGATGGCGAAGCGCAAGCCCTCCTCCATGGCGATGGGTGCGATGAGGCTGACGTTGATTTTGACGTTGTCGCCGGGCATGACCATTTCGACG
>JBHJHK010000281.1:0-7189 GCA_050330975.1 Candidatus Competibacterales bacterium | reverse complement strand
GCCTGCTGCAGATATAGCCCGCGGTGCGCGGCTGGGCCTCGGCCCTGGCGGGGACGTAGTAGATCTCGGCGGGGTCGATAAAATTGACCCCCCGGTCCAGGGCGTAGTCCAACTGGGCGTGGGCCTCCGCTTCGCTGTTTTGCTCTCCCCAGGTCATGGTGCCAAGACAAATGCGACTGACGCGGATATCGCTGCGGCCGAGGTGGGCGTATTGCATAGATGCTAATCTCCAAGGGTGGCCGCAGGGCGGCGGCGAAGTGATTCGAAATAGCCATCGAGATTAGTCTTGCCATGGAGGAAATGCCATGTCTGAGCCCGAAGGGTTGGAAGTCCCCCAGGGGGAGTTGATGCTTCGCACCCTGGCCATGCCCGCCGACACTAACCCCAACGGCGACATCTTCGGCGGCTGGTTGTTGGCCCAGATGGACATCGCCGGCGGCTTGGCGGCCAAGGCCCGGGCCCGCAACCGAGTGGCCACGGTGGCCGTCGAGGCCATGACGTTTCATCGGCCGGTTTTCGTCGGCGACGTGGTGTGTTGCTACGCCGACTTCAAGCGCGTCGGCCGCACCTCTATGACCGTGGGTATCCAGGTGTGGGTGCTGCGCCAGGCCATCGCCCAGGGGCGGGTCAAGGTCACCGAAGGGGTCTTTGTCTATGTCTCCATCGACGATCAACGGCGGCCCTTGGCCATCGAGCTGACGGAAAACCGGGCGTACCAGGGGGAATAAAACTTTGATTTCACACCGCCAACTAAAGGGGTGATCCCTTTGAATCACCGCGGAGAACTCCCGTGTTGCAAATGTCCTTCATCGCCTTGTCGGTCCTGCTCCTCGGCGGCTGGTCGAGCAGCGGCCACGCCGCCCCCGAGCCCGCCCCCGAGCTATCCCCTCGCGAAGTGGTATCCATCCAACTAAACGCCCTCAAAACCCCCGATGACCCCGAACCCGATGCCGGCATCGCCACGGCCTTTGCCTTTGCCCATCCGGCCAACAAGGCCGTCACCGGGCCTTTGCCGCGCTTTATTCGCATGCTCAAGGGTCCCCAGTACAGCGACCTCTTGGGGCATCGATCCCACGCCTTGGAGGTGGTGGAGACGGGGGGTGAGCGGGTGATCTTTGCCGTGACCGTGACTACCCAGGAGGGCCAGCTCCTCGGCTACCGCTGGCAGGTGGACAAGGTCGCCGACGGCGAACTGGCCGGTGCCTGGATGACCACCGCCGTCTCGCCGCCGGTGCCCTTGGGCCAAGGGATTTGAGATCTGCCCCATCCTTTGTTACCGAGGATCTTGGGAACGGGTTAGAATGGGGCTCCGTCCCCGACCGAGGGGTGCGGAGGGCCGCGGGGGCAGGGCGGCCAACCGCTGGCCCCACCACCAGGGAAAACGCCATGAGCCAAGGTTTTTCATTGACCCACGAATCCCACCAGGGCGCCCAGGTGGTCCATCTCCAGGGCCGGTTGGACAGCGCCACCGTGGGGGACTTTGAACAGCAGCTCCTCGCCATCCTCGGGCAGGGGCACCAGGCCGTGGTGCTGAACTTTGCGGCGGTGAACTTCGTCAGCAGTGCGGGCCTTCGGGTGTTGTTGATGGCGTTCAAGCGCACCCAAGTCGGGGGTGGACGCCTGGCGTTGGCGGGGCTGTCCGACAATGTCCACCAGGTGTTCGATATCTCCGGATTCTCGTCGTTGTTTGAAATCTACCTCGACTTGCCCCAGGCCCTCGAGGCGGTGGCTTGAGGCGGGTTCCCCTGACCTGACCATGAGCGATCCCGTCGCCAACGCCGGGGCCAACGACACCCCGCGGATCATCGGCCCCTACCACCTGCTGAATTTGTTGGGGCGGGGCTCCATGGGTATCGTCTACCGGGCTTTGAACCCGGAGACTCAACAAATCGTGGCCCTCAAGACCCTCGATTTGGCGTTGGTGGCCAGTAGCGAGCGCCAGACGGTGATGGACCGCTTTGCCCGGGAGGCGCGCATCGGCCAGCAGTTGACCCACCCGGGCATTGTCAGGGTCTACGACTTCGGCCACACCGACGAGCTGACCTATTTGATCATGGAGCTCGTCCAGGGGCGGTTACTCAACGACTTGTCCGCGCCCTTTAACTTGGTAGATATCCTCAAGCGCCTGCGGTTCACCGTGCGGTTGTTGGCGGCTTTGGACCACGCTCACCGCCACGGAGTGATCCACCGGGACATCAAGCCCTCCAATGTGTTTTGGTGTGGCGAAGAAGATGTGAAGCTGGTGGACTTTGGGGTGGCCCGGGAGGAGGCTTCGGAGCTGACCCGCACCGGCGAGTTGGTGGGGACCCCGGCCTATATGGCGCCGGAACAGCTCAAGGGCGACGACGTCGACGGCCGCAGCGACCTCTACGCCGTGGGGGCGGTGCTCTACTGGCTGATCACCGGCTACAAGCCCCTCAGGGCCGACAGTTTGCCCACGTTGATCTACCAGGTGCTCCACGTCGAGCCCGAGCCCCCGTCCCACCATTTCGACACCCTGCCCGTCCCCCTGGCCACCGCCCTCGATGGGATCCTCACCCGCGCCCTGGCTAAAGACCCCGACCAGCGCTTTGCCAGCGCCCGGGACTTCGCCGCGGCGCTGATGCCGTTGATCGACACCCTCGCCGCCGACAAAGACGTGTCAAAGCGGCTGTCGCCGGCGGCCGACAGCCGCCAGCGGGTCGCCATCCGAGAAGACGAGGACGGGACCACCGACGTCGACCTGGGGGCGACCCTACGGCTGCCCACCCCCGCCGACGCCGAGGAGACCGCCGAGGGGGTCCCTGGCCAACGGCGCGCGCTTGACCCGGAGGCGGACGACGACGGCGTGCTCCATGCCCTCATCCAGACCTGTGGCAACCTGGCGACGGCCAAGCGGTTGGACACCCTCACCGAAGCGTTGGGACGGCGCCTCGCCGTGGCGGTGGGGACCGACACCGACCTGGCCTTGGCCCGCTACTGTGGGGAACAGCTGCGGTTACTGGCTCCTTTGATCGGCGATCACGCCCCAGTGCCCGGTCAGACCGGGCGGGGACGCTCCGACTGGTTGGGGTTGGTGCGGCTTTTTGCCCTCCTGAGCCGCACCGCCGTGGATCTCGACGTCGGGCCCAAGGGCTCGGAGGTGGCCGCTGTGGTGCAGCAGGTGGGGGAGGGGTTGAGCCAGGGGCTGGTGGACCATGTCATTCGCTACGGTGCCGCCCTCAACGCGGCGTTGTTCAGCGGCCATCGCCCCGACCTCTTGGCCCTCAACGCCGGGCTGTTGCGCCTAGAGGCCCTGGAGTTGGCGTTGGAGACCCTGGGTGCCGAGGCCCAAGTGGGCCTGGCCCGCCAGACCCGTCAGCTCTACGGCAGCCAGGTCATGGGGCGGCTCAACGCCATGATTCAACTGGCCATTACAGCCCAAGACGACCAGGGTCGAGCAGAGCTGGCGTCGTTGTGGGAAGACGTTGAGGAACTCATCGCCCTGGCCCAGCGGCTGTTGGCGGGGGATGGGGACACGTTGGCGGCGGCGGCGGCCATGGGAGTCAGCGGTGTCGCCACCTTTGCCGAAGGCACCAAGGCCCTGGCGATGCGGCTGTTGGACGAGTTGGAAGACGAACTGGAAGACGACATCCCCATCGCCGATTTCGAAGCCAAGTTGCGCCAGGTGGGGCAGTTGTACCTGTTCGCCACCCGCTTGGATCATCCGGCGTGTCGTACCGTCCTCGGGGAACTGGTGGACGAGGTCCACAATCGCCTGGAAAGCCTGGCGGTGGCGTTGGTGCCGGCACTGGTCAGCGAGGCCGACGAAGAGGTTGCCATCGGTCGGGTGGTGAAACAACTCAGCGCCATCGCCCGCTGGGCCCAGGAGTTTTGCTGGCCGGCCCTGCAAGAGCACATCACCGTGGCGTTGCGCAACCAGGTGATGGCCGGGGCGTCGCCGGCGCGAACGAGGTGACTACTTGGTCTAGGCGCCGTTTTGGGGAGGGGTTGGGGGTTGCCACGGCTTTTGAAAGGCCTTCAAGGTCCCTTGACCCGGGCTCGAGTCGTAGACCCCGAAAACCACCCGATGGAAGCATCCTCGGAAGGTCGGGCTTTGTAGCCATTGCCCAAAGGCGTCCGCCACCACGGCGGGATCGTTGCGAAAAACGCCACAGCCCCAGGCCCCCAAGAGCAACGTGCGGTGGCCGTTGTCCCGGGCCACGGCGAGGACGTATCCCGCCCGGCGGCGCAGGGTTCGTCCGATCTCGGGCTGAGCGGTGGGGTCGCGGCCCAGGACTTGTCCGGCGTTGGGGGCCGGTGCCGTGATGACCGAGGCCGGGAAATAATCCTCCAGCAGGCTGCGGTGGTCGATCCTAAACCACGGTACCCGGGGCGAATAGATGATGTGGTCGGTGTAGAGCAGCGAGGGCTCGGCGCGGTTGGCGGCGTAGTAATCCGGCTGCTTGAGTTGGCAGAGATAGAGGCCCGAACAGCGAGCCAGATCCTCCTCTTGGGCCTTGGCCCCGTTGAGAAAACCCCCGCCGGGGTTGCGGGCCGAGGCGAAATTCAACAACACCAAATCGCGGCATCCCTCCCAGACCACCAGCCGGTGGGCCGCCGCCTGGGTGGTTTCGTCGGTGACCTCCACGGTGGGGAACCCCCCACCATCCGGTGGCTGTGCCGCCAACAGCCCGGGGAGCTCGTCGGGTCGATACAAGACAGTGGCGTCTTCGGCCCGGCGCTGGGCAGGGGCAAAATGGACGACCTTGCCCGAGGGCGCGGTGAATGCGCCGTCTTGGGTGATGGTCAAGGTCTCCTGGGCAATGCGTTTCAATGACATGGCAGCTTCGTCCAGAGGATTCCGGGCTGGCAGTGGGAGAGCGTCCCGGGGAAATTGCTGGTACAAATGCCGAGATCCGCTTACCGTGGTGACGGGCGACGGGGCCGATAAACATGCCCCTAAATACATTATTTTCCAGTTGTGCCAGCGGTTCCAGGGAGCCCCTAACCACGACTTATTGTTTCAACCCAGTACGAACGGAGGCTGCGAAACGGGTGACGCAACCGCGCCGGACGTGGTGTATTCTCCCCCTCCGCCCCCCGGGGCGGGGTTCTCGCGCAAAAATAGATGAGCACGCAAAAAGTAACAATGAACCTCACGGCCGAGGATGTCGCAAACACCGAGGCCCTCAAGGAAAGCCTCCGGGCGAAGAGCAAGGCCGAGGTGGTGGGTACGGCCCTCGCGGTGATGGCCTATCTAAATGAGATTTTAGAAGAGGGCGGCGAGTTGCTGATCCGCGGCAAGGACGGGTCGCTGAAAAAGCTCAGGATCGCCCTGGACTGAGCTCACCCCCGGCCCAACCGCCGCCCCAGGGCGCGGATGTGGGCGGGACCCACTTCGCAGCAGCCGCCGACGATGACGGCCCCCGTCGCTACCCAGGCCATGGCGGCCTCGGCGTAGGCCTCGGGGTCCAGATCCCGGCGGGCCTCTAGGGCGTCCACGGTGCCCCCGGGTTGGAGGGGTGCCACCGAGACAAAGCCGTTGGCGTAGGCCCCAAAACGCCCTCCCTGGGGGGCCACAGTGGCCATGGCCACGGCGGTGGCCTCGGGGGTGGAGCAGTTGACCAGCACCGCTTCGGCCCCCGCCTCCCGGGCCGCTTCAAACCCAGCCACCAGGGATTCCCCCGAGCGCAGGCGGGTGCCGTCGGCGTCGTCGACGGTCAACGCCGTCCACACCGGCTTGCCGCTCTCCCGGGCGGCGGTGGTGGCCACCCGGGCCTCGGCGATGGAGGGCAGGGTCTCGCACAAGAAGAAATCCACGCCGTGGGCCTGGGCGGCGACGATCCGTCGGTAGTCCTCTAGGGCGGCGTCCTCGGGGCGCGCTAGGTCGGGTCGGTAACTGGCCACTAGGGGCGGCAGGCAACCGGCGATGCGCACCCCTTCACCGCCCTGGTCCCGGGCCTCCTGGGCCGCCTCCAGGGCGATGGTCTGGAGTTCCTGGAAACGCTCTTCTAGGCCCTCCCGGGCCAGTCGGGGGGGGGTGACGGCGTAGGCGTTGACGATGATGACTTCGGCGCCGGCGGCGATAAAGTCCCCGTGGAGCTGGGTCACCAATTCCGGCGCCTCCAACAGCATGGCCGTCGACCACAAGGGCGTGGCCGGTCGGCCCCAGCGGCGGATGAGCTCTTGGCCCATGCCGCCGTCGAGGAGGGTGATACCCGCAGGGGTGGTCATGGTTTTATCTCCGTTTTCAAGGGGATGCCAACAGGGCATCGCCGTAGGCAAACAGCGCCGGCGTTCCCCCAGTGTGCCAGAACAGTACCGTTTCATCCCGGGCAAAGGCTCGCCGGGTCACGAGGTCCATGAGCCCGGCCATGGCCCGGCCGCTGTACACCGGGTCCAGGAGCAAGCCCTCTTGGGTGGCGACGGTGGCGATGGCCCGGCGTTCGGCCTCCCCCAACACCCCGTAGCCCGCCCCCAGGTAGTTCCGGCGGACGTCGAAGTCCTCCGCCTCAAAGCGCCGGTCGTAGCCGATGTGGTCGGCGGCGGCGTTGGCCAGATCCGCCAGCCACCCCTCATCGGTGCCGCCGTAGCCCGAGTGTTTGTCGACGGCGATCCCCACCAGGCGGGCCGGGAGGCCAAACATCGCCAGTCCCAACGCCAGCCCCGCCTGGGTACCCCCGGAGCTGGAGGCCACCACGATGGCGTCGACGGTCGCGTTGGCCGTTTGGAGTTGGCCCACCAGCTCCCCCACGGCGGCGGCCAGGGCCAGGGTGCCCAGGGCGTTGGAGCCGCCGTAGGGGATCACGTAGGGCTTGCGCCCCTGGGCCCTGAGGCTTTTCTCCAGGGCTGGCAACGACTCCCCCTTGCGTTGATCGCCGCAAAAGTGCAGCTCTGCCCCCAACAGCTGATCCAGGAGCAAATTGCCTGTGGGCTGGGCGGGGGGTTTTGCCGCCCCCAGGGCCAGATGGCAGGCTATGCCCAGCCGCGCCGCCGCCGCCGCCGTCTGGTGGCAGTGGTTGGACTGGAGCGCCCCGCCGGTCACCACCGTGTCGCAGCCCGTGGCCCGGGCCTCGGCCAGCAAAAACTCCAGCTTGCGGGTCTTGTTGCCGCCGAGGCCCAAGCCCGTTTGGTCGTCGCGTTTCACCCACACGGTGGGTACTCCCAAATGGGGACTCAAGCGGGGGAGGGGGTGGAGGGCGGGGGGGCATCGCGGCAGGCCGTGGCG
>JBHJHK010000280.1:0-39717 GCA_050330975.1 Candidatus Competibacterales bacterium | reverse complement strand
GGCGTTAAAGGTGGCAATTAACAGCATGCTAATCAGCACCACGACGACAAAGGTGGGCACGAGCTTGACGAACAAGCCGGCGTCGGTCAGCCACAGGTGATAGATGGAGAAACCCACGGGGTTCCAGACGGCGTAACACAGGCCCACGATCATCACAAGCCAAGCCCAAAAGGGGATTCTGCGCAAAAAGTTCATCGTTTGTGCTCCTTATCCATGGGCCTCCCAGGGGAGGCTTTGCCGGTCCAACGATCCGAGGATCACCGGTACCCGGGGGGCGGTTTGCTCGTCGCCAGCCAGGTGTTACACCGGGGGTTGATGTGCTCTAGGCCGTCGAGATTGTCGCTAAACTGAGGGCGAAACTCCAGGGAACCGGTCGAGGCGTCGGCGAGGTCTATGGGTTTGTGGGCGTCCCAGGGGGCCCCGGACTCGACGTCCAAATCCCCGCGAAGAAGCCTTTGAAGGTGATAGAGCAGAGTTGGGTTCTGGGGCCAAAACCGTCTGGAACTGCTCGATGGCGACTCAAGGATCGGCGTGGACGGGGCACAGTCCCCGAGATAGACTGCCTATTCTGAGACTTAATGAGTGCGGGGCCCTGGGACTTTGGTCCATTGTCAGAGGCCGGGACAGGGGCCATGGTCAGCCGTCCTTCATGATGGTGTCATGTTCTGTGTCTTCGGGCGTTGTCGAAGCTCGAGGACGCGGCATTCCCCTTTATCTGGATTCAAGGAATCGGAAGCAATGCCACGGAAACCCAGTGAGTTGTGGCGAGGGATACTGTTGATGGGTTGCGCCCTAGTTGTGGGGGTTGCCCATGGCCAAGATCGCGACGACGACGGCATCCCCGACGAGCTAGAAATAGTCAAGGGCACCGACCCCGATGTCAAAGACAACAGCATATTCAGCGACATCGAACTGTTTGTCGAACAGCTCTATCGAGATTTCCTCGAACGAGAAGCCGACCCCGAAGGATTGAATTTTTGGGTCAACGCCATCGCCAACGGCGAGCTCGACGAAGCCGATATGGTCGTGGCCTACCTGTTTGCCCCCGAGTTCCTCGCCCAGGTGGAGCAGCGCTTTCCCGGCATCGACGATCCCAACGAACTCGACACCGTAGCTCTGTACGTCGGCATGCTAAAGCGCAACCCCGACTCCGAGGGCCTGGCGTTTTGGAAGGCCCGCTTTGAAGCCGGAGAGCCTCGACAGAGCCTGGCGTGGTCTTTTCTGACATCCGAAGAGTATCGCCTGCGCTTTTTGCTACCCCAGGGTCTTGGGTTGACGTTGACCGCAGAATCGGACTACCTGGAACTCTCCGAAGAGTCTTTGCCGGTGACGACTCTGTTTGTCGAAAGCGACGCCGTCTTGGGGAGCTCTAGGCCGGTTCGGGTGGATTTGAGTAGCAGTTTCCCGCCGCCGGGAGCCCAAGGTAGACAGTTCAGCTGCGTGGCCTGGGGCGCCACCTACGCCATAAAGACCTACTACGAGAAAATCGAACGGGGCTGGGACCTCCTGGATGAACAGGGACAGTTGATCGAAGATCGGGTGTTTAGCCCGGCCTTTAATTTCAATCTCCACAAGTCCCAGACCGGAGGGCGCTGTGGTGAAGGGGTGCTCGCCAGGGAAATCCTCGACCTACTCAAAAACGTCGGCGCCGTGACCCTTTCCCAGATGCCCTATGATCCCACCGACCCCGAAGGCTGTACGATGGAACCTTCCCCCGAGGTAGCCAGTGTGGCGGCCCAAGAGAAAATCCTCGGTTGGGGGCGGGTGCCCGTGGCCGAAAACCGGCGACTGCAGCTTTCCGACATCAAAGGTCTATTGGCCCGGGGAGACCCCGTGCTCATCGGTATGCAGTTGTATCAATCCTTCGAGGACTTCTTTGGTTTTGAGGGTCTTTTGGGGGCCACCTATGCCCCCGACACCCAACGGGAATCCTACCTCGGCGATCACGCCGCGGTGGTCGTGGGTTACGACGATGAGCGAGGCGCCTTCAGGGTCATGAATTCCTGGGGACAAGACTGGGGGGAAGACGGCTTTTTTTGGTTTCCCTACCAGGCCTTCGAGGCCCTGGTCGGCGAGGCCTATGTCATCCACAACGACAGCGACGACGCCATAGAATTCACCCAACGCTTTGGCCAGGGGCCACTGCCCAACCTCGTGGTGAATCTGGAGCAGGTGAGTCTTCGCGGGGGGGGCGCCTTTGTAACGCCGGGGCAGACCATCGAAGTGCGGTTTGCCGTGGCCAACGAAGGGCTCAGTGCTTCGTCTCCCACGCGGATGAACGTGACCTTGACCGCTCTGGACAATCCAGACCAATTGCCCCAAGTGGTGGTCAGCCAGGCCATCACGGGGTTAGAAGCCAATGCCGTGTTCAATCGCCAAGCCATCCCCCTACAGTTTTCCCTGCCCAATACCCTGGCAACGGGAGATTACACCCTGAAGCTGCGGGTTGATCCCCAAGACGAGATACGCGAACTCGACGAGGGAGACAACGTCAGCCAGGTGCAGGAGTTTATACCCTTTGTCAACGACACCTTTATTCCCCCAAGCCAGGTTGACGACCCCAGCCTACCCGCCGACAACCGCAGACCCACGGCGAGCCTTTTACCCGTAGCCCCCCTGGAGACCCCCGGGGGCAGTGCCCTAGAGATCGTCGTGGCCTATCGGGACAACCGGGCCATTGAGCCCCAATCCCTGGACGATGGCGATGTCATCGTCAGTGGTCTGAACGTCACCCTGGCGGACGTGACGGCGGTGGCGGGTGGGGTCGACGCCACCTATCGCGTAGCCGCCCCCAACGGGGCTTGGAGCGCCGCCGACAACGGTAGCTACACCGTGTTGTTGCTGGGAGGGGGGGTGATCGACACCAGCGGCAACGGGGTGTTTGGTGCCACCCTTGGGTTCTTTGAGGTAGCCATCGACGACTCGGCGGCTCCTGTACCCACCAATACCTTCCGCGATGCCCTACAAGGGGGTGGCCAGGGTCCCATTATGGTGGCATTGCCCGGTGGCAGTGTGGTGATCGGTTCCCCCCCAGGAGAAGCCGACCGGGAAGACGACGAGCACCAGCGGTCTGTGACCCTGTCTCCCTTTGCCATGAGTCGCCACGAGGTGACCTTCGCCGAGTACGACCGCTTTGCCCTGGCCACCGGTCGCGGGTTGCCCGACGACGCCACTTGGGGTCGGGAAGATCGACCAGTGATCTACGTGAGTTGGGCCGACGCCAAGGCCTACACCGATTGGTTGAGCGCTCAAACCGGAACCCAATACCGCTTGCCCACGGAGGCCGAGTGGGAATACGCGGCCCGGGCGGGGACACTCTCCAGTCGCCATTGGGGGGATAACCCCCACTTGGCCTGTCGCTACGGCAACGTGGCAGACTTGGACATTGGCTCTGTCAACGGACACAACTGCCGCGATGGGGTGGGCATTGGTACAGCCCCGGTGGGCACTTACCAGGCCAATGGCTTTGAGCTCTACGATACCTTGGGCAATGTCGTCGAATGGACCTGTTCGGCCTACACCCCCCGCTACGACGGCACCGAGGAGGTGTGCTTGACGACGGCTGCGGGCGATACGGCGATCGCCATTCGAGGAGGGGGTTGGAGTGCAGAGCCCCGTCAATCCCGGGTGGCCAATCGCGGTAGCGGGCGGGCCGGTGGTCGCAGCAATCTCCTGGGCTTTCGCGTGGTCAAGGTCCTGTAACTGGGCTCATCGCCCGATGGGGATGGACGGTCCATGGCGACTTGGGGGAATCCCACAGAGAGCTCGCCGACCCCACTGGGGTCGGCGGTCAATGGAGGGGTTGTCTAGTCGTCTTCGAGCTCGGCATAGCGCAGTCGCCGCACCAGATTCCGGGTGGCCCCATCGGGGGGTGGGTGCGCCAGACTGATGGCGACGGTGACCAAAAGCCCCACGGGTACCCCAAAGAACCCAGCGGCGATGGGGAGAATGCCAAACCAAGGGGTCATTGCCAAGAACTGCAGCCCCGCCAAGTAGAACAGCGTGCCGCCAAACAGACCCCGGGAAAACCACGTGGTTTGCCGGGAGTTTCCCGGGGTTTGACGGCTGTCCTCTGCGGCCCTCGCAGCGAGGGAGCCCGGCAGCTACAATGCCGCCGGGAACCGTCCATCGAAGGGAGAATTGCCATGGCGCTTACCTTGTTTGTCTACGGGACCTTATTGGATGAAGACGTGTTTGACCTGGTGGTCGGCCGTCCCTCTAGGGCGCTGTGGCAGAGGCCAGCGACCGCCTGGGGCTACCGGCGGGTGCGCCTGCCCAAGGAGAGTTACCCCTTGCTGATCCCAGGCGACCACCCCGAAGCCCGGGTCGAGGGCCGGGTCGTGCGGGGTCTAAGCGATGAGGAGCAGGCGCGGGTGGTATTCTTCGAGGACTTCGAATACCGCTTGGTACCCATCGAGGTGATCATCGACGGCGAGGGGGAGGCTCAAGCAGCGGTCTTTGGCCCGGGGACCCGCTGTGGCGCACCCGCCAAGGTCCACCCTTGGTCCCTGGCCACCTGGCAAGCCCAACACAAGGCGCCGTTTATGGCCCTGGCCCGCCGCTACATGGCCTTATTCGGCCAGGTGAGCAATGCCGAGGCCGACCGCTACTGGCTCCAGTGGTCCGAAGAGGCCCAATGAAAAGGTGTTGTTTTTATACCATCATCTTTTGCTGTGGTGCCCCGAAGGCCCGGGTCCCTTTGCCAGGGCAAGTCCAAACCCGCGCTGCCGTTGAGTCCTGAGGGCTTGTGGCGTCATAATGGAATTCTTTGACCAAACAAGACCCTACCCACCGAGAACGCCCATGAGTCAACCCGCCCTCAACACCTTTAGCCATGGTCCCGACCACCGCGGTCACTTCGGTGCCTACGGCGGGCGTTTTGTCGCCGAGACCCTGATGCCCTTGATCTTGGAGCTCGACGAAGCCTACCAAGCGGCCCGCCGCGACCCGGCCTTTGGCGACCAATTGGCGTGTTTGCTCCGCGACTACGCCGGTCGGCCGAGCCCCATGTACTTCGCCGAGCGCCTGACCGAGCACTTTGACGGGCCAAAGATCTACTTCAAGCGCTACGAGCTCAACCACACCGGTTCCCACAAGATCAACAACTGCCTAGGGCAGATCCTCCTGGCCCAGCGCATGGGCAAACGGCGCATCATCGCCGAGACCGGCGCTGGCCAGCACGGGGTGGCCACCGCCACCGTGGCCGCCCGCTTCGGCCTTTCTTGTGTGATCTACATGGGGGCCAAGGACATGGAGCGGCAAAAGCCCAATGTGTTTCGCATGCGGCTCCTTGGCGCCGAGGTGCGCCCCGTCACCTCGGGCTCCCAGACCCTCAAAGACGCCATGAACGAGGCGCTGCGGGACTGGGTGACCAACGTCCGCGACACCTATTACCTCATCGGTACCGTCGCCGGCCCCCACCCCTACCCGAGCTTGGTGCGGGATTTTCAATCGGTCATCGGCAAAGAAACCAAAGCCCAGATCATGGAGCGGGAGGGGCGCCTCCCCGACGCCCTGGTGGCCTGTATCGGCGGGGGCTCCAACGCCATGGGGTTGTTCCATCCCTTTTTGGACGATCGGGAGGTGGCCCTCTACGGGGTGGAGGCCGGGGGCGATGGGGTCGAGACTGGCCGCCACGCCGCGTCCCTGAGCGGTGGCCTCCCCGGGGTGCTCCACGGCAACATGACCTATCTGCTCCAGGACGACGACGGCCAGATTATCGAGCCCCATTCCCTGTCCGCCGGCTTGGACTACCCTGGGGTGGGGCCTGAGCACGCCTGGCTCAAGGACAGTGGTCGGGTGACCTACACCGCCATTACCGACCGCGAGGCCCTGGCGGCCTTCCAGCTGTGCTGTCGGTTGGAGGGGATTTTGCCGGCCCTAGAACCCGCCCACGCCCTGGCCTTTGTCGAAAAACTCGCCCCCCAGTTGGGACAGGATAAGATTTTGGTCATGAACATGTGTGGCCGGGGCGACAAAGACGTATTCACCATCGCCGACGCCCTGGGGGCCGAGCTGTGAGTGCCCCCGCTGCACCGGGTCGCCTGGAGCAGCGCTTCCAGGCCCTGAAAAACGAGGGTCGGGCTGGCCTTGTCACCTACGTCATGGCCGGCGACCCAGACCTGGCCACCGCTAGAGAGATTCTGGCGGGGTTGCCGAAGGCCGGGGCCGACGTCATCGAGTTGGGCTTGCCCTTCACCGATCCCATGGCCGAGGGGCCCACCATCCAGGCCGCCTGCCAACGGGCCTTGAAAGCCGGGACCACCGTTGCCAAGGTACTGGATATGGTGGGGGAGTTTCGCACCACCGACGCCGAGACCCCCGTGGTGCTCATGGGCTATTTCAATCCCCTGTGGCGCTATGGACCCAAGCGCTTTATCGCCGATGCCTTGGAAGCTGGGGTCGATGGGGTGATCGTAGTGGATTTGCCCCCCGAGGAAGACGAACTCCTCTGCGGTCCAGCCCTGGCGGCGGGATTGCGATTTATACGATTAGCCACTCCCACCACCGACGAGCGGCGCCTGCCGGCGGTGTTGGCCCACAGTAGCGGGTTTTTGTACTACGTCTCCATCACCGGCATCACCGGCACGGCGTCCCCGGAAGTCGAGCAAGTCTCCCGAGAACTGGCCCGTATCCGCCCCCACACCGACTTGCCCTTGGCGGTGGGCTTTGGCATCAAAACGGCTGAGCAGGTGGCCACCATGGCCGAGGTGGCCGATGCCGTGGTGGTGGGCTCGGCGCTGGTCCAGGCGGGGGCCAGCGCCGGTTCAGGGGCGAAGGCCGTGACGGCGGTGTTGGATTTGACCCGGCAGCTGGCCGGGGGCACGGGGCGTCATTTCTAGGGGTGCCATTTCTAAAGGTGGCTCGTGCGACCCGCGACCCCGACCGCGCCGTTCATCCCATGATGTGGTAACCCCCATCGATATAGAGGGTCTCGCCGGTGAACAACTTGGCGTTGTTGGTGGCGAGAGCCGCCGTGGCGATCCCCACCTCCTGGATGGTCACCAGGCGATGCATGGGGGCCCGCTCGGCGGCCTTGTTGAGTAGCTCTTCGAACTGGTCGATGCCCGAAGCCGCCCGGGTTTTGATGGGTCCAGGGGAAATGGCGTGGACCCGGATGTGCTTGGGCCCCAGCTCAAAGGCGAGATAGCGCACACAACACTCCAAGGCGGCCTTGGCGGGCCCCATGGTGTTGTAGTTTTCCACCACCTTCTCCGCCCCGTAGTAGCTCATGGCAAACAGTGCCCCGCCGTCGGTCATCAGGGGTTCGGCGAGCTTGGCCATGCGCAAAAACGAATGGCAAGAAACGTCCATGGCGGTGGCAAAGCCCTCCTTGGAGCAGTCCACCAACCGACCGTGGAGGTCCTCTTTGGGGCAAAAGGCGATGGAATGCAGGGCGAAATCCAATTTGCCCCACTTTTCGCCGATGGCTTCGAACACGGCTTCGAGTTCGCCCTCGTGACTGACGTTACAGGGCATGAAAATCGGCGCTTCTAGCTCTTTGGCCAGGGGTTCAACGTAGGGCTTGGCCTTGTCGTTGAGGTAGGTAACCGCCACCTCGGCCCCCAAGAACTTAAACGCCGCGGCGCAGCCATAGGCGATGGATTGATCGTTGGCGATGCCCAACACCAAGCCCTTTTTACCCTCTAGGGTACGGTCGCTGGCATTGAATTGCAGCATGGCTAGCTCTCCCAAACGGTGCGCAGTGCGCTAGTGAGTCTTCAACACCGCCAAGGTCTGGCGGGCGATCATCAACTCCTCATTGGTGGGAATCACAGCGACCATGACCCGGCTGCTGTCGTCGGTGATAATCGGACCGTGGCGGGCGTTGGCGGCGGGGTCCAACTGTACCCCCAGCCAGCCAAGGCCCTGGCAGACCCGAGCCCGCAGGGTCGCCGAATGCTCGCCGATGCCGGCGGTGAACACCAAGGCATCCAACCCCTGGAGGGCGGCTACCAAAGAGCCCAGTTCCCGCTGGATGCGGTAGACGAAATAGTCGATGGCCAAGGCGGCGTTGGGATCGTGGCTCGCCTCTAACTCCCGCATGTCGTTGCTGACTCCAGAGAGTCCCTTGAGACCCGAGTGGCGGTAGAGCAAATCCTCTAGGGCCTTGGCATCCATGCCTTGGTTTTGGAGGAGATACAACAACACCCCGGGGTCGATCTGGCCGCAGCGGGTGCCCATGGGTAGGCCATCGAGGGCGGTGAAGCCCATGGTGCTGGCCACCCCTTGACCATCCGCCAACGCCGCTAGGCTAGCGCCGTTGCCCAGGTGGGCCACCACCACCTTGCCTCGGGCCGCGGCGGGAATCACCTCGCCCAGGCGGCTGCTGATGTATTCGTAGGACAGGCCGTGGAAGCCATAGCGGCGTATCCCCCGCTGGTAGTAGTCCAGGGGCAAGGCGAACAACTCCGCCAGTTGGGGGTTGCTGCGGTGGAAAGCGGTGTCAAAGCAGGCCACCTGGGGCAGGGCGGGATCCAGATCCTTGAGGGCCTGGATGCCGGCCAAATTGTGGGGTTGGTGGAGGGGTGCCAGGGGAACGAAGGTGGCTAGCTCCGCCAAAATGACCTCGTCCACCGCCACCGGAGCGCTCAACCGCGGCCCGCCGTGGACCACCCGGTGACCCACCGCCGCCAGGCGGCCATCCCCCAAGTGGTCCGCCAACCAATTCTGCAGCACGGCTAGGGCTCGCCGATGCCCCTCTCCGGGGGGAGCGGGATCCAGTTGCTGGTCGGCCAGGGGGTGGCGCTGCCGGTCGAATACCACCAGATGGGGCTTGGCACCGATGCCCTCAATCTGGCCGTTGAGACGCAAAGTCAACGGGTCGCCGTCGACGGCGAACAGGGAAAACTTGATACTCGACGACCCGGCGTTGAGCACCAAAACTACATCACCCATGGTTTGACTCCCCCGCCTCAGTGCTTGATGGGCATCGCCCGGTGATCGACGTAGAGTGCGGCGATGGCACAGGAAGCCATCCGGGCCCGGACGTTGTCGGCCCGGCTGGTGAGGATGACGGGTAACCGCGCTCCCAGCACCAACCCCGCCGCTTCGGCGTGGGCCAAAAACGACAACTGTTTGGCCAGCATATTGCCCGACTCCAGATCCGGGGCGATCAAAATGTCGGCCTGCCCCGCCACTTCGGAGTGGAGCCCCTTGATCCGGGCGGCGTCCAGACTGATGGCGTTGTCCATGGCCAGGGGTCCGTCCAGCACTCCCCCGCTGATCTGCCCCCGCTCGGCCATTTTACACAACGCCGCGGCGTCGAGGGTGGAGGGAATCTGGGGGTTGATGGTCTCCACCGCCGACAAAATCGCCACCTTGGGGTTGGGGTTGTCCAGGGCGTGGGCCAAATCGATGGCATTTTGACAGATATCCCGCTTGACCATGAGGTCGGGATGGATGTTGATGGCGGCGTCGGTGATCAGCAACGGTTTGGGGTAGCTGGGCACGTCCATGACAAACACGTGGCTGATTCGGCGCTCGGTGCGCAATCCCCCGGTTTTGCTCACCACGGCGTGCATCAGTTCGTCGGTGTGGAGGCTGCCCTTCATGATGGCCTGGACCTCCCCCCGCCCGGCGATTTCCACCGCCTGGGCCGCCGCAGCGTGGCTGTGGGGGGCGTCGATGAGCTGGTGGTCGGCTAGATCCAAGCCGCTCTCCTCCGCCACCCGCCGGATCTTGGCCATGGGTCCAATGAGGATCGGGGTGATGAGCCCTTCTTTGGCCGCCAATAAAGGCCCTTCTAGGGCGCTTTGCTCGCAGGGGTGGACCACCGCTGTGGCGACGGGGGGGAGGTCGCGACAACGGGCCATGAGCTTGGCGTAGTCGTCGTGGTGCTCCCCGGCGGACTCAGGACCCAGGGGACGGGCGGGTTCGATGGTTTCAGATCGCATAGGGCTTTCCCTCAGAGGGCGCGCCGACTGTCGCGGTCCCGAGCGGCGCTGGTTTTTGGCACTGCGGCAAAACGGCGGTTGTCCACCGTTAACCGATTGACCAAACCATAGCGGCAAGATTGATGCAAAGCAACATCGCCCTGACAATCGGCGGTGAGCCAAAAAAAAGCCCCACCGCGTACGGTGGAGCTTTCGACAACCCGGAGGGTTGAAAAATCAGTTATTCATCGCCGCCCAAAAAGCCCAGGATATGCAACAGGCTGAAGAACAGGTTGTAGATGGTCAGGTACAGGGTCACCGTGGCCATGATGTAGTTGTCCTCGCCGCCGTGGATGATCTCACTGGTCTGGTAGAGGATGAGGCCCGACATGAGCAACACAAACATGGCGGAAACGGCCAACTGCAGGGCGGGCATCTGGATGAAAAAGCTCGCCAGGCCCGCCAGGAAGGCCACCAGAATGCCCACCATCAAAAAGCCGCCCATGAAGCTGAAATCCTTGCGGGAGACCAGGGCGTATCCCGACAGGCCCAAGAAGATGACGCCAGTGCCGGCCAAGGCTGTGGCGACGATCTGGGCACCGTTGGCCAAGCTCAAGTAGACGTTGAGAATGGGGCCCAAGGTGTAGCCCAAGAAACCCGTGAGGGCGAACACCATGACCAAGCCCCAGGGGCTGTTGCGCAGGGCCTGGGTGCCGAACAACAGGCCAAAATAAAGAGCGATAGTGATGAAGAAATTCAGCGGCGGCGCGTTGCTCAACATGGCGGCGGTGGCCGTGAGTCCGCTGAACAGCAGGGTCATGGCCAGCAACATGTAGGTGTTGCGCAGCACCTTGTTGGTCGCCAGCTCCGAGCGAACGCCGGTCTGGCTCTGATTGACGGCTTGGACGCCTGACTTCTCAAATAACGACATAACTCTAAGTCCTCCTGAAACGCAGTGCGGGGAAACACACAATGCTAATAAATTGGACTCTAGCACAGCCCCAGAGGTCGAGGTATTAACAGCTTGTAACCCCATAAAACGCACAACTTTTACCCCATAACACCCATCTGTGGCTCGCCGAGGGGTTCCTCGGCGCCTTTCCGGGTCACATGTTGGGGTAATTGGGGCCACCGCCGCCTTCGGGAGTGGCCCAGTCGATGTTCTGGGTGGGGTCTTTGATATCGCAGGTCTTGCAATGGACACAGTTTTGCGCGTTGATCTGCAACCGCGGCGTGCCATTATCCCGCACGATCTCGTAGACCCCCGCCGGACAGTAGCGCTGTTCGGGGGCATTGAACTCGGGCAAATTGTAATCGACGGCGCGCTGGGGGTCCTTGAGCACTAGGTGGCAGGGCTGGTCCTCTTCGTGGTTGGTGTTGGACAAGTACACCGACGACAGGCGGTCGAAGGTGAGGACCCCGTCGGGCTTGGGGTATTGGATGGGATCAAAGGACCGCGCGGGCTTGAGGGCCTCGTGGTCTTTGTGGTGGTGGAACGTCCACGGCGCTTTGCCCCGGAGGAGGTAGGTGTCCAAGGCCGCATAGGCCATGCCTGGCAATAGGCCAAAGCGAAAGGCCGGGCGGATGTTGCGAGCCCGGTAGAGTTCGTCCCACAGCCAGCTCTTGGCCAGGGCCTCGGGATAGGCGGTGACCTCTGAGGGTGACCCTTCGGCAGTGGCGGCTTCGTACACGGCCTCGGCGGCCACCATGCCCGATTTCATGGCCGTGTGGCTGCCTTTGATCTTGGGGACGTTGAGAAACCCCGCCCCGTCGCCGATGAGCAGCCCGCCGGGGAAGGTGAGTTTGGGGATGGACTGGAAGCCCCCTTCGCTCAAGGCCCGGGCCCCATAGGGGATGCGGCGCCCCCCCTCAAACAGGGATCGGATCTCCGGGTGGGTTTTAAAGCGCTGGAATTCGTTGTAGGGATCGAGGTGGGGGTTTTGGTAGTCCAAACCCACGACAAAACCCACCGACACTTGGTTGTCCTCCAGGTGGTAGAGCCACGAGCCCCCGTAGGTGCCCCCGTCCAGGGGCCAGCCGATGGTGTGGAGGACGGTACCGGGTCGATGGTGGGCCGGGTCCACTTGCCACAGCTCTTTGATGCCGATGCCGTAGGTCTGGGGGTCGACGCCGTCGCGGAGCTTGAAGCGCTCGAACAAGGTCTTGGTGAGGGAGCCGCGGCAGCCCTCGGCAAACAGGGTGTAGCGGGCCACGAGGGCCATGCCGGGCTCAAAGTCGGCTTTGGGGTTGCCATCGCGGCCCCGCCCCTGGTCGTTGGTGATCACCCCGGCCACCCGGTCGTCGTCAAACAGTACCCGGGTGGCGGCAAAGCCGGGGTAGATCTCCACCCCCAATGCCTCGGCCCGGCCCGCCAGCCAGCGGCAGACATTGCCCAGACTGACGATGTAGTTGCCCTCATTGGCCATGGCCGGGGGCGTGGGGAGGGGATAAGCCGCCTGGTGGGTGAGGAACCAGAAGTGGTCTTTAGTGGCCGGGGTGTGGAGGGGGGCGCCCTCCTCGCGCCAATCGGGGAGCAGCTCCGAAAGCGCCCGGGGTTCCATCACCGCGCCGGACAAAATGTGGGCGCCCACCTCTGAGCCCTTTTCCAGGACGCAGACGCTCAAATCGCGCCCGTGCTCAAGGGCGAGCTGCCGCAAGCGGATGGCCGCCGCCAGGCCCGACGGGCCAGCGCCGACGATGACGACGTCGAATTCCATAGTTTCTCGCTGCACGGGGTATCCTCGCGGGTCGTAGCGCGTTGAAACGCTTGGAAAAACAGGGGGAGAAGCGTCGGTGAGTCGACGGAGAAATGGAATCAATTCAAAGAGATATAGCATACCCAAGTCACGGGCATCCGTCGACGCCCCAGGGGCTTTTGCCCCTCGGGGCTGGCGGGGAGCGGTGGCCGCGGGGGTGCTGATCACCGCCCTAGGGGCGGCGGCCACCTTGGGCTGGACGCTGCTCCGGTCGGTGGATTTCGGCTATGCCCTGTGGTACGACGTGCTGGCCATCGAAGCCCATATCGGGCGTTTTGGGCCCGAAAACCGTCACCGCCAGGGGTTTGCCCGCACCGACAAAGCCGAGCACCGCCGGCTGTTCGCCGCCATCAACCGGGCTGTCCACGGCGACACCGCCATCTTGGGGCGCCTGGCCTACCGCGACCCCCAGGGTCGAAGGTTGGGGCCATTGCTCCACATCGGCGAGATTGTGCACCTCAAGGACGTGGCAAAGCTCATCCGTGGGACCTTGCCCTGGGGCTGGGGAATGGTGGGGCTTTGGCTGGTGCTGTCGCTCGCCGCCTGGCGCTTGCAAGTGGCATTGCCCCCCTGGCGGTGGCGGTGGGGGGGGCTTTTATTCACCGTGGCGGGATTGGGATTGGTCGTGGTGTGGCAGGGGCCCTTGGCGTTATTTCACCGCTGGCACATCTGGGTCTTTCCCCCCAACCATCCCTGGTACTTTCCCTACCAGGAGTCCCTCATGACCACCTTGATGAAAGCCCCCGATCTGTTTGGGGCCATCGCCGTCGCCTGGGGTGGGCTCACCATCATCCTGTGGCTCATTCTGTTGGTGGTGGCCGACGGCCTGTTGGGTCTCGCCAACTACGGTCGAGGGCGTCCCCCACGGGATCCCCCACCGTGCCTCTAGAGGCCGTCGATGGTCACCGGGGTCAAGGGATCGAAGGGAGTAAAGCCAAACACCCGACCGTAGAAGTACAGTTCCGCCTCCAGGGCCCGCTTGATGTTGGCCGCCTGGCGAAAGCCGTGGTGTTCCCCGTCAAAGGCCATATAGGCCACGGGGATGCCCCGCCGTTTGAGGGCGGTCACCATGTCCTCGGCTTGGTTGGGGGGGACCACCTTGTCCAACAGACCCTGGAAAAAGATCACGGGCGCCGACAGCGCCTGGTTGTGGTGGAGGGGTGAGCGCTCGAGGTAGCGCTGGCGCTGTTGGGGGTAGGGGCCGATGAGGTGATCCAGGTAGCGGGATTCGAATTTATGGGTATCCCGCAGCAGGGTCTCCAGGTCGCCGACGCCGTAGTAACTGGCTCCAGCCTTGAAGAAATCGCGAAACGCCAGCGCCGCCAAGGTGGTGTAGCCCCCGGCGCTGCTTCCGCGGATGGCGCAGCGCTCGGGGTCGGCCCGACCGGCGCTGCAGGCCCAGCGGGCGGCGGCCACGCAGTCGTCCACGTCCACCACCCCCCACTGGCCGTAGAGGGCCTCTCGGTAGGCGCGACCGAAGCCGGTGCTGCCCCGATAGTTGACGTCTAGCACGGCAAAGCCCCGGGAAGTCCAATACTGGATCAGCGGTTGGTACACCGCCTGGGCGGCGCCGGTGGGCCCCCCGTGGCTCTTGACCAACAGCGGGGGCTTGGTGTCCTTGGTCCCCTGGTAGTGGCGGTTGGTGGGGGGGTAGAAAAAGGCATAGGCGCTGCCCCCATCGGCGGGGTAGGCCACCACTTCCGGCACCGACAAATCCTCGAGGTCTAGGGGGACGCTGGCCTGCTTGAGGGGCTGACGGCGGTGGTCGACGCGGTCGAGGGTGACCACGCAGTAGCCCTCGGTGGGGGCTCCGGCCCGAAACACCAGCTTGTCGGCCCCAAGGCGCAGCTCGTCGATTTCGGTGTAGGGCAACTCCAGGGAGCGAAACTGTCCGTCGGCGCCAATGAAGGCCAGTTGCCAGCGCCCCAAACGGTTGAAGGCCCCGTAGAGGCCGCCATCCCTGGCCACGGCAAAGGTGGACTGACCGAATTGCCACAGCGGGCGGCCGAAGTCGGCCTCCATGGTCATCACCGCCTCGACGTCGCCGTCGAAGCGGTAGAGATTCCAAAAGCCACTGCGGTCGCTGACGAAGTACAGAGTCCCCCCGGGCCCCCATTGGGGTTGAAAGATGGACTCCTTGGGGCCCCCGGCGATGGCTTTGGGGTCCTTGAGAGCGCCGTCGTCGGCCACCTCGGCCACCCACAAGGTGGTGCCGTCCCAGGGCATCTGGGGATGGTCCCAGGTGAGCCAGGCCAGGCGGCGGTGGTCCGGTGACAAGGTGGGGGAGGCGTAGAAGTCGGCGCCGCGGACCAGCACCTTGGGGATTTTGACGGCTGTCCCCCCGAGGGGTATGGCCACCAGGCAGTTACTGGGTTCTGGCTCACCTGGGGCGTGGTCTTCCCCCACGCAGATCAACCGCTGGCGCGGGGTGTCGACGGCGGGGTCGGCAAAGCGCCAGTGGGGGGCGTCGGTGAGGGGCTTTGGGGTCTGGCCCGGCGCCAAGTGATACCACTGTTGATCTCGCTGTTCGACGAAGAACACCTCTCCCCGGTGGACGGTAAAGGCGCCGCCGCCGTATTCGTGGACCCGACTGCGGGCGCTGTAGGGCATGGGGAGGACTTCGTCGTTGGCGCCCCCTGGGCGGTGGCGGACGATGGCGTTGCGCCCTTGTTCTAGGGGCCTTGACTCGATCCAGTAGACGTCTTGGCCGTCCAGGGCGATGCTGCCCAAGGAGACCGTCTGGCCCACGATGAGGTCGGCGCTGATGGGGGAGGCCCACTGGCCGTAAGGGGCGATGCGTTGGGTCATGGCGGCTATAATGGCCCCGTTTTCAAAGAGATCACGGCACTCAATGTAACCGAGGTAGCGGCTATGAGCGAAGCCTTTCGCGCCGAGCGCGACAGTATGGGGGAGCTTCAGGTCCCCATGGATGCCCTCTACGGCGCCCAAACCCAGCGGGCGGTGGAGAATTTTCCCATCAGCGGTTTGACCATGCCCCGGCCCTTTATCCGTGCCCTGGGGCTGGTCAAGGCGGCGGCGGCCAAGGTCAACGGCGAGCTGGGGCTGTTGGAACCCGGGCTGGCGGCGGCCATCGACCAGGCCGCCATGGCGGTGGCCGAGGGGCGCTATGACCAGCACTTTCCCGTGGATGTGTTCCAAACCGGGTCGGGTACCTCGAGCAACATGAACGCCAACGAGGTCATCGCCCGCTTGGCGAGCCAGGCCTCGGGGCAAAGCGTCCACCCCAACGACCACGTCAACTGCGGCCAGAGCAGCAACGACACCATCCCCACCGCCATCCACGTGAGCGGGGCCTTGACGGTCCACGAACAGCTCCTGCCGGCCCTGGAACATCTGGCCGCCACCCTGGAGGCCCGGGCTGCCGAGCTCCATGGGGTGGTCAAGACCGGCCGCACCCACTTGATGGACGCCATGCCCGTGACCTTGGGGCAGGAGCTGGCGGGCTGGGCCACCCAGGTGCGGTTGGGCATCGCTCGGCTGGAAAGTGCCCAAGAGCGGTTGCGGGCCTTGGCCCAGGGGGGCACGGCGGTGGGGTCGGGGATCAACGCCCATCCGGAGTTCGGGGTGCGCTTTGCCAGCGAGGTCTCCCGGCGCACCGAAATCTTGTTCAAAAAGAGCGATAACTACTTCGAAAGCCTGTCGAGCCAAGACGCCGCCGTGGAGATGTCGGGCCAGCTCAAGACTGTGGCTGTGTCTCTCATGAAGATCAGCAACGACTTGCGCTGGATGAACAGCGGTCCGTTGACGGGGTTGGCGGAGATCAGCCTCAAGGCGTTGCAACCCGGCAGCAGCATCATGCCCGGCAAGGTCAACCCGGTGATCCCCGAAGCCGTGGCCATGGTGTGCGCCCAGGTCATGGGCAACGACACCACCATCACCACAGCCGGCAGTTCGGGAAATTTCCAGCTCAACGTCATGCTGCCGGTGATCGGCTACAATCTGCTCCAGTCCATCGCCTTGTTGGCCAACGGCGCCCGCCAACTGGCCGACCAAGCCATCACGGGTTTCACCGTCAACGAGGATCACCTGCGGGGGGCGTTGGACAAAAACCCCATTTTGGTCACCGCTCTCAACGCCGTCATCGGCTATGAAAAGGGCGCCGCCATCGCCAAGAAGGCCTATGCCGAGGGGCGGGCGATTATCGATGTGGCCGAGGCCGAGACGGATTTGTCCCGGGAGGAGCTCAAGCGGTTGTTGGATCCGGCGGCGTTGACCAAGGGGGGGATTCCCCAGTAGGTTCCCCGTCAGCCGTTTGGTCTTCCCCGTGGATGGGGTGATATCGCCCGTGGCGCGGGTCGCCGCTCCATTCCACCCCCGAATCCCGTCGCCCTGCCATGAGCACCCTCGAGCCCGTTCAAAAGCTGTCTTTTATCCCCGCCCTGAGGGGCTCCTGGGCGCTTTTGGTCGGCATCTGCCTGCTGATGCTGGGCAATGGCCTCCAGGGCACTTTGTTGGGTATCCGCGCCGATATCGAGGGGTTTGGCAGCGTCCTCACAGGGCTGGTGATGGCGGCGTTTTTCGCCGGGTTTTTGGTCGGTGCGGTGTGGACGCCCCAGGCCGTCGGCCAGGTGGGACACATCCGCGTCTTTGCCGCCCTGGCCGCCCTGGCCTCGGCGGCCATCCTCGTCCACGGGGTGTTGGTGGATCCGTGGATTTGGGGGGGACTGCGCTTTGTCACCGGGGTGTGCTTTGCCGGCATTTTTGTGGTGGCCGAGAGCTGGCTCAATGTGCGGGTCGACAACGCCGGGCGCGGCCACATGCTGGCGGTCTACATGCTCACCACCTTTGGCGGCATGGGGGGCGGCCAGTTGCTCCTCAACACCGCCAGCCCCCGGGAAACGGATCTGTTTATCCTGGTGTCGGTGTTGATCTCCGTTGCCGTGTTGCCCATCCTCCTCACCGCGGTGCCCGCCCCCGTGCCGGGGCCGGTGCGCAGCGTCTCTTTGGGTCGCCTCTGGGGTGCCTCGCCCCTGGGGGTGGCGGGGACTTTCGCCGCCGGCATCGTCAATGGGGCTGCATTTGGCATGGGGGCCGTCTACGCCCAGCGCATGGGCTTTAGCCTCCTGGAGGTATCGCTGTTCATGATGGCCCTGATTGCCGGGGCAGCCCTTTGCCAATGGCCCATCGGCAGACTGTCCGATGTTTTCGACCGCCGGGTGGTGATCACGGGGATCACCTTGAGCGCCGCGGGTCTCGCCCTGGGGCTTGGACTGCTGTCCACGGCGGGAGCCCGCCTCGACTTTGGGGCCTTTGTGGCCATTGTCGTGGCCTTTGGTGGCATTTCCCTCAGCCTCCACTCCTTGTCCCTGGCCTACACCAACGATTACTTGGAGCCCACCGAAATGGTAGGGGCCAGCAGTGGGCTGGTGTTGATCTTGGGCATGGGTTCCCTGGTCGGCCCCCTGGCCGCCGGGCTCGCCCTATCGGTCTTGGGACCCTGGGGTTTTTTCGCCCTTTTGGGCCTGGTTCACCTGGCAGTGGGCGGTTTCGCCCTGTGGCGGATGACCCAGCGGGCCAGCCCCCCCAGCGAAGATCAAGGGCCCTACATCGCCTTGCCCGCCAATGCCTCTGCCGTGGCCACCACGGCAGCGGAAAAACTCCACGCCGAGGAACTCGTCGCCGGGAGTGCCAGTGACGGGGCTTAGCCCAAAGGGTCTCTGGGCCCCAAGGATCGTTCAAACAAAGTGTTCACCACCGGCAAGGGACTTTTTGATTCGCCGACACACCCTAGAGGCAACCGAGACTGGCGTCGCTTCCCCGCGCCAGCGTCTCCAGGGCGGCTAGGGCGTACCCCTTTTCTGGGGGTATTGAAAGTGTCGAGCGGGCGACGGCCAAGGGCGAGGTTAAGTCGCTGCTTTGGGTGAGGAGCTGTGGCGCTGCATCGGCGATGACCCCCCCGCGACCCAACAGGGCAAAGCTGCTGGCGGCGTCGACGCCGCGGGTGCCGCACCGGTCCGACAGCTCCTGCTGCCGCAGATAAATCGCGGCCAGTTCCAACAGCGCCGGAGAGATATCCAGCTCCACGGCGTCGACCTCCACGCTGCCCTCATTGCCCAACACATTAGAAGAAGCGTCGAGGTCGACGTCGGGGCTGCGCAAAAACAGCTCGGCGTCGATGGCGATATTGCCCCCCAGACCCTGGTCGGCCCGGGCGATGATATCGCTGTCGTCAAAGGCGATGAGGGTATCGGCGGAGATGGCGATGTTGCCTCCCCCCTCTGCCCCTTCGAACACCGAGGCGCTGACCTGGGAGTTGTTGTCGAGGCGCACCGAAGGCGCCACCACTGCGATGCTACCGCCGCCACTGGTATCGGCCTGGGCCAGCAGTTGACTGCCGTTATCCAGGGTGAGGCTCTCCTCGGCCACGATGGTGAGGTCGCCGGCGTCGCCCAAGCGCTCGGCGTCGGGAGCGTCGGGGAGCAGAACGACGTTTTCCGGGTTGGCATCGACGCCAATGACGCCGCCGTCCAGGTTGATCTGGTTGGCGCGGATCTGCAGATCCCCCCCCCTGCCGCTGCCGCTGGTGGACGAAGCGATACTGCCCCCCCGCTGTAGATCGATGGTGTTGGCCACGATCTCCAATTGGCCGGCGTCGCCCCTGCCGTCGGTCTGGGTGCTGATGCCGCCGTCGATGATTTGGATCGCGTCGGCGCGGATGGTGGCCAACCCCCCGGCGCCGTTGGTGGTGGCCGAGCCCAACAGGGTGGCGGCGTCGCTGCCGCTGCCGTCGATGACGATACGACCGGCGTCGATGACGACCCGGCCCGCCGGACCATCACCCCGGGCGGAGGCGTTGACGGCACCGCCGTCGATGACCGTCAGCTCCCCCACGGCCAGGGTCAACGAGCCCGCCGGCCCTTGGCTGTCGGGAAACGTCCCCACCGAGAGTCCGGTGATAAACTCGGTTCCAGCGCCGTCGATGGTGATGCGGTCGGCGCTGATGGCCAAATCGCCGGAGCCGCTGTCACCAAAGGAGTCGGTGAGTATGGAGCCACCGTCGCGGATGAGAATGTCGCTGGCCGTCACCGCCACATCCCCCCCGCGACCGTTGCCGGTGCTGATGGTGGCCACCGCCGTGCCGGTTTCGGTGCCAGCGCCGTCGATGAGCAAGTCCTGGGCTTCGATAACAATGCGACCGGCGTCGCCGGTACCGGAGGCCGCGGCCAAAAAGCCGCCGCCGTCGACGATCTCGATGGTGGCGGCGCGAACGGTGAGGTTGCCCCCCTGGCCGGCCCCACGGGTGGACACCGAGGCCCCCGCCGGAATGATGATCTGGGTGACGAGGCCCCCGCCGTCGATGTTGATGGCGTCGCTGTCGATGACGATTTCACCGCCGCTGCCGTCGTTGGCATTGGCGGTGAGCCCGCCGCCGCTCAACAGGGTGAGCTCGCCGACGTCGAGGGACATGGTGCCGCCGTTGCCGGTGCCGTTGGCGTTGACGGTCAGCAGAGAAAAAAAGCTAAAGGGGGGACCGAGCTCCCGCCCGTCGATGGTGAGGCGCTGGGCGCTGATGCGCATCTCTCCGCCGTCGCCGACGCCATCGCTGGAGGCGCTGATCTCGCCGTCGATGACGTCGATGTCTCGAGCGTTGACCACCACCGCGCCGCCGCGGCCGGTGGCCTCTGCAAGGCTATCGGCGAACAGGCCCGTCGCCCCCCGCTCGCTGGCGCTGCCGTCGATGGTCAGGACCTGGGTGTCGACGCGCACACTGCCGCCGCGGCCAGCGCCGCGGGTGTTGGCGCTGATCTGGCTGGCGTCGCTGAGACGTACCTCTGTCTCCAGATCCAGGGTGACACCTTCGCCCTCCCCCCCGATGGTATCGGCCCGCAAAGCGGTGTTGGCCAGGGAGAGGGATTGCCCGTGGAGACTGATGAGCCCGGCGCGCTCCCCACTGACCGTCACCGTGCTATCCCTGGCGTCCACGGCACCCCCGGTGGCACCGCTCAAGCGCCAACGCTGGCCGTCGGCGATCACTTCCCCAGGGGAGGCCACGGCCACCAGGTGAATGGCGCCGCCGGGGGCTTCCAGCTGGGCTCCCCCCAGCCCCAGGGCACCGCCCACCAATCCCAGGGTTTGCCCCTCGCCGGCGGTGAGGGCGGAGTCCTCCACGGCGATCTCCAGCGGCTGGGCCCGGACAAAGCCAAAGGCGCTCACCGGCGCCGTACTCAGCTCCCCCTCGCCGACGGTGGCCTCAAACCGGGTTTCGCCCAAGGTCAGGTAGTCAGCGGTGGTGGCCCAGAAGGCGCCGTCGACCTCCAGGCGCGCGTTCTCGCCAAACAGAACGCCGTTGGGGTTCATCAAATAGAGATCGGCACCGGGGATGGTGGAGCGCAGGGTGCCGTCGATGCGGGAAGGATTCCCCCCGGTCACTCGGCCGACGACCCGCTCTACCGTTTCAGGACCCGAGAAGGTCGCCGATTCCCCCGTATCCAGGTTGAAGGTGGCAAAGCTGTGGAACAGGTTGCCTCCCACCTGACGCCCGAGCTGGGCATCGATTTGGTAATCGGGGCCCGCTAGGGGGCCGCTGGCCCCTTGGCTGCCGTCGAGGACGACCTGGCCATGGCTGAGGCCACAGGCCAGACACAGCACCGAGCCCCACTCCCTAGGGGAAGGCCACTGCCACGGGAATACGGAGACCGTCGTCTTGGATATCATGGTCGGGATTGGCCACGTCGAGGAAAAGTTGACCCCAGTATAACCCAGGGTCCATCTGGACCCCGGGGCCTGGTGGCCCAGACGCGTCGAGCTTGGACCGAAGCCCAAGGCCGACCTCAACCACCCAAGATCACCGCCTCGGACATCTCGTAGCGTTCGTCGTCGACCCGGATGCGAAACAGGTCGGCCTCTTTGGTGACCTCGGTGTCAAAGCCGCCGCCGGCCTCGCTGGCGTCGGCGCCCGTGAACTCGCCGCGGGTGAAGAACAACACCCGCTGAAAGCCATCGGGGTGGGTGACGACCACGGTGGCATCGCCGCCGCCGGCCCGGGCGACGCCAAACTGGCACTCACCCAGGGGCTGACCGCGGCGCTGGGCACAGGGCAAAGGTCCCGTGGCGTCGAACTCGCCGCGGCCGGCCCGCAGCGCGGAGTCGTCGGCGCCCGTGGCGACCCCCCCCTGGGGACCGACGGCGGGGGCGAGGAACTCGGCGACCACATAGCCCCGGGCGCCACCTTGCACCGGCTGCACGTCGCACCAGACCCGCCCGGCGGCGCCTTCACAACCCAGATTGGAGAGGATGGCACCGGGTTCCAGGGTCGCCACCACAGGCGCCGTGGTGGAGGGCGACTCGCGCATGTTGAGGCCGCCCTCGGCGGTGACCTCCCACTGGCGCGGACCCCCGTCCTCCGGGGCGGTGGGGATGGTTTGGGCCGTGGTGTCGCCGGTTCCGGCAGGGCCACTGGCAGGGTCACTACCAGGGCCATTCCCAGCGGCGATGATCATCTCCAGGCGGTAGTTGGCGGTCTCTTCCCGGCGGGCGGCGTTGCGCATCAAATAGACCCGGACCCGGTAATCGCCCGTGGCGGGCAGTGTCCCTTCGTACTGGTTGCCGCTCGTCGAGCCTATGAACAGTGCCACATTCTCCTCCCCTGGGGGAATGATATTGAAGTAGTTGGACCCGTTGTCGGAGGCCATGCTGATGTTGGCGTATTGCCCGGCCTGGGCCCCTAGGAGGTAGTCGACGCTCTCGTAGCCCGTGATACTGTCCTCCACCACCGCGCTCTCGGCGCCGGGTTCAAACTGGACCCGGACGGTGGTGATAGCGTCGTTTTGGGCTGCGACGGGGAGGGTGGCGAGGCCGAGGATCAGGGCTACGAGGGCGGAGCCCGGGGTTGGGGTCGATGTCATGGCGCAGAGAATCTCGCGGTTGATTCAGAGAAACCAAGCCCTGCCTTCCAGGGCGGGGCTTGAGGGGGACGATGGTGCTGGTCTCAACCATGGTGGCAGGTGAGGGCGGGCGCGGTGGCGATCCACTGCGCCCGCGCCCCCAGAGGGCGTCGTGGCGCCCTCAACGGGCCGACAACAGCTCCGGCACCCGCAATAGAATAAACTCGTTGTGGTCGTTTTGGCCGATGGTGCGGCCGCTGGAGAAGGGCAGATTGTTGTCGTTGGCGACGACGATGTGCTCGTCGTCCACCCGATCCACGTCCTCGATGGTGACAAAGGGGAAGCTAAAGCGCCCTTCGCCGCCACCCACCCGGGCGATGCCCTGGGGGTCGTCGATGGCCAGCAGATCCACGTAGCCCACCTTCTTCACAAAGCCATCGGCGTCGGCCTGGGAAAAGTCCACCAAATAGACCCGCTTAAAGCCGGCGGGGTTGTTGAAACAATCGGGTTGGGCCTCGCCCTCACAGGCCAGGGCGGCATCCCCCTCGCCGCCGTCCCGCTCGATGATCAAGCCCCGCTCGGCGTCGATCATGTTGAAATCGCCGATGTTGTGGCCGTTTTCCTCCAGCAGATACTTCCACTGGCGGTCGGTGAACTGCTGGCTGGCGATATCGAACTCGATGATCCGCAGGTATTGGCGGCTGTCTTGGTTCTCCCAATCCCCTTGTTCTGCATCCCACAGCGGCCCTTCGAACAAAGGATACAAGGCACTGCCGTCCACGGCGGCGGCCATGCCCTCAAAGCCGCGGCTGCGGCGCACGGCAAAGCTCACTTCCCCGGGGGTGGAGGGCATCCGCAACCCGTGGTTGTCCGGGGAGCGGACCACGTCGCCGTCCACGGTGGTGTCGAAGAAGGCCACCACTCGGCCCTCGAGGTCGGTGGCAAATACATAGGGGCCAAACTCATCGCCAAACCAGATTTGCTCCCCCACCGGTTGCATCCCCTCCAAGTCGAAGTCGGCACCGGTGAGGTAGCGGGTGGCGGTCCCCTCGGTGGTGATGGGGAAGGGCAGCAGCCCATGGGGGTCGCTCAAGAAGTGGGAGGCCAACATCTCCACCTGGCCGGTCTCCCAGTTGGGGCGCAGCCGGTGAAATTGGAGCATGGCATCAACGGAATTGGCCTTGGAGCCAAAGCCGTTGTCCACCAACACCATGTATTCGCCATTTTCCATGTGTTTGATGCCGGAAAAGCCCTGGACTGGCTGGCCGACGAAGGGTAGCCGCAGCCCCGTGGTGCGGGGGACGTCGGGGGCGGACAAAAACGAGCTCCCCTCAACGCTGTAGAGCTTGTCGTTGCGGGTGTTGCCGGGGCCGGCGAACTTGCCCGAGGTGTGGAACAACGCCGGGGCATCGGCGGGGGCGTTGATAAAGGTCGCCGCCGGCAGGTAGGCGTGGCCGGCGAGTTCGGCGGGAAAGCGCTCTTGAGCGCAGACGGGGGTGAAGACCAGAGTTAACGACAACCACGGCCAGAGCTGGTTTGCCATGAGGGGCTTCCTCGAGTTGGGGAGGAAATAATATATGAGATGGCGATTGCAGAAATTTGAAACGCCGTGGTCAGCCCTCCCAGGGGATGATAAAAACTGCTGGCTAAGCCGAGGTGGTTGCCGTGAAAAAATGCGATGCAAACGCGATTTTTAGTTCGCGCCTGTTGGTCAGGTTAGATGTCCCTGTTAATCGTCCACGGGCCGAGTTGCCGTGCGGACGGCGCTGTTGCCCCGTTGGTGGCTGACGTCGAGGCCAAAATGGGTAATGCGCCATTGGCTGTCGACCCGTACAAATCGGTAGTCGTAAACGCCCCACACCTCCCACAGTTCGCCGCCCTCCAAGCCCGGGAGGTGATTCTAGGCATAGCCATGGGAGATCATTTGGGCGCGATCGCCCTCCACGGCGATCAGGTGATTGCTGCGCACGTGAAAACTGGTTTTCTCGGCGCAGAGGGCCCGCTGATCGGCCCGGGCGACGGTGACAGTCAATAATACCAAGGTCAACAACAAACAAATGCGATGGGTGAGACACATAGTCGTCGAGCTCCCATTGGCGATTGCCGATGCCGTGGTATCCCGCTGTATTCCCGGGTTTTGGAATACCCCGTTGCCCATAAAATGCCATCTGCCCTCCGCGGAGAGGCTGTGGAAGTTTACGGTGGTGTGGTCAACATCCCCTCGATACAGCGCTGGACCCCCAAGGCCTCGGCCGCCGTGGCCAGGCGCTGGGGCTTGCCTTGGAGCCACAGGGCCACCTGGTCCAGTTGTCGTTGCAAAGTGTCGGCCCGGGGATCGGCGGGGGGAATGAGGGCTTCTTCCCATGCCCCACCTTCCGAGACCCACAGTTGATAGAATTCGGCCAAGCGGTAGCTGCGCCGGGTGCCCTTGACCGTCAGCTCCTGGCGGTCGGGCTGGGCACCGCCGGTGGTGCCCAACACCGATACCGGCACCCCGGCGGGGTTTTCCAACCGGGCCAACAGGTGGGTCTCGCAGGCCCCGTCATCGTCACTGGGGTAGCTGGGCCTGGCCCACACCACCTGGAGCTCTCCGAGGAGCCTTTGGGCGGCAAAGATAAAGTGGGAGATCACCTCCCGGGTAAAGCCCCCCTCGGCCCGACCCTTGAGCCAGTGGGCATCCATCTGCCAGGCCCGGGGCCACTGGGGATAGGTCACGACGATATCGATGCCCACCACAGGGCCTGTGACATCCCGGGCGATGGCCGCCTCCAGGGTATTGAAGGCCCGGGCGTTGGCCAACACAAAGTTCACCACCGCCTGGGTGTTGGCCGACCCCAAAGCCTCCACCAGGCTGGCGCTGGCGGCGGTGTCCACCCCCAGGGGCTTTTCCAGAAACAGCGCCCGATTCATGGCACTGGCCTCCAGGGCCAGCTCCCGGCGGGGTAGGGGGGGGCAGGCCAAATAGACCAGCTGGGCGGCCTCCATGGCGGCGCTGGCACTGGTCGCCACTTCGACTCGAGGCACTTCGGAGCGGACTCGGGCCAGGGCGGCCTCGGCGGGGTCCCACAAAGTGACGACTTCAAAATCGGGGTGGCGGCCCATGGCGGCGAGCATGCGGCGGCCCATGATGCCAAGGCCGATGATGGCGACGGAATGGGGCATGGAGCGACAAATCCTCCAAAGAAGGTTGGATGGCAATACCCGGGAATCGGCGGCGAAGGCGCCGATTTGGCGGCGATACGCCTTGTAGTTGTAGCACGCGGTGGCGAATCGGGCGACGAGATGCCCAGGCGCGCGACGTCAGTTGGAAACGGCTGCGCCGGCCCCGGCGGGCAAGGCGACCCTCACGGTGACGCCCGCCTCCATCCCCCGCCCCGAGGACACGGCAAAATCACCCCCTAGGGCCTCTGCGCGCTCGCGAATCCCCATGAGGCCCAGCCCCAAACGGTGGGCCTCGGGATCCAGGCCGTCGCCGTCGTCGCGGATTTCCACCACCAGCTGATTTTGCCAAAGTCCCAACGAGATCGAGGCGCGGCTGGCCCGGGCGTGTTTGACCACGTTGGTCACCCCCTCCTGGACGATGCGGTACACGGTGCTGGCCACCTCGGGGTCTAACTCCAAGGGCTCGGCGGGCAATGTCAATTGCCAGTCCACGTGGGGGAGGCGGGCCCGCCAACCCGCCACCAACTGGTGAATGGCCTCCGCCAAATGGTCGCCGTCGATGGACGCCGGGCGCAGGGCGAGCAAAATCCGCCGACTCTGGGCCTGGAGACGCTCTACCAAGGCGTCGATGGAGTCCAGGCGCGGGGCAATCGCCTCGACGTCGCCCTGGGATAAATGGTCGCGGATCAACGCCGCATCGGCCTTGAGGCCAAAGAAACACGGTCCGGCCTCGTCGTGGAGTTCCGAGGCCAAGGCCCGGCGCTCGTCGTCTTGGAGGGAGAGCAGACGCCGGGCCAGCAGCCGGTTGCTGCGGGTGGTGTCGGCGAGGACTTCGCTCAGGTGGTTGAATCCCCCGTGGAGGGCCTCGAGCTCTTGGACCATCGCCGGGGGAACTCGGGCGGAAAAATCCCCCCGCTCCAGGCGTTGAAAGCCTGTCAATAACACCCCTAGGGGCTTGAGGCCCTGCTGGACGGCCAGGTACAAAAGGGCCGTAAGGCCCACCAGGAGCGCGCCAGCCAAGGCCAAAAACACCTTGACATCCTCCCAGATCTCCTCAATCTCGTCGGCGGGGTTGGCGCTGATGACCACGGTCTCCCCCCGGTTTAGGGCGCCCCGCAGCACCACCGTCGGCAGCTGCTCTAAATCTGGGCCGATCAAGGCCGTAAACCAGGCCGGGGCCTCCACCTCATGGGGAGCGGGCAACGCCCGGGCGCCGGCGGCGCCCTCTGGCTCCTCCGGGGCCACCGAAACCGTGAGATGCCGCACCTCCCGCAGCCGCTCCACCAGGTGCCCTAGGCTGTGGCGCTCCCCTTCGAAGTAGTAACTGCGCCGGGGCAATACCCCTAAGATCAGCTGGTCCACCAGTTCCAAGGTGGAGGCCATTTCCGCCCGCACCGCCACCTTGGCATTGTGGAGCAAGAACAAAAACGCCAGGTTCAAGCTCACCAGGAGCACCCCTGCGCTGATGAGCACCAAGCGCACCTTGAGGGACGACACGCGAACCACGGCGGGAGACGTCAAAAACTGCACAGGCCGTGGTTGATGGCGATGCGCACCAGATCCGAGGTGCTGCTCACCTTGAGTTTGTGCTTGAGGAGGGAGACGTTGTTGGCGACGGTTTTGTAGCTCAGGTGGAGGCGCTCGGCGATGTCTTTGAGGCCCACCCCCCCACCGATGAGACGCAAGAGCTCCAGGTCCCGGGGGGACAGGGCAGCTAGGGGGTCGGGGCGGGGGTTGAGGTTGAGGAGGGCGATGGCCTCGGCGATGTCGTGGCTGATGAAGGGCTTGCCCTCGGCCACCCGTTTGACGGCTTCCACCAACAGGCCGGGGGCGCAGCTCTTGGTGACGTAGCCCATGGCCCCCTCCTGGAGCAGCCGGGCGCCCAGGACTGGATCGTCGCGCATGGTGAAGATCAGCACCTTGGCACAGGCGTCTCGGCTCTTGATGCGCCGCAGCACCTCCAGGCCACCGATGTCCGGCAAAGAGATGTCCAACACCACCATATCGGGGCGGTGCTGGGTGAAGCTGCGGTAAGCGCTCTCGCCGTCGACGGCTTCGTGCACCGTGACCAGGGGTAACTGCTGCAGCAACAGGCGGCAGCCGGAGCGGACGACGGGGTGATCGTCGACCACCAACACCGTGAGGGGGGCAGTCATCGGGGTCTTTGGTGGGAAGAGTGGTGGCTGGTTGGGCAATGACACAGGGTTTGCATACTAACCCCCAAATACTAACCAACTACGCCGGGGTTCGGCCAAGTCCCAAGGGCGATTCGGGATTTTTTCCCGAATGATTGGGAGTGGCGCTGGGATTTTGGGGGCAATGGAGACCTTCAAGGGCGGCCTGTCCCCTTGCTACGATGAGAGTGCGGTGAAGCTCTCGACATCTCATCGAGGTGCTTCCCCGACTTCCTAGCTACTGGGCCTGAACGACCTTCAGGCCTTTTTTTGTCTTTTTGCCCTCTCAAGAACCTTCGAGGACCGCCACCACCGCATCGAAGCCCTGGGCTTTGGCGATCCCCCTGGGGGTGTAGCCCAGGGCATCCACCTCCTCTGCCGAGGCGCCCTTGGCCACCAGGGCCTGGACGATGGCCACATCGCCGTGGATACACGCCAGGTGCAAGGCGGTTTGCTCCTTGTCGTTGACGGCTTTGAGGTCGATGCGGGCATCTGCGAGGAGGGCGGCCACCGCCGAGGCCTGGCCCTCGTAGGCGGCGCGCATCAAAGGGGTCCAGCCGTAGACATCGGCGATGTTGGGGTCGCCGCCGCTGCGCAACAGGGCGGTCACCACCCGGGGGCGATCCTTGGCCGCGGCCATCATCAGCGCGGTCCAGCCGTTGGAGGCCCGGTGGTTGGGGTCGGCGCCCGCCGCCAACAGTCGTTCCACCAGGGCCAAGGCCCCAAAACCCGCGGCGTACATCAAGGCCGTACCACCGTTGTGGTTGAAGAGGTTGATGTCGGCACCGGCCGTCAACAACGCCTCCACCAGGGCCAGGTCGTCGGCCTTGGCCGCGGCCATGAGGGCGGTCTTGCCCCGGGGAGTGGCAAAGTCGACGTCGCCGACGGTGGCCAAAAGGCCCGACAAGGTCTCGACGTCGTCTTCGAAGATGGCCCGCGACCAACGGGGGGTGCCCTCGGTGGGGGCGGCAGAGGCCTCCGTCCCCACCAAAGGAGTGGGGACCGTCAACCCGTCAGCCAGGGCGTTGGCGCCGAAGCCAATACTCGACCAGACCAGTACCAGGGAGCGCAGCATGGGGTACCTCAGGGGGATAGGGGCCGTGGATGGGGGGGCATCACTGGGAGATCAGGGGTAAGTTGAGGAGCAAATTGTGGGGTTTGAGACGCACTTCCCCCCCGGCAGACGCCGCCAAGCCCAAGTAAATGGGATAGCCCACCACGTCGGGGCGCAGGGCCTTTTCGTCGCCAAAGGTGAGGCGAAACAGCGCCACCCACTGGTTGCGTTGTTCGTCGCTCAACACTTCTCCCCGGTAGAGGGCGTTGAGAAGTTCGTTGCCGTGGGCGTCGAGGCCGATGTGCCAGCGCCAGTGGGGATCGTCGATGCGCCCCACGGGGGCGATGGCCACCGAGGTGCCATAGATGTGTTCCACCAACGCCTTGAGGACCGCCCCTAGGGCCTGGAGGCCGGGGGTGTCGAGGTTGAGATCCAACGCCAAGCCGCCGCCGACGCCAGTGCGCCAATAGTCGTCGGCCGTGTCGCCGTTGAGGACTTGGACGTCTTCCGAGGTGGGCACCCCCCCGGCTTGGCGGATGAGCTGCTCCAGCACCGTCAGACCCCCATCGGCCCGGCGCCGGCGGTCCAGCCACTCGGCGTCGGCCACTACTGGCCCCTGCTCTCGGCTCAGGCGCTGGCGGCGAAACAACAGTTCACCGGCCCGATGGGCAAAGGCGTCGCCGTCGAGGCCCGCCAGGAGGTGGCGGACGATGAGCTGCACTAGCCAGTCCATCAGCACCGGCGGCACGGGTTGGGGGGCGCGCCCGGCGGCCAGGGTCCGGTAGGCCGCCTCCAAGGTGGTGGCCTCCCCCAACAGGGTTCGAAAGACCAGGGCGTGGCGGTAGTTCTCCCGGGCGTCGGGATCGGGGAGTTCCTCCAGGGTTGTGGCGTCCACGGGGGCTAGGGGGTCAGCCAGCAACCGATGGTGGAGGGCTTGTTCTCGGGGGTCGGCGTCAGGGGGGGGCAGCAGTTCGGGACGCCGCCACAGGTGGCCCATGAGCTCTGCCGTTGGCTTGAGACCCTCTGGGGTCGCCGCGACGGCCCGATAGCCGCACTCGGGCCAGGGGTCAAGGGGCTTGGTCATCGTCGACCACACCGAACAGGGCGATGGCGTCGTGGTTGGCCCCCGAGGGGGGAGTCACCACTTTGAATTGCTCGTCGATATCGTCGCCGTCCAGCTGGCGGGCCACCGCCACCAGGGTATTGGGGGGGTGTTGGCACAGCTCTGCGGCAAAGGCGATCTCTTCGCGGGCGGCGGGCAACGCCGCCGCTAGGTTCGGGGCGCCAAAAGCCTCCACTAGATGGGCGGCGAGGCACTCGGCGGCGGCCTCTAGCTCGGCGGGGGTGATGGGGGCCACCGCCACCAAGGTGGCGCGCCCAAAGCTCGACAGCCCCAGAAAACCGTGGGCAAAAGCCTGGCGGGTCTTGCCCTGGAGGGCGTCGACGGGGAGGTCCCAGAAGTGAAACGTCCCGGGCACTGCCCACTCCCCGGGTGCGGCGGCCCGTTCATAGACCTGGGTGTCCGAGTCGTCGAGGCGCACCACGCGCAGCAGACGGGTTGCATTGGTCATGGTGGTGAGTCTATCTTTGGGCGTTAGAGTGGTTGGCCGTAGCGGGATTATGGCGAAATTATGTCGGCTGAACCTCCAAACGCCAAGCCCTCCACCATTCCCACCCCCCTGAACCCCACTCCCCCGGGGTTTGGTGGCGACGGCCCATCCGCCAACCCGAAACGCCACAACTCAAACCCCCAAGAGGAGATCGGCGGTGACCGAGTTTGACCCCGGCGCCGTGAGGACCCAGTTTGGCCTCGCCGTTTTGCTCCGCCAGCGCCCGGCTCGCCAGCCGTGGTTGACCGATATCTGGGAGGTCCACGGCGCGGTGGTGGAAACCGAACCCACCCCCCGAACACCGACCCCCATCCACAGCGGCGCCGACGGCGTCACGCTCCATCGCTGTGGTGGCTTGGTGTTAAAACTCCACGTCGACGAGGCCGAGAGCTATTATTTCAACTTGTTGAGCGAGCGCCCCGCGCTCTATGTCATCACCCGCAAAGACGACTGCCAGCGACCCTTGCCGTTCAAAGTCAGCGCCAGTTTCGACGAGGCCAACGCCTACGCCGAAGCCGAGGAGGAGGCCTTTCCCGTGCCCCTTCCCGTGGAGATCATCCCCGCCGTCGAGCGCTTTGTCCTCACCCACTACGTCCCCGAAAAGCGCACCAAGCGCCGCCGGCAGAACTGGAAGGGCCAAGGGCCCAGGAGTTAAAACCCATGAGCCGTCCCTCCGATCCCGACCCCGACGCCGAAGGCGCCCCCGAGGGGTTCTTGCGGCGTTGGTCGGCGCGCAAGGCCGAGGCCCGTCGCAGTCAACCCCTCGGGGAAGTCGAGACCCCCGATCTCCTCCAGCCCGAGGCCAATCCGGGGGAGACCGCCGTTTCCGCCCCCCCAGACTCCGCCCCCGCCGTGCCCTGGGAGAAGATCACCGACCGAGACCTCCCCGACCCCGCCACCTTGGGGGAGGGAGCCGACTACCGGGCCTACCTGGCCCCCAAGGTCTCTGCCGCCCTGCGCCGCGCCGCTCTGCGTCGGCTGTTTCACCTGCCCCAGTTCAACGTCACCGATGGCCTCGACGACTACGCCGAGGACTTCACCCAATTTGCCCCCTTGGGCGATGTGGTGACTTGGGATATGCGCCACAGGGCCAGCCAGCTAGAAGACACTGCCGACGCCGAGGTCACCCCCAACGCCTCCATCCCCGAGGGTGAGGTCGCCGCCGAGGCCGACCGAGACCGAGACCGGGACCAAGAGCGACCCGAGGTCGTGGCGGCCGAGGGCGAAGGGCCGCCGACCCCCGGCGAGGACCCCGCTGATGCCCCTGCCGATTCCCCTGCCGACCTTCGGGTCGCCCACCCGAGCACCGACGCCCCCGGCGACCCTGGCGCTGTTACTTGAAGTCCCCGCCCAGGTCAGCCACGCGATCCCACGAGGCCACCTATTCCCATGAACGATACATCCCAAGCCGCCACCGACCGCCAAGCCCGGGACGCGGCCTTGGCGGCGGTGGCCCAGTGGGCCGTCGAGCCCACGAGTCTTGTGACCTACCACTCCGAGGGAAGGCTGCTGGTCATCAGTCCCCGAGCCCGGGTTCAGGGGGTCACGGCCAACATGCCCGACACTTTGCAATGGGCGCTGCTGGTCACCGACCCCGACCCCGCCGAGGACCTTCGCGCTTCCCTACACCCCCCGGGGGGAATCTTCCAGGCCCGGGGCTTGACCCCCGCCCTCAAGGGTCACTTGGGGGCCTTTGCCCTGACCCTAGAGGGGGGTGGCGAGTCCGTGCCCTTGGCCCCCTGGGGGGAGGAGGGGGCTATCGATCTGGTCCTGGATTTGGGGGCAACGCCGTTGTTGAACTTTGCCGTCCCCCCCTTCGGCTACTACGCCCCCCGAGACGAGGCAGCCCTAGCCGCCGCTTTGGCCGAGCTGCCGGAGATGGTGGGGGAGTTCGACAAGCCGAAATACTTCAGCTACGACCCCGATATCTGCGCCTTTGGCCGCAGTGGCTTGGCGGGGTGTCGTCGCTGTTTGGACACCTGTCCCACCGGCGCCCTCACCGCGTTGGTGGAGCGCATCGCCATCGACCCCTACTATTGCCAGGGAGGGGGCAGCTGTGCCAGCGCCTGCCCCACGGGCGCTATCACTTACCGCTATCCGCGCCCGGCGGATACCCTAGACCGGTTGCGGTTGCTGCTGCGCCACTACCGGGAGGCGGGGGGATTGGATCCCCGGGTGTTGTTCTGCGACGGCGCCGGGCGGGAGGCCTTGGCCGAAGTCGAGTTGCCGGGTCACGTATTGCCTTTGGAGCTGGAAGAAATCGGCGCCGCCGGCCCCGAGCTGTGGCTCAACGCCCTGGCCTACGGTGCCCGGCGAGTACTGCTGTTGGCGCCCCCCGACCTCCCCCCACAGGTTTTCACCGCCCTGGAGAACCAGCGGGAGGTGGTCGCCGCAGCCCTCGCGGGGTTGGGGCTTCCCGAGGGGGTGGTGGCCTGGACCGACCCCGCGGGGTTCTCCCATGCCGCCCACGAGGCCGCCGTCACCCCGGAATACTGGTTGGCCTCGGCCCACGCCGGCAGCGATGACAAGCGGCGCAGCCTCCTCACCGCCTTGGACTGGCTGGCGGCCCAGGCGGACATGACCAGCGGGGAAACCCCGTTGCCCCTCCACGCCCCCTTTGGCGAAGTCATCGTCGACCGCGACGCCTGTACCCTGTGTATGGCCTGCGTTTCGGTATGTCCCGCCAAGGCCCTGTTCGACGGCGGCGACCTGCCCCGCTTGGATTTTCTCGAGGCCAACTGCGTCCAGTGCGGGTTGTGCGAAACCGCCTGTCCGGAAAATGCCATCACCCGCCGCCAGCGCCTGTGGTGGGACAAGGCGCCCCGGGATCGCCGCCGCACCCTCAACGAAGAGCCCCCTTTCCACTGCATCAGCTGCGGTGTCCCCTTTGCCACCCGCTCGGTGATCGAGCGCATGACCGCCAAGCTCGAGGGCCATCGGATGTTCCAGGACCCCGAGGCCAAACGGCGGCTGCAGATGTGCGGCGACTGCCGGGTCAAGGATATGTTCAAGGCCGATTTGAACCCCCTCATCACCCGCTGAGGCCCCCAGTGATTGGGGAATGACAATTCGGAAAACTATAGATGACCACCTATGCCAATGGATGATGGGGAAAAAGCAGCCGTTGCAAGAAAGTGCACAGGCGTGTAACTATTGGGCAGAAGAAGGATTATCCTCGTCGTATCCGATAAAGTTCCGTCGCTCAATCTCCGACAGCACCCAACTATACCGCTACCATGACCGATCCGGCTCCCGGTGAAGCTTCCGATGATTCCCTGCGCCAGGCGACCTACGCCCTGTTGGCGGCTTTGTTGCGGACTCCCCCCGACGCCGCCATGAAGGCGCGCCTCGGCGCCATCGAGGCCGAGGACCCCCAGTTGCCGGGGTTGCCCGGGGCGTGGGCGGCCCTCAAAGAGGCCGCCCAACAGCTGGACGTGGCCGCCGTCGACCGGGAATACCACAAGTTGTTCATCGGCCTTGGCCGCGGCGAATTGGTCCCCTACGGTTCGTGGTATCAAACGGGCTTTCTCATGGAGAAACCCCTGGCGCTGCTGCGCCAGGACTTGGCGGCCTTGGGCATCGCCCGGCAAGACCAAGTCGCCGAACCCGAGGACCACGCCGCCTTCCTCTGCGAGGTCATGGCGCTTTTGGGGAACGATTGCGACTTGAGCCTCCACCAAGCGCGGTTTTTCGACCGCCACTTGGCGCCCTGGCTAGACCGGTTTTTCAAGGATTTGCAACGGGCCGAGACGGCGCGGTTCTACCGCGCCGTCGGCCGTTTGGGCGAAGCCTTCTTCGCCCTGGAGCAGCGCTACTTGGCCATGCCGGTCTAGGGCGTTGTTGGCTTTGTCAGTCGCCGTGCCCGCACGGTTTTCCCCAGAAAAGTCACCTAGAGGACCCTCCGCCATGTCCTGCACTCCATCGCCAAAGGTCGATCGCCGCGGCTTCTTGCGCAACACCCTCGCCCTGGGCGCCGTCGTCGCCGCTGTCAATGTCGCCCAAGGCAGCACCCCCGCCCCCCAACCCCAGACCAGCGCCGCGACCCAAAGCTCAGCCGGTTACCAGCTGACGCGCCACGTCGCCGACTACTACAAGACGGCAGACCTGTAGGCCGGGTTCGGTCTCCCCTCCGCGAACCCCCATCCCATCCCAATGGCCATCGGGAGAATTGCTTCTATGAAACTGAGAAAACGCCAGTCCAACGCCGCTGCAGCTGCCCTCCAGGGCTTTGGCCGCGGCCTGACCGTCGACCGCCGGGCTTTTTTGCGCAACTCGGGGTTGGCCATGGGGGGTGCTGCCCTCACCGCCGCCCTCCAGCCCAGCCTCACCAAGCGCGCCGAGGCCGCCACTGACCTCTCCGCCCGCCAGGGGGAAACCACCGTGGTGCGCTCGGTGTGCACCCACTGCTCCGTGGGTTGCGGGGTCTATGCCGAGGTGCAAAACGGGGTGTGGACCGGCCAGGAACCGGCCTTCGACCACCCCTTCAACCTGGGGGCTCACTGCGCCAAGGGCGCCTCGCTCCGGGAGCACGGCCACGGCGAGCGCCGCCTCAAGTACCCCATGAAGATGGTGGACGGCCAGTGGACCCGGATTTCCTGGGAGCAGGCCGTCGATGAAATCGGCGACCAGATGCTGGCCATCCGCGAGGAGTCCGGCCCCGACTCGGTGTACTGGCTGGGGTCTGCCAAGCACAACAACGAGCAGGCCTACCTGTTTAGAAAATTCGCAGCGCTTTGGGGCACCAACAACGTCGACCACCAGGCTCGCATCTGCCACTCCACCACCGTCGCCGGCGTCGCCAATACCTGGGGTTACGGGGCGATGACCAATTCCTACAACGACATGCACAACGCCAAGGCCATGTTCATCATCGGTGGCAACCCCGCCGAGGCCCATCCGGTGTCGTTGCAGCATGTCTTCCGGGCCAAGGAAAAGGGCGCCAAGCTCATCGTCGTCGACCCCCGCTTTACCCGCACCGCCGCCCATGCCGACCACTACGTGCGCATTCGCCCCGGCAGCGACGTGCCCTTCGTCTGGGGCATGCTGTGGCACGTGTTTGAAAACGGTTGGGAAGACAAGGCCTTTATCGACCAGCGGGTCTACGGCATGGACGAGATCCGCGCCGAGGTGGCCAAGTGGAACCCCGAAGAGGTGGAGCGGGTCACCGGCGCCGACAAAGAGTCGGTGTACCAGGCCGCCAAGCTCATGGCCGACCATCGCCCCGGTACCTTTATCTGGTGTATGGGCGGTACCCAGCACACCATCGGCAACAACAACACCCGTTCTTACTGCGTGTTCCAGCTGGCTTTGGGGAACATGGGGGTGGCGGGGGGTGGCACCAACATCTTCCGCGGCCACGACAACGTCCAAGGCGCCACGGATTTGGGGGTGCTGTCCCACACCCTGCCGGGCTACTACGGCCTGTCCGAAGGAGCCTGGAAGCACTGGTCTACGGTTTGGGGTCTGGACTACGAGTGGGTCCAGGGCCGCTTCGACCAAGCGGCCTACGAGGGCGACAGCAGCCCCATGCACACCAAGGGCATTCCCGTGTCCCGCTGGATCGACGGGATCTTGGAGGACAAGGCCAATATCGCCCAGAAGGACAACGTCCGGGCCATGGTGCTGTGGGGCCATGCCCCCAACTCCCAGACCCGGGGTGCGGAGATGAAAAAGGCCATGGAGAAGGCAGACCTTCTCGTGGTCATCGACCCCTATCCCACGGTGTCGGCGGTGATGCACGACCGCACCGACAACGTCTATTTGTTGCCGGCCACCACCCAGTTTGAGACCTACGGCTCGGTGACCGCCTCCAACCGCTCCCTCCAGTGGCGCTCCAAGGTCATCGATCCCCTGTGGGAGGCCAAGCCCGACCACACCATCGCCTACCTGCTAGCCAAGAAGCTGGGCTTTGGCGCCGAGCTGGTCAAGAACATCCAGCTCAACGGCGACGAGCCCTTGATCGAGGACATCACCCGGGAGTTCAACCGCGGCATCTGGACCGTGGGTTACACCGGCCAGAGTCCCGAACGCATCAAGCAGCACCAGCAGAACTGGCACACCTTCAACACCACCTCCCTCAAGGCCGAGGGCGGCCCCGCCGACGGGGACTTCTACGGCCTGCCCTGGCCCTGCTGGGGGACGGCGGACCTCAAGCACCCCGGCACCCCCAACCTCTACGACACCTCCAAGCACGTCATGGAGGGGGGACTCACCTTCCGGGCCCGCTTTGGGGTGGAGCGCGACGGGGTGAATTTGCTCTCCGAGGGCTCGTTCTCCAAGGGGTCCGAGATCGAAGACGGCTACCCCGAGTTCACCGCCGCGATGCTGCAACAACTCGGCTGGTGGGACGACCTCACCGCCGAGGAAAAGGCCGCCGCCGAGGGCAAAAACTGGAAGACCGACCTCTCCGGCGGCATCCAGCGGGTGGCGCTGCAGCGCGGCTGCGCCCCCTTTGGCAATGCCAAGGCCCGAGCGGTGGTGTGGACCTTCCCCGACCCCGTGCCCATCCACCGGGAGCCCCTCTACACCTCCCGCTACGAGTTGGTGGAAAAGTATCCCACCTACGAAGACCGCAAGTCCTTCTACCGCCTGCCCACCCGCTACGCCGGTATCCAGGCCACGGACTACAGCAAGGAGTTCCCCCTCATCCACACCAGCGGTCGCCTGGTGGAGTACGAGGGTGGCGGCGACGAGACCCGCTCCAACCCCTGGCTGGCCGAGCTCCAGCAGGATATGTTCGTCGAGATCCACCCCGCCGACGCCAACGACCGGGGCCTCCTCGACGGTCAGATGGTGTGGGTGATGGGTCCCGAGGGCTCGAAGATCAAGGTCAAGGCCATGGTCACCCGGCGGGTGGACCGGGGTGTGGTGTTCACCCCCTTCCACTTCGGCGGCCACTTCCAAGGCCAGGACCGGCGGCACAAGTATCCCCAGGGTTGTGACCCCTACGTGCTGGGGGAAGCTTGTAATACCGTCTTCACCTACGGCTACGATTCCGTGACCCAGATGCAGGAGACCAAGTGCTCCCTGTGTCAGATCAGCGCTGCTTAAGGGACCTCTGGAGGAACACACCATGGCCCGGATGAAATTTTTGTGCGACGCCGAGCGCTGCATCGAGTGCAACGCCTGTGTCACTGCTTGTAAAAACGAAAACGAAGTGCCCTGGGGGGTCAACCGCCGGCGTGTCGTCGTCCTCAACGACGGCGAGCCGGGGGAGAAGTCCATCTCGGTGGCCTGTATGCACTGCACCGACGCCCCTTGTTCGGCGGTGTGCCCCGTGGACTGCTTTTACACCACTGATCAAGGGGTGGTGCTCCACGACAAAGACCAGTGCATCGGTTGCGGGTATTGCTTTTACGCCTGCCCCTTTGGCGCTCCCCAGTATCCCCAACAGCAGGCCTTTGGGGTGCGGGGAAAGATGGACAAGTGCACCTTCTGCGCCGGGGGTCCCGAGGAAGACAACTCGTTGGCGGAATACGAGAAGTATGGCGCCAACCGCCTGGCCCAGGGCAAGTTGCCCCTGTGTGCCGAGATGTGCTCCACCAAGGCCCTGCTGGCCGGCGACGGCGACATCGTGGCCGACATCTACCGCCGGCGCATCGTCCGCCGCGGCACCCGTCCCCAAACCTGGGGCTGGGAAAAGGCCTACGGCGCCCCGGTCTAAACCCCAAAAGGCCTACGGCGCCCCGGTCTGAATCCAAAAAGGCCTACGGCGCCCGACAAAAGATGGCGGGGCCACGGCGGTTGTGGCCCCGCCCGGGAGAGAGCACTGTGAACGCGTCATTTTCCAAGGCCGCCGTGGCGGCTTTGCTGTTACTAGGTCTTTGGGGCTGTGGCGAAGAGCCGGGTGTCGCCCTCCACGAACCCGGTGTCTACAAAGGCCCTGAGGATCCCCTGCTGGAAAAGTCCACATCCGAGAATCTGGACGAGCAACTGCGCCAGCGCTTCATGATGGTCCAGACCGACCGCTAATGCCCAGTTCTAACGGGAGGAGAAACCCATGACGACTCGCCAACAAAACTGGCGCCGCAAGACCATGTGGGGCGCGGGTTTCCTGCTGCTGATGCTCGCCGTCTCCGCGTTGTTGCCCCTGACAGGGTGGTTGTTGGTGGATGAGGCCACGGCCCAAAGTGCCGCTGGCGACGTCAATCAGCGCTCGGAATTCTGGCGGGCCGTGCGCCAGGGCAATAGTGGTTACACGGCCGTCACCGGCCAAGAGACCAGCGTGTTGATTCAAAATGGCGGTGAAAACTGGCGCGCCCTGCGCCAGGGACCGGTGGTGTTTTTCGGCAGCGCCATCATCATCGCCATGCTGGCGGCCATCGGGGTGTTTTACCTCATCCGGGGCACCATCACCCTCGAAGGGGGGCGCAGTGGCCTCACCGTAGAGCGCTGGCCTTTGTTCGAGCGGGTGCTCCACTGGTACACGGCCATCTTGTTTTTGATCCTGGCGGTGACGGGTTTGAGCCTGTTGTTTGGCCGGGAGTTGATGATCCCCATCCTCGGTAAAGACGCCTTTGCCGCCTACGCCCTGGCGGCCAAAAACGTCCACAACTACCTGGGGCCCTTCTTCGCCGTGGGTCTGGTGGTGGAAATCGTGTTGTGGATGCGCCACAACATCCCCAGCCGCCACGACTTGGTCTGGTTTGCCAAGGGCGGCGGTATGGTGGGCCACGCCCATCCCCCGGCGGGTCGGATGAACGGTGGGGAAAAAGTGTGGTTTTGGCTGTTGGTGGTGTTTGGTTTGGCCATGATCATAACCGGGTTTATCCTCAACTTCCCCCAGTACGGCCAAACCCGTGACGTCATGCAGGTGTCCCACCTGATCCACACCGCCAGCGCCTTGGTGTTGATCGCCGTCGCCCTGGGGCACATCTACATCGCCACCCTGGGCACCGAGGGGGCCTTGGAGGGGATGACCTCGGGTCGGGTGGACGTGGCCTGGGCCAAGCAGCACCACGACCTGTGGCTGGAAGAGCTGGAGGCCAAAGGGGTCAAGCCCACCCCTGTGCAACCCAAGGAGGACGTCGGCGGGGCACCTGCGACTCCGCCCCGTCCCGCCTAATACCATCCCACCATCCACTCCATTGCCGTCCACCGCGCGCCACACCTCCAATTGAGGTGTGGCGCGCGTCTTTTTGGCCTTTGTCCTGGGGCCCGGTCTGATGTCATCGCCCATTTTTCCCCACCAAGGGGCAGAACCCGCGACGACAGCCGCCCGCCTGGCGGCCTTGGGGGGCGT
>JBHJHK010000279.1:0-8839 GCA_050330975.1 Candidatus Competibacterales bacterium | reverse complement strand
GCCGCCCCCCCCACGGCCCCCCCCCCGGCGTCGGTGTCCCCGGTGCCCCCAGTGTCCCCCGGGGGGATTGCTCCAGGGGTTCCCGAGATCGTCGGCCAAGACCCCTCGCCACCGGCACCCCCCGAGGCGTCTGCCCTGTTGGCCGCCGTGCGCCGGTTGGCCCGGGAAGGGGCCGAGTTGGCGCCTTTGCAATGGCTGGCAAAGTTTCCCCGACCGCCGTTGCCGACCCCCCTGCCGGGGGAGGAACGGGCCGTAGCCGTCAAAGCAACGCCCTTGGACGCCACCCCCCAGCGCTACCCCTTGGGCAATGGTCGCTTTGGCCCGGAAATGGTGACCGTGACCCTATCGCCGGAGGTGTGGGGGGCGACGGGGCGGTTGGCGGTGTCTCGACGCCCCATCACCTACGGCGACTACGACGCCTTTCGCCGGGACACCGGTCGCCCCCGGCCCTTTGCCTCCCGCCCCCACGACGCCCTCCTAGCCGCCATGCCGGTGAACTACGTCACCCTAGAGGAGGCCCAGGCCTACATCCGCTGGTTGTCCCAGCGCTCGGGGCAGGTCTGTGAAGTGCCCACCGCTTCCCAGTGGCGGATTCTGGAGGCCCACTTGGACCAACGGTTTGACGTCGCCCCCTGGCGCTTTGACACCCGCCCGGCGGGGGGAGCCGGTGTCGCCTTCCACGCGGTGTGCCACATCCCATCGCCAAAGCTTTCCCGGGGGCCCTTCCCGGGGTTTTGAGCTGGGGGGGGCGAGCTGCCCTGGGATGGGCGGGGGAGCCCAGGGGCCCTCGGCCCCGCCCTGCCTAGTACCCCGGGGTCTTGCTCCAGCGGGAATCCACTTCGGCGATCCAGCGAGCCATGAGGGCTCGGGTGGGTTCGGCGTGACACAGGGCACAACCCTGACCCGCCCACAGGGCCATGTACTCGGTATCGCCCCGGTCCGCCGCCGCCCGGCGAATGTCCCGGGTGAGGGCATCTTGGAGGGGATAGGGGGCGAGGCTCAGCTCGTCGTCCGCCAAGGCGGCGACAAAGCGGTTGTTGATGACCCGGGCGGCGCGGCCGGAAAACGTCCGGGTGATGACGGTGTTGATCTCCGTGCCTTGTCCCTCGGCCAACAAAGCCTTGTGGCTGGGGTGGGCGCCGCTCTCGGGGGTGGCGATAAACGCCGTGCCAAGGCACGCGCCCGCCGCTCCCAGGGCCAAGGCCGCATTGATGCCTGCGCCATCCATGAGTCCGCCGGAGGCGATGACCGGGGTCTTGAGGTAGTGGACCAACAGCGGCACTAGGGCGATAGTCCCCACCATACCCTGGGAGGCCTGGCCCAAGAACGTTCCCCGGGGGCCCCCCGCCTCCAAACCCTGGGCGACGATGAGGTCGATGCCGGTCTCTTCGAGCAAAATGGCTTCTAGGAGATGGGTGGCGGTACCCATGGTGACGATGCCCAGCTCCTTGACGGCCTCCAGTTCGTCGGCCTGGGGCACCCCATAGCTAAAGCTAAACACCGCCACTTGTTCTTCGAGCAACACCGCTAGCTGCTCGATGTAGTCGGGCCGGGTGGTGTCGACGGCGGGGGAGGGGGGCAAGTCCAGGGTCCGGCGCACGGGGTCTAGCCGGGCGGTGGGGAAGGGTTGGTCGATGGCTTCGGGGGGGGCCGCCTCGGGGATGAACAAGTTGACGGCAAAGGGGCGCCGGGTCAGGCGGCGAATGGTGTTGATAGCGCTGCGGATGGCCTCGGGCTCCATATCGCCCGCGCCGAGGCAACCCAGACCTCCGGCTTCTGACACCGCCGCCACCAGTTCCGGCGTGGCAATGCCCTCCGCCATGGGGGCCTGGACGATGGGGTAGCGCAGGCCCAAGCGATCGGTCAGGGGAGTTGAAGGCCAATTCATTGGTCACCTGTTGTGGGGAGGATGGGGAAAGGGGATGTCGGGGTCCATGGGGTGGGCGAGATGAGCAGCCGTGGGCAGAACTCGGCGAACGGGGGCACAAAAAGGCGGTCTGTAGGACACGAGTCCAAGGATAGCGGATTTTCTTACCCAGCAGAATTGAGCCTTTTGCCCGCCGATCTCCCCACTGCCGCCCGTTTCAACGGCATCGCTCGCCTCTACGGCCAGGCGGCCTACGGGCGGTTTGCCCGCGCCAAGGTGTGCGTCATTGGCCTCGGCGGGGTGGGCTCTTGGGCCGCCGAGGCCTTGGCCCGCTCGGGGGTGGGGAGCTTGACCCTCATCGACCTCGACGACATTTGTCTCAGCAACACCAACCGCCAACTCCACGCCCTGGATGGCAACTACGGTCGCCCCAAGGTGGTGGCCATGGCCGAGCGGCTGCGGCGCATCAACCCCGATCTCTCCGTGGCCCCCGTGGAGGCCTTTGTCACTGCCACCACGCTGGCGCTCCTCGACGAGCCCTTCGACGCCATTTTGGATGCCATTGACCACGTGGCCGCCAAGTGCGCCTTGCTCCACCACTGCCGGCAACGGCGCTATTTTGTGGTCAGCGTCGGGGCAGCCGGGGGGCGCATCGACCCCACGGCCATCCAGATCAAGGATTTGAGTCGCACTGCCCACGATGCCCTGCTGGCCACGGTGCGCCGCCGCTTGCGTAGGGAGCACGGCTTTCCCACCAACCCCAAGCGCAGCTTTGGCATTCCAGCGGTCTTTTCCACCGAACAGCCCCGCTATCCCCAGGGAGACGGCAGCACAGGTCCCAGACGTCCCGGGGGAGAGAGTGCCTTGGGGCTCGACTGCGGGGGGGGATTGGGGGCGTCTATGTGCGTCACCGCCGCCTTTGGGTTGGCGGCGGCGGCGCGCGTCATGGAGCGCCTGGGGAGAGAGGAGCCCCAGGGGACACCTGGGGATTGACGCCCCCTGGGGATCGAGGATTGGGGAAAGGATTAGCCGCCGAAGATGCCGGCGATGGCGTTGCCCACCTCACTCAAGCTGCCGTTGATGGCGTCGCCGACGCTGTCAAGGGTACTGCTGAAGGCGTCACCCACCTCGCCGATCCCCTCACCCACAGTGCCGATGACCTCGCCAGCGGCCTCGCCAATGGCACCGCCGACGTCGCCAAGGCCCTCGGCGACGTTGTTCACTGCACCGCCCACAGCGTCGGCGACGTCGGTGACGGTGTCGATGGCATCGCCCACCGTGTCAGCGACCGTTTCAACGACGTCTTCGACCACATCCTGGACGACCTCTTGGACGACCTCTTGGACGACCTCCTCGGTCATTTCGACGCCACTGGCCACGGAGTCAAGGGCTTGGTCGATGCCCTCGGCGATGGCGTCGCCCATCTGGCTCAAGCTGCCGTTGACGGCGTCGCCGACGCTGTCCAAGGCGCTGTCGACGGTATCGCCCACTTCGCCGAGCCCGTCGGCCACCGTGTCGATCACACCGCCAGCCGCTTCGCCAATGGCGCTGCCCACCTCGCCAACGCCCTCGGCGACGTTGTTCACCGCCTCGCCCAAGGCATTGGCGACGTCGGCGGCGGCGTCGATGGCACTGTCAATGGTGTCATCGAGGTTCTCGATAACGTCATTGACGGCGTCACCGACCGTCTCGACAACATCACCGACGGCGTCGCCGACCGTTTCGATGCCGTCGCCCACCAAGTCGGCGGCTTTGTCGATGCCGTCGGCGATGGCGTTACCGACCCCCTTGAGGCCATCGGCCACCGTGCTGCCGATGTCCTTGACGCCCTGGGCGAGGCTGTCCATGGCCCAGTCGAGCCCGTCCATGGCCAGCCCCACCAAGGAGCCGAGGCCCCAACTGGAACCCCAGCTGTCCTGGCTGCCGGTGCCGACGGATTTGGGCCTTTGGGATTGGGTTTGTTGACTGTAGTTATCCTGGAAGGACGGTTGGGAGCTGTGGCTGTAGCTGTAGTTGTAGCTGGTGGTGGGGGCGTAACCCATGTCGGCCAGGAGGGGATTCATCATGGCGACCATCGAATTCATGGTATCGACAAACTGGCTGTGGGCCTGGAAATGGGCTTTCATAAGCGCCATATCCATTTGGAACTGCTGTTGGAGCTGCATCATCTCAGCTTGTTGCTGCATCTGCTGCTCGATGAGTTCGAATCTTTGCTGGAGCGCGTTGTTGGGCGGCGCTTCAGCGACTTGGGATAAGCCGCCGGGCTGCGGCATCTGGGGGTCGGATACGCCCCCGTGGCTGCTGAGTTGAGTCATGGCGTTGTCACTCCCTGGAAAAGGCTAAGCGGATGGGCGCGGAGCCGCTGAATGGATGGCCGCCTCTCGCAGTGGCCTGCCCCAGCGAAGGGGCGAACCTTGGGGACGGCGGGGATGCGAGGATAGGACCTCCCTGACCACTGTCCTCAGTGTATTATTATTAACATAATTCATTCTGTCAGGAGACTCAATCGGCGTTTATCAAGAGATGTGTGATACAAAAATGGCGATGTTAATGGGCTGTCATTTTTGTGTAATAAATCCCATCGTCGATTAATAGCCCGAGTAATGACTCATGATATCCAGCGGAAAGGGTGAACCGGTTATCTTGACGGCTGGGGTGGTCCCCACCAGTATGAAAACTCATCGAGACCCCGTGCTGCTTGCATGCAACGCCGTCAAATTCGCCGTCCACCGTCTGCCGGAGGCTTCCATGGCCAGCGATCCCTTAGAGATCAATTCCCTTCCCAACGACCTTCCCACCCTGGGGGAGCGCGAGTCCAATGCTCCTCCCACTCTGCCGGGGCCGGGGGGGATCAACTACGCCCACAGCACCGTCGAAGCCATATCCGCCGCCGACGTGCGCCGCTTTGAGGAGCAACTCCACGGAGCTTTGGGGGCCCCTGGGGCCAACCCATCCCCCGAAGCCATCCGCGACCGCGCCTCGGAGGTCCCAGACCCCACCGTCCAGGGACCGGGAGGTTTAGAGGTGACGGGGGCGGCGAGCACCCACCATCTGGATGTGCCCTTTGTCAGCGCCAGCGCCGAAGTCCCCACCGATGACCCCACCCCCATGCGTCCCCGACCCCAAGGGGACGGGACCGGGGGACGGGGCGTCTAGACGCCCCTCTGTACAAGCCTCCCCGAGGCCCTGTCCTCAGCCCACCTCGGGGCGGGCTTCATAGCTCGCCAGGGGGGGACAGCTACAGGTGAGGTTGCGGTCCCCGTAGACGTTGTCCACCCGCCCCACGGGTGGCCAGTATTTGTCGAACTCCTGGAAGGCCGTCGGGTAGGCCGCCTGGCGGCGGGAGTAGGGATGGGACCATTGGCCGTCGGCCAGGGCGGCGGCGGTGTGGGGGGCGTTGACCAAGGGGTTGTCGTCCCGGGGTAAGCGCCCTTCCTCAATGGCCCGAATCTCTTGGCGGATGGCCACCATGGCCTCGATGAAGCGATCCAGTTCCGGTTGGTCTTCGCTTTCCGTCGGCTCGATCATCAGGGTCCCCGCCACCGGCCACGACATGGTGGGGGCGTGGAAGCCATAGTCCATGAGTCGCTTGGCCACGTCGTCGACGCTGATCCCCGCCGACGTTTTAAAGCCCCGCAGGTCGATGATGCACTCGTGGGCCACGAGGCTGTTGGGGCCTTTGTAGAGGATGGGGTAGTGGGGGCTCAAATGGTGGGCGACGTAGTTGGCATTTAAAATGGCCACTTGAGTCGCCTCGCTGAGCCCCTTGCCCCCCATGAGGGCCATGTAGCTCCAGGAAATGGGCAAGATGGATGCCGACCCCACCGGGGCTGCCGCCACCGGCCCCGTGCCTTCCCCCGGCAAGAAGGCCGCCAGGTGGGGGGCGCAGGCGATGGGGCCCACCCCGGGACCGCCGCCGCCGTGGGGGATGCAGAAGGTCTTGTGGAGGTTGAGGTGGCACACGTCCACCCCCAAGTGGGCCGGTTGGCAAAGTCCCACCAGGGCGTTGAGGTTGGCTCCATCCAGATAGACTTGGCCCCCCGCGCGGTGGATGGTGGCGCAGATGTCCGCGATGGCCTCTTCGAAGACCCCGTGGGTGGAGGGATAAGTGACCATCAGGGCCGCCAAGGTCTCGCGGTGTTGTTCCGCCTTGGCGGTGAGGTCTGCCACGTCGACGTTGCCCTGGGCATCGCAGCGGACGATGACCACCTGAAAACCCGCCAAAATGGCCGAGGCCGGGTTGGTGCCGTGGGCGGAGCTGGGAATGAGACACACCCTGCGCCTTTGCTCGCCGCGGCTGTCGTGGTAGGCCCGGATGGTCAAAAGGCCAGCGTACTCCCCCTGGGCGCCGGAGTTGGGCTGTAACGATACGGCGGGCAGGCCGGTGATGGCCCCGAGCCACTCCTTGAGCTCCGCCACGAGGATCTGGTAGCCCTGGGTTTGCTCGGTGGGGGCAAAGGGGTGCAGCTTGGCAAACCCCGGCCAGCTGATGGGGATCATCTCCACGGCGGCGTTGAGTTTCATGGTGCAGGACCCCAGGGGGATCATGGCCCGATCCAAGGCCAGGTCCTTGTCGGCCAGACGCCGCAAATAGCGCATCATCTCCGTTTCCGAGCGGTAGCGGTGGAACACCGGATGCTCGAGGAACGGGCTCTGGCGGCGATAGGCAGTCGGCAGGCGGTCTGCAGCGGCCCGATCCAACTCGGCGATTTGGGGCAAGGGCCGTCGGTCGGTTTGGAACAGGGCCCATAGGGCGGCCAGGTCGGCGCGGGTGGTGGTCTCGTCCAGGCTGATCCCCAAGGTGGCGTCGTCCACCGAGCGCAGGTTGAGGCCTTGGCTGTGGCCTTTGGCCAGGATGCCTTGGCTGTGGGGGCCCGTGGTCACCGTGAGGGTGTCGAAGTAGGTGCGGTTGGGCACGGCATAACCCATGGCCTCCAGACCTGCGGCCAAGAGGGTCGTCAGGCGGTGGATGCGCTGGGCGATGCGGGTCAAACCCTCGCCGCCGTGGTACACGGCGTAGAAACCCGCCAACACCGCCGGTAGCACCTGGGCGGTACAAATGTTGCTCGTGGCCTTCTCCCGGCGGATGTGCTGCTCCCGGGTCTGGAGGGCCAGTCGATAGGCCGGTGCCCCGTGGCGGTCCACCGAAACCCCCACCAAGCGCCCGGGGAGGGCCCGACGGTGGGCGTTGCGGGTGGCAAAAAACGCCGCGTGGGGACCGCCAAAGCCCATGGGTAGGCCAAAGCGCTGGCTGCTGCCCACCACCACGTCGGCGCCGAATTCCCCCGGGGGTTTGAGGAGGGTGAGGCTCAACAGATCGGCGGCCACCACGGTCATGACCTCCCGGTCCTTGAGGGCCGCCACCAGGGGTGCCAAATCCGGTATCTCACCGGTGGAGGCGGGGTACTGGAGCAGGGCTGCCAGGTAGTCCCCCTCGGCGTCCGTGGCAGCGGCCAACAGCTGGGCTTCGTTCCCCACCTCCACCGTCAGACCCAAGGGGATGGCCCGGGTGCGCACCACCGCCAGGGTCTGGGGGTGGCAGTGGCGGGAGACGAACAGCCGCCGCCGCGGGGCTTTCCCCACCCGCTGGCACAATACCACTGCCTCGGCGGCCGCCGTGGCTTCGTCCAACAAAGAGGCGTTGGCGATGTCCATGGCGGTGAGGTCGGTGATGAGGGTTTGAAAGTTGAGCAACGCCTCCAACCGGCCCTGGGCGATTTCCGGTTGGTAGGGGGTGTAGGCGGTGTACCAGCCGGGGTTTTCCAACGCGTTGCGCTGGATTACCTGGGGCATGTGGCAGTCGCTGTAGCCCATGCCGATAAACGAGCGGGCGACGCGGTTGGCGGCGGCCCGCTCTTCTAGGCGGGTGAGGACCTGGGCTTCGTCCACGGCATCATTTAATGCGAGGGGAGTGGGGCTTTGCAGGGAGGCCGGTACCGCCCGTTGGATCAGCTCGTCGAGGGAGGAGAGCCCTAGGGCGTCGAGCATGGCCCGTCTGGCGGGCTTTCGAGGCCCGATATGGCGCTCGACAAAGGTCGATGCCTCCAGGGCCTCAAGGGTGGGTAGGTCGCGGATGGATGGTTGCGGGGTCAAGTCACTCGCTCCAGGCGCCGTGGCGTCGCCCCTGGGGGCGTGGCGCAGTTGACGGGGTGAAGTTCGGGGTGATACGCCGTGGGGTAGCTGATCTTGGGATTTAGTAAATTGTTCAATATAAAGAAAAAAGCATAACGAAAACCCCTGGTAAAAGGCGAGCCCCAGGGCGTGGGGTACCCGGGGTCCGAGGGGGGCGCCTGCGGGGCGATTTCCGTGGAGATTCAGTCCCGAGTCTCTACCTTTGGGGTTGAGATGCAGGGTGAGTCGGGGTTTGGGGTGGTGAGTGTGACTTCGGTGGACAAACTGTGAATCGAACTGTGAATCACCACGTCTCGGCGGGGGGGGTTCGCCTTTGGCTGCGGCGCTGGTACTGATAGAGAAACTTGCGCCGCAGCAACTCCCCGGGGTCGTCGGGAAGGCGGCGCAGCCACTGCTCCACCGCTAACCTGGCCTCCCGGTCGGCGGGGTCTTCGGGGGTCGCCCCGGCGACGGGCACTTCGGCGTTGGGGGATCCGGTGACGTCGTCTTGGGAGGCATTCCCCGGGGAGGCGTCGACCCCCCTGGCGCCGGCGGAATCCCCCGAGTCCCCCGAGTCCCCCGAATCCCCCGAGTCCCCCGAGTCTTCCGCCTCTTGGGGGAGCATACCCCGTTGTGGTCCTTCTGGCGGCGCTTGTCCCCCGCCGGCGGCCCCCGAGGCGCCGGCCGCCCGGGGGGGGGCCGCCCCGGGGGCGGCCGCCCGGGGGGGGGGGCGGGGGGGGGCCCGGGGGGGGGGAAAACGCGCCCACTAATCACCCAACCGGTGTTCTCCCCCCCAACCGGGGTTAAGAGGGGGGGCTCGGGGGGTTTGGGGGGTACCGGGGGCACGGGGGGGATTCCGCC
>JBHJHK010000278.1:0-3269 GCA_050330975.1 Candidatus Competibacterales bacterium | reverse complement strand
GGCGGCCGACGATCCGGCTCTGCCCCAGCTCCAGGCTCGGTTTTTGGCCTGCTATGGCGAAGCCTTGGCGGTGGCCACCCGGCCGTTCCCCGGCGTCGAAGACCTCCTGACCGCCCTGGAGGCTCGCGGCTTCCCCTGGGGGGTGGTGACCAATAAGCCGGCGCGGTTCACCGAGCCCCTCCTGGCGGCCCTGGGGTTGGCGGTCCGGGCGGCCTGTGTGGTGAGCGGCGATACCACCCGCCACGCCAAACCCCATCCGGAGCCCTTGGTGTACGCCTGTAAGCGTCTGGGGCTATCCCCCTGGCGCTGTTGGTACCTGGGGGACGCCGAGCGGGATATCCGCGCCGGGCGCTGGGCGGGGATGGTCACCGTAGCCGCGGAATACGGCTATATCGACCCCGAGGATGCCCCGGACCTGTGGGGGGCCCATGGCCTCATCGCCCATCCCCGAGAACTACTGCCCCACTTGATGGCCGGTTGACTGTTCGTGGATTCCATACGCTACTGCCGCGACAAGGGCGCCCCCCCGGGCTCCAGAGCCCACTACACCCTGTTGACCCTGGATCCCCCACAGCGTCGAGCCCTCACCGCCCTCAAGGCCTTGGTGGCGGAACTGCAAGAGATTCCCTGGATCCAGGATCCCGGAGTGGCCCGGGCCAAGCTGGACTGGTGGCGCCACGAGCTCCAGCGTCTGGTGGCCGGCAGCCCCCAGCATCCCGTCACCCAGGTCTTGGGCCAGAGCGGCCCCTGGGTGGCCAGCTCAGAAGCGTTATTTGTCGGCCTCTGCGACGGGGTAGCCATGGACCTGGACTACGACGTCTACCCCACCCTCGGGGCGTTGACCGGCTATCTCCACCGCCTGGGGAGCAACGGCGCCCTGTTGACGGCCAAAGCCCTGGGGTATCAAAGCCCCCCAGCGGCGGCCTTCGCCCACGAGATGGGGGCCATGGAGCTGTTGGCCGAGCGCCTGGGGGATGTCTACCGCCACGCCCTTCGGGGGCGCTATTACATCCCCGAGGAGGACATGAACCAATTTGACCTCCAGCCCCATGAGTTGCGCCGCCCCAGGGGCGACGACCGCACCCGGGCGCTGTTCCACCACCAGGGGGAGCGCATCCGCGCCTACCACAGGCGAGCCCTGGAGCAACTCCCCGCCGAGGACCGCTACGGCCTGCGGCCGTTGCTCATCAACGGTCGCCTCACCGAGGCGTGGCTGGACGAGGTGGCGGCCGACGGCTATCGGCTGTTGGAGCGGGGCATCGCCTTGACGCCATTGCGCCAGCTGTGGCTGGCGTGGCACACCGCGTGGCGCGAGGGCCGGAACCACCGGCGCCGCCCTCGCCGCCCCGCCGTGTGATGACATCGGCCATTCCCCGCCCCTGTGTCCCACAGGGGAAGCCGGCCGAGGTGCCCCCCCGCCCGGTCTCCCCTCCCGGGGAGAGGAGTATCCTTCGAGCCCTTCCCCCCGGGGAAGGGTTGGGGTGGGGAAGCCCTTTGCCGCGCCCGAATCGCGCCCTGCGGGTAATGCCTAATCGATATTGGTCGGAGACTGCCCATGGTTCAAATATCCCCCAACCCCGAATCTCGCGCCCTGGAAGACCGGGTGGTATTGATCACCGGCGCCTGCAGCGGTATCGGCACCGCCGCGGCCCACTGCTTTGCCCGGGCCGGCGCCACGGTGGTGTTGTTGGACCGGCGCACCAAACCCCTGGAGGCCCTCTACGACGCCATCGAAGCCCGGGGGGGGCCCACCCCCGCCCTGTACCCCTTGGATCTATTGGGGGCCAGCCCCGCCGACTACCGGGAGCTGTCCAACCAGCTGTTGGCCCACTTTGGCCGTTTGGACGGCCTGCTCCACAACGCCGCCGACATCAAGGGGCTGACGCCGTTGGCCAACTTTGTGGTGGAGCAGTGGTACCAGTCCCTCCAGGTGAACCTCAACGGACCGTTTTTGTTGACCCAGGCCCTACTGGAACCCCTCAAGCGCTCCGCCGACGCCTCGGTGGTGTTCACCACCGACGCCGTGGGGGCCGAGGGGCGGGCCTACTGGGGGGCCTACGCCGTAGCCAAGGGGGCCATCGACAGCTTGGTGCGGCTGTTGGCCCACGAATGGCAGGCCAATACCCCCATCCGGGTCAACGCTATCGATCCGGGGGCGGTGCGCACCGCCACCCGGATGCGGTTGTTCCCCGGCGTCGCCCCCACTACCTGGCCCGAACCGGAGGCCGTTATGGCCGCCTACCTCTACCTCATGGGACCCGCAAGCCGGGGGATGACGGGGCAGACCCTGCGGGCCCAGGCCTTTGGTGCCCCCGGAGAGGGGCCCGGGGACGACGGTGCCAAAGGGCGGGGGACTGGCGCCTAGCGCCGGGGTGGCTTGCCCCGTGGATGGGGGGAGCGGCGCTGGGGGGGCGATGTAGGGGGTTTTGCTACCTCGGCCTCCAGGCCCACGGCGGCCAACAGAGTCTGGCACTGGTCGGCGTCCAGCTCTTCATAGCGCCCCACCTTGAGACCCCGCCGCAGGGCGATGGGGCCAAAGCCCACCCGCACCAAGCGGCTCACGGTAAAGCCCTGGGACTCCCACAGCCGCCGCACCTCCCGCTGACGGCCCTCCTTGAGGATCACGTGGTACCAGTGGTTGGCCCCGGTGCCGCCGACGTCGATGATCTCGTCGAAGTGGGCCGGGCCGTCTTCCAGTTCCACTCCCCCGCGGAGGCGGGCCAGGGTGTTCTCATCCACGGGGCCCAGGATGCGCACGGCGTACTCCCGCTCGATGGCCGAGGCAGGGTGCATCAAGCGGTGGGCCAGCTCGCCGTCGGTGGTCACCAACAACAACCCCTGGGTGTTGAGATCCAAGCGCCCGACGCTGATCCAGCGCCCGGTGGCCAAGCGGGGTAGGGCGGCGAACACCGTGGGTCGCCCCTCGGGGTCGTCCCGGCTGGTGACTTCCCCCACGGGCTTGTAGTAGGCCAACACCCGGCGCCGCACCGGGGTGAGGCGCAGGCGTTGGCCGTCCAAGGCGATGGCCTCGCGGCCCGTCACCTGCTGCCCCAGGGTGGCGGGGGTGCCGTCGACGGTGAGACGCCCGGCGCGAATCCAATCCTCCACCTGGCGCCTGGAGCCCACCCCGAAGCGGGCCAGGTACTTGTGGAGCCGCTCGGGGTCGCCCACGGCCCCGGGGGGTTGGGCTTGCGCCGGGCCCCGCGGGTGGGGTCTGTGCTGGCGGCCGCGGAAAAATTTGCCGGTCTTGGCGTCGCGTCCCGGTAGTG
>JBHJHK010000277.1:0-3863 GCA_050330975.1 Candidatus Competibacterales bacterium | reverse complement strand
CGTTGCTCAACACCGTGGCGTTGGCGTTGCAGACGGGGCTGGGGGGAAAATTGCGGGGAAAGGGGCCATCGACTGAGAGGGGATCGGCACCATCGATGATGGGGGTATTGTTGCTGGGATCGAGCCAGTCTCGCAGTCGGCTACTTGGGTTGGGACCATCCCAAGCCGCTGAGACTTTGCCATAACAGTCCGTACCCGAAGGGTTGGTGCATGAAGCACTGCCACCGCTGAGGAAACCCACGATTCGGCCGTCGAAGTCCCAAATCGCCGATCCCGACGAACCCGGCTCAGTGGTGCCCAGTTCCCAGTCCATCTCCCAGTGGGTATCGGGCGTGCCGTTGAACAAGATACAACTTGAAGTAGAGATCAAGGGATCGTCGTTAAAACTAATGGCCTTCTCGCTCCTGCTGGGATGATGAATTCCCACACTTCCCGACGGCGTTTGGCCTGTACTATCCCAGCCGGCATAATGCACTTCAAACGAATCATCGGGGCGAGCACTGAGCTCTATGAGGGTCATATCCACATCTGCCCGCCCCGCTCGCCAGATGGCGCCCGTTTGGTTTTCCGCCAGCGATCCGCCGGCGAACTGACCGCAAGTGGGTGACTCGTAGTTCCAGTAGGTCACGACCGAAGCGGCATTCTCGGCATTGATGGCGCAGTGATGGGCGGTGAGTAGATAAGGTCGAAAATCTCGATTACCGTTCATCACCAGCGTGGCGGTGCAAAATTGGCTACCCTCAAAGCCAATGGCTGCTACACTGCGAATCTCGTCGCTCCAAGGATCACCTTCGGGGCATATGGTGTCGATATTACATGAGCCCTGCTTGCCCACACTGACCGTGGGGTGAGCGTTAAAAATATCTAGATATCCCGCGCCGACTTGAGAAACCACCAAATCGAGGTGCTCACCATCGAAGTCCGCCGGGACACTCACCTCGATAACCGCTTCGTCACCGGGAATCACCGGTGTCCAAAGTTCACCATGGGGTTGATTATCGGTGGCGTCATAGGGGCCTTCGTAGTAACCATCTGTGCCAGCGGCCGTACTTATCAAATGGAGTGTGGCCCCTTTGGGCAGCCGATAGCGACCAAAACCGATATTGAGGTCGGTCGCTCCGGGGGCACTGAGTTTGAGCCGCCAAATCTGGCTACCATCGTCTGCCATCTCCCAAACGCCGTGCTGTTGTGGCGTCAAATGAACGGTATCGGGGCGGGCAAAGCGGATGGGTCCAGGAGTATTATCTTTGGCGAGATCCTCGGTCAACAGCTTTTGAATATCAACTGCTGGTAGCAGAATCACTGGTAATTGAATATCGGGAAGCAGCGTCTTGGTCTGGCTCAGCGGCGGCGTTCCCTGCCGACCCGAGGCTGTTGAGACCACGAGAAGTACAAGGATAAGGATAAATACCGAGCTCCATTGTGATCGCCGCGCACCCCGTTCTACTTTGTTGCCCATGGGCAAAGTGTGGAAGAGCGACATGAGAACGATTTCCTCCATGTTATTGGCGTTGAGTTTTTTGAATGACGTCAATTAGATTAGGAGGCGCAATGCCGGTGGTGCATTGATTTAAATCAACTGCTGTGCTCACGGGGGCCGGGGGCTAGCATTTGGGGATCAAAAAATTGAGAAGAAGTAATTACTTGGCAAAGCCCACAACAACATCCACCACCGAATCCTAGGGATTATCCCTATCCCACTCTAAAATCAGTGGCGGCATCGTTGGGGGGTGAGGTTCCGCTCCGGCGCCCCTTGGGCGGTGGACGCTACCCCCTCGGAAATCCTAGCCTTCCAAGCGGCGCAAGCGCGCCCGCAGCCGCTCGAGTTCGTCCAACAGCTCCAGAGCCAAGGCCGCACCGGCGACATTGACGCCGAGATCCCGCTCCAGTCGCTGGGCGCAGCGCACCCGGTGGATGCTAATCCACTGGAATCGCCACTGTTTGGGATCGCGGCCCACGGGCTCGATGACGCCCTCTGCCACCAGTTCGAAAACCCGTTCAGCGGGCAACTGGCAGGCTCGGCAGAGGTCGCCCAAGCTCAATTCCAGCTCCTCACCGGCAATTTCCCCCGTCAGTGGTTTCGACGGCTCGCCCACCATGATTCAAACCTCCAAATGCGCCCGCGGGTTGAAGTTAGTGGCCTTGGCAAAGGCCGCGTAGGCCCTTTGGGCCGCCTCGGTATCCGCCTTGGGCAAGGCGATTTGCAGTGTCACATACAAGTCCCCCGGCACCTTCGCCGGGATACCGCGCCCTTTGAGACGGAGCTTGCGCCCAGCGGCCGAATGGGCGGGAATGTTCATGACCACAGCGCCGGTGGGTGTTGGCACCTGGATGCTGGCCCCCAGGGCCGCTTCCCAGGGGGCCATGGGGAGGTCAAGGTAGACGTCTTTGCCCTCGACTTTGTAGAGGGGATGGGGGCGGAAGTCGACCTCCAGATAGAGATCACCCGCCTCACCTTGGCCCATGGCCGGGCTGCCCTGCTTGGCGAGCCGAATTTGCTGGCCTCGGTGGATGCCCTTGGGAATGTGAACGTTGAGGGTGCGATCTTTGAGCTGCGGCCGACCGTCGGGACCCCATTGGGAGTGTTGCAGGGTCAGGGTACGGGTCGCGCCTTGGTAGGCGTCCGCCAGATCGATGGAGATCTTGGCGTGGGTGTCTTCGCCGCGGGCGTGAAACCCGTGCCGCGTCTGCCGGCTAAAGCCACCGCCTGAAGCCCCGCGACCGAAGAGACTTTCAAAGAAATCGCTGAACTGGTCGGCATCCCCCGCCGTAAAACCACCACCGTGGAATTCAAAGCCCTGGTTCCAGTCCGGCGGGGGCTTGAAGTCCTGGTTGGTCTGCCAGTTGGTCCCAAGCCGATCGTAGGCGGCGCGTTTTTCTGGATCCTTTAGCACTTCATAGGCTTCGCCCACTTCTTTGAAACGGTCCTCGGCATCTGCTTCCTTGCTGACATCGGGGTGGTACTTGCGCGCCAACTTGCGATAGGCGCGCTTGATCTCGTCTTGGGTGGCGTCGCGCTCGACGCCCATGATCTGGTAATAGTCTTTGAACTGCATGGGTATTCGATCTCCACTGTCTCGTCGAGATCCGCTGGCACCGCGCCCGGCAAACGTCAAACCCAATCGAAGGGCCAAACCCATCAGGCGGTGAAGTCGGCGCTGACAGCGCTTTGAACACCTGCTGGCCAGCATCGATGGTCAGCTCGATAATATCCCCCTGGGGGGCGGGTGTTCTAGCCCCTAGAGGCGGGTGAGAGGCTCACTGGTCCCAAGGCAGTGGCGAGTTAAAACCCCTCAATCCAGCCAGGCCAGCAACGCCTCCAGGGGCAAGGTAGTCCATTCCGGGCGGTTGTCCAGTTCAAAGCGCAATTCGTAGAGGGCCCGTTGCAGGCCGTAAAGGTCGACGAGGGCCTTGGCCCTGGGGTTTTGTACCGTCGCCGCCAGGGGGCTCGACGCCAAAGCGGTGCTGTAGCCCTCCCAAAAGGCCTGGGTGGACCGGCTTTGCCACACCGCCAAGTGGCGGATCAGCCCCTGGCGGTCCTGGGGGCGGTCGGCGGTGGCGTTGGCTAGCGCCGTCCTGGCGGCGTAGTCCAACGAGCGCAGCAAACAGGCCACGTCCTTGAGGGGCGACGCCTTGGCGCGGCGCTCTGCCAAGGGCCGGGCGGGTTCGCCCTCGAAGTCGATGATGACAAAGTCGTTGTCCACCATGAGCAACTGCTCCAGGTGGTAATCGCCGTGGCAGCGAGTCTTGAGACCCGGGGGGAGTTGGGCGGCAAGGGGTTGGATGTTGGCTTCTAGGGCGGGGTGGTGGGCGCACAAGCGGTCGGCGGCGGCGGGGCGGTGGGGGGGCTAGGGCCGGGAGGG
>JBHJHK010000276.1:0-3768 GCA_050330975.1 Candidatus Competibacterales bacterium | reverse complement strand
ACCCCGCCCCGCCCCGACGTGCGCCAATACAAAATCCCCTTGGGACCCGTGGCGGTCTTTGGCGCCAGCAACTTTCCCCTGGCGTTTTCCGTCGCCGGGGGCGACACCGCCTCGGCTTTGGCCGCCGGCTGTCCCGTGGTGGTGCGGGCCCATCCGGCCCACCCCGGCACCGCGGCCTTGGTGGGGGCGGACATCCAGCTGGCGGTGGCGGCCTGCGGTATGCCCCCGGGGACCTTTTCCCTCCTCCAGGGCCGCGGGCTCGCCATGGGCCGGGCTCTAGTGCAGCATCCGGCCATTGCTGCCGTGGGCTTCACCGGCTCTTTGGGGGGCGGGCGGGCGATATTTGATCTCGCCGCTGCCAGGCCCCAACCCATTCCGGTCTACGCCGAGATGGGTAGCGTCAATCCCTTGTTCCTCATGCCCCGGGCCTTGGAACAGCGGGTCGAGGCCCTGGCCGAGGGCTTTGTGGCGTCGTTGACCCTGGGCTGTGGCCAGTTTTGCACCAACCCGGGGCTGATCTTTGCCCCCGCCGGCCCCGCCCTGGAGGCCTGGCTCGAGGCGGGGGCGAGCCGGTTGAGGCAACACCCCGCCGGGGTGATGCTCCACGGGGGGATTCTCCAGGCCTATGGCGCGGGCCAGGCCAAGGTCAAGGCCACCGCGGGGGTCAGCCCCGTGGCCGAGGGCCAGGCGGCGCCCAAGCGGGCCCAGGCCGGCCTCTACCGCACCACCGTGGCCAATTTCCTCGCCCACCCCGAGTTGGCCGAGGAGGTGTTTGGCCCCGCGGGGTTAGTGGTAGCGGTGGCGGGTCCAGAGGATTACCCGGCCGTGGCCCGGGGCCTGGCCGGCCAGTTGGTGGCCGCCGTCCACTGGGACGCCGCCGACGGCGACATCGGCCCCCTGTTGTCCATCCTGGAGACCCGGGTGGGGCGAGTGTTGCTCAACGGCTTCCCCACCGGGGTGGACGTGGGCCACGCCATGGTCCACGGCGGTCCCTACCCCGCCACCACGGCGGCCCACACCACCTCGGTGGGGACCTTGGCCATGGAGCGCTTTCTGCGCCCGGTGTGCTACCAAGACGTCCCCGACCCCTTGCTGCCCCCGGCGCTGCAAAACGGCAACCCCTTGGGGCTCATGCGGCTGGTGGACGGGGCATTGACCCCGGATCCCCTGTAGGGGCGGGGTCTAGACGATAGGTGGCCACGGCGTTGTCGTGGAACAGCCGCCGTTGGGCGGCGGGGTCCAGGTCCGCCACCAGGGTTTTAAAGCCGGAAAAAATGGTGTCGAAGTCCGCCACCAGCCGGTCCACGGGGAAGTTGCTGGCGAACATACAGCGCTCGACCCCAAACAGCTCCAGGGTGGCCTCCACCACCGGGCGCTGGTCGTCGACCCGCCAGGGCCGGCCCGGCAGGCCGAGGCCGGAGATCTTCACCGCCACGTTGGGGCACTGGGCCAGCAGCGCCATGCCCCGTCGCCAGCGCCCCAGGCCCGTGGGGCTGCGGTCGGCTGGCAGGCCGGTGTGGTTGAGGACGATCGTCGTATCGCCGAAGTCGGCGGCCAGTTCGGCGGCCTGGGCCAGGTGCCAGGCCGGCACCTGCAAATCGAAGGACAGGTTGCGGGGGGCCAGCAGGGCAAAGCCCGCCCGCCAGCGGGGGTCGTCCATGGCCCCGGGGGTGCGGGGGGTGGGCTTGACCTGGGCCGGTGTGGTGCGGGGCTTGTGGCGCACCCCCCGCACCAGTGGGTGGCGGGCGTGGGCGTCGAGGACGGCCTCCACATCCACAGCGTCGAGCCAGGCCTGGGCCACCACGGCGTTGGGCAGGCCAAAGCGGTGGGCCAGCTCGGCGGCGAAGGCCACCTCCCCCAGGGGATCGGCGGGGTCCCATTCGGTCTCCACATAGACCGTTTGGACCACTGGTTGGGAACCTGCGTCGGCCCGGTAGTGGGGGGGAAGGTAGTCCCGGCGGATGGCGGAATAGTCGCCGTAGCGAAAGGGGATCAACGGCTCGTCGCACAGCCAGGGGTGGTAGTTGCGCCCCAGATCCCAAAAGTGTTGGTGGCAGTCGACGATGGGAAACGCGGCCATCTCAAACCTCCCGCAAGCGGTTAAAAACCCAGAGCATAACCCCCCGTTTGGTGGGGGCAACCACAATCGAGCCACAATCACCAGAGGAGCACAGGCCATGGTCCAGCCATCGGTCCTTCGCCGGGGGCTTTTCGCCCTGGTTTGCAGCGCAGTCTTGGCTTTGCCGGCCGCCGCCGAGTATCCCGACCGGCCCATCACCCTCATCGTGCCGTGGGCGGCTGGGGGTGGCACCGACACCGTCAGCCGGATGTTGGCCTCGTTGATGGAACGGGAGGCCGGGGTGCCCATCAACGTGGTCAACCGCACTGGCGGTGGCGGGGTGGTGGGCCACGCCGCCATGATGCGCGCCCGCCCCGACGGCTACACCCTGGGGATGGGGACCATGGAGTTCACCACCTACAGGCCCCTGGGGCTGGCCGACATCGGCCCCGACGCCTTTACCCTCATCGCCCGGGTCGCCGCCATCCCCGCCGGGGTCACCGTGGCCGACGATGCCCCCTATGAAGACCTCGCCGCCCTCCAGGCGGCCCTCGCCGCTGGCGAAACGGGGGCCATGACCTCCTCGGGGGGTGGCCAGGGGGGGGCGTGGCACCTGGCGGCGGCGGGCTGGATGAAAAACAGCGGCCTCGACCCCAACACCATCCGCTATATCCCCAGCCAGGGGGGCGCCCCGGCCCTCCAGGACCTGGTGGCCGGGGGGTTGTCCATGTTCACAGGCTCCCCCGTGGAGGCCCAGGCCCTGGCCGACGCCGGGCGGGTGCGGATCTTGGCGGTGATGAACCCCGAGCGGGTCCCGGCCTTCCCCGATGTGCCCACCCTCCAGGAGGCCGTGGGGGTGGAGTGGTCGGCCTCCACCTGGTTTTCCCTGGTGGGACCAGCGGGCCTCCCCGACGAGGTGGTGGCCAAGGTTCTGGAGATCGCCCAGAAGGCCCACAGTTCGGCGGAGTTCCAGGAGTTCGTGGCCCAGCGGGGCATTTTGGCCGTGTGGCAGCCCGGGGAGGAGTTCGCCGCCTTTGCCGATGAGTTTGCCGCCACCATGGGGGCACTCATCGGCGACTTGGGCCTCGGCCGCTGAGGCCGGTGGCCTCCCGCCGTTGGGGTGCCCGGGGCGCTTGGCGTGCGCTGTAACGACGCGGTCTTCGGCGTCGCCCTGGTGGCGGGGGGGGCGGCCATTGCCATCGCCGCCCGGGATTTTCCCCAGTTGCCGGGCCAGGCCTACGGCGCCGCCTTCTTCCCCACGGTGATCGCCTATGCCATGGGGGTCACGGGTTGTTTGTTGGCGCTCCAGGGCTGGCGTCTGCGGGCCCAGCAACCCGCCATCCTCCTCCCCCCCTGGTGTCGCTCCCCCTACCACGCCGCCAGTTTTGCCCTGGTCTTGGGGGCGTTGGGGGTCTATTGCCTGGTGGCCGAGGCCTGGGGCTTTGTCCTCACGGGTTTTGCCCTGTTGCTGGCTTTGCAGCTGTGGCTGCGGGTCCAGCCCCTGTTGGCCTTGGCGGTGGCCGTGGGGGTACCCGTGGTCCTCCAGGTATTGTTTGTCCGCGGCCTGCGGGTGCCGTTGCCCCGGGGGTTGGTGGAGGGTTGGCTGTGGTGAGTGGCGACCTCCAGGCGGGGTTTTTCCTCATCGCCGACCCCGGGGTGTTGGCGACCATGGCCCTCGCTGGGCTGGCTGGGGTGGTCCTGGGGGCCAT
>JBHJHK010000275.1:0-2128 GCA_050330975.1 Candidatus Competibacterales bacterium | reverse complement strand
TGACGCCCCCCGAGGCTCCCATGGCCCCCGCCCCAGGCCCCCACCTGGAGCGGGCCAAGGCCATGGTGGCCAACGCCCAGCGGCCGGTGATGATCGCCGGGGTGGGGGCCGTCCACCACGCCGCCTCGGCGGTCATCCGCCGGGTGTGCGAGGCCTTCCAGATGCCGTTGCTCACCACCTATAAGGCCAAGGGGCTGCTCCCCGAGGATCATCCCCTGGCCCTGGGGGGTCACGGTTTGTCCCCCGTGGCCGACAACCATGTTTTGCCCTTGTTGGAGCGGGCCGACCTGGTGTTGCTGGTGGGCTACGATCCCATTGAAATGCGCGCCGGCTGGCGGGACCCCTTCGATCCCGCCAAGGTCATCGAACTCACCCACACCCCCAACCGCCACGGCATGCACGGCGCCGCGGTGAGTTTTGTGGGCCACGTGGGGGCGAGTCTAGAGGTATTGACGGCGGGGGTGACGCCCGCCCAACCCACCTGGCCCGAGGGCGAGGCCGACGCCCTGGGGGCGCGGTTGGCCGAACGCTTTGGCGATCGCCCCCAGTGGGGGCCCCACGCCGCCTTTGCCGCCGCCCGCCGCATCGCCCCCCGGGAGACCGTGGTCACCGCCGACAGCGGCGCCCACCGCATCCTGTTGAGCCAGATGTGGACCTGTTATGCCCCCCAGACCCTGCTCCAATCCACCGCCCTGTGCACCATGGGCTGCGCTTTGCCCTTGGCCATGGGTTACAAGCTGGCCAACCCCACCCAGCCGGTGTTGGCCATCATGGGGGACGCGGGCTTGGAGATGGTGTTGGGGGAGTTGGCCACCCTGCGGGACTGGCGCCTGCCCGTGGTGGTCATGGTCATGGTGGACGAGTCGTTGGCGTTGATCGAACTCAAGCAGCGCCGTTCGGGGCTCGCCAACCTCGGTGTGGACTTCCCCCCCAGCGACTTCCCCGCCGTCGCCGAAGCCCTCGGGGGTGTGGGGCGGTGGATTGCCAGCGTCGAGGCCCTGGAAGCGGAACTGGCCGGCGCCTGGCAGCGGGACACCTTTACCCTGCTGGCCTGCGATATCGGCCGCAAGGCCTACGACGGGGCCTTTTAGGCAATAAAAGTTTCCCCGGGCCATTGAACGAGGGGCTATAACGCCATGGCCAATGGTTCTTTTTGTTTTGCTCGTCAAACCCCTACATTAATCGGCTACGCCGGATACAAGGCTTGGGTTACGCCGAGGGGAAGTCACCATGAGCAAGATTCACGTCATCCACGAAAATGGGGTTTGGACGGCGCCGTTGTTTAGAGCCCTGGAGGCCCAGGGGCTGCCCCACGCCGATTGGGATCTCTCCACCGGGTCCATCGATGTGGCCCAAACGCCCCCGGAGGGAGTGTTTTACAACCGCATGAGCGCCTCGGCCCACAGCCGCGGTCACCGCTACGCCCCGGAATTCACCGCCGCGGTGCTGGCCTGGTTGGAGGGTCACGACCGCCGGGTGCTCAACAACAGCCGGGCCCTGGCCCTGGAAATCAACAAAGTGGCCCAGTACAGCGCCCTGGGGGCCTTGGGCATCCGCACCCCCCGCACCATCGCCGCCTCGGACCGCGCTTCGCTCCTAAAGGCCGCCCAGGGCTTCGAGGGGGCGTTTATCACCAAGCACAACCGGGCTGGCAAGGGATTGGGGGTGTATTTGTTCCAAAATGCCGCCGAGCTCCAGGCCTATGTCGACGGCCCGGGCTTTGAGCCACCGGTGGACGGCATCACCTTGCTCCAGGATTACATCCAGGCCCCCCAACCCTATATCACCCGGGTGGAGTTCATCGGTCGGGAGTTTTTGTACGCCGTGCGGGTGGACACCTCCCAGGGCTTTCAATTGTGCCCCGCCGACGCCTGTGCCGTGCCCGATGCATCCGTCAAGGCCCCCGAGGGACCGCGGTTTGTGATCTACGAGACCTTTGGTCACAGCCTGCTGGAGCGCTATCAGCGCTTTATGGCCGCCAACGGCATGGAGGTGGCGGCGTTTGAGTTTATCGTCGACGCCCAGGGTGGCGCTTTAAAATAAGATGTGAAAACCAACACCAAAAAAAAACCCCCGGCCCGCGGGCGGGCGGGGGGGGCGGGGGTGGGGTCCCGGGCGGGGGGTATGG
>JBHJHK010000274.1:0-3273 GCA_050330975.1 Candidatus Competibacterales bacterium | reverse complement strand
CCTGTGCAATTCTAAAATGCCATTACGAGCATCACCAACCCCCTATTGGCCGCCATTTCCGTGGTGTACCTCCTTGTGGCGGGGGTGGGGGTTGCGATCATTGACCGGTTGGGGGGGCTGGAGTTGTTTCTCCGGGCCCGCTAGTACGACAGCGGTAAGCAGTGGCCCCCATGTCCTCGCTGACTGTGTCCTCCTTAGGATGCAGGGTGCAGCTTCAGCAGCTTGTCTACCACCTCGACGAGGGTATCACCGCTGACATCCGCTGGAAGGAATACATCTCCACGGGCCAGTTCGAGACGGGAGCACCAGCCAGCCATGGCTCCGGCGCGCTTGGCGCCGTGACAGTCCCATGCGTGCACAGCGACCAGCGCCATCCGCTCGAGGGGCACCTGCAGACTTTTCGCGGTGAAACGGTAGATATCGGGGTGAGGCTTCCACACCCCTGCCGCTTGTGCAGTAATGACGTGATTGACGAATTCGGAGAGCCCGGCGCCTTCGAGAAAACGGCGTGTGTTTTCGGGGCTGCCAACCGTCAGGCAAGCGACGGTGACCCCGGCCTGGGAGAGGCTTCGCAGGGCCGGTAGCGCGTCGTCGAAGGTAGGCAACATGGCAAAACCTTCGAGTACGTAGTCGATGTCGGCCTCACTCAGCTTGTGCTGGGTCTCGGTGCGCATCGCTTGGCGTGCCACCGGCTCGAAGGGCGCCTGGTCGCCGGCTAGGGTCAGTGCCATGGCGTCGCGCTGGAAGCGCATGAACCACGGTCCCAGTACGGTCGCTGGCTGGCCCACTTTCTCCAATCGCGCCGACAACGGATCGAGGTTGAGCAATGTCTCCAGAACATCAAAAACCACTACAGTCGGTCGCTTAGCCATGTCGCGGGTCTCCTTAACGCCATTGTGGAAGCACAGAAAATTTAAGCTGTCTTAAAAGACTATTCTTTTGGAGGGGAGTTCGCCCCTGAGAAGTTCCGGTCGCTGGGGCAGAAAATAAAACACTCTATAAATAAAACATTTTATAAATAAAACATTTTATAAATAATCACCCCATAAAAAAGACTATCAGATCCGTGGTGGGTTATGCAATGCTCTCGTTGATCCTCACTTGCGAGCAAAACAGGAATAATCCCATTGACTAATTCACGGCCGCCTGGATAAGGTTAGGCGCACACGCCCTGGGATTATTTTGGCGCCATTTGCTATGGATTCATTATCACAACGAATCAATGCGCATTTTTCACAATGACGCCACTCGGCGTGCTGTTAACGGGTCTGAGCCCAGCTAAAGATCACCTTTTCAACCACTTGGCGTCTCCCTCGAAGGGGCTGGGGGAATGCCCTATGGGGTATACTAGGGACCATTGCCTCACCCTTGAACTCCCCACAGCCCGTCTCGCTGATCGCCATGGCCTCCACCGTTCCACGCCCCCACCCCGCCGTCGAAGAAGCCCTCTCGCGATTGGGGGTGGACAAACTGGTGTTTGCCATCCACGACCAGAGCTTCCCCAGCGCCCCCGGCCAAGACCCGGGGCGCGGTTCCCCCTACGGCGCCGGGGGAAGGGCCTTGATGCGCTGGCTGCGGCGAATGGGTTTCAACGGCATCCAATTGGGGCCCCAGGGCTTGACCACTTGGGACAATCCCTCTCCCTACGACGCCGCCCTGTTTCCCCGCAATCCTCTTTCTCTCGACCTCCACGCTCTGCTCGATGGCGACTTGGGTTGGTTGGACCCTCGAGACCTCGACCGCCTGTTGGCCGCCAACCCCCATCCCGGCGGCGACTGGGTGGCCCACCGCCCGGTGTTTGCCGGTTACCGGCGCCTCTTGGAGGCCTACTATCGGCGCTTTTGCGCCGGCCGGGCCCATGGTGACCCCCGGGCCCAAGCCCTAGCGGCCGAGCTAGATCGCTTTTGGACCGCGCAACACCGTTGGCTTCCCGATGCGGCCCTCTACCAGGTGATGGCCCGCACCTACGGCGATACCCACCACCGCCACTGGCCCGCCGAGGGTGCCGCTCGCCTCGACCCGTTGTTGGGGGATCCCCCGTCGGCGCTGGGGGCGGCCTGTCGGGCGCGGCGCCAGGACTGGCAGCGCCGCGCCGCTGCGGATTTGGAGGCCTTTGGCCTAGTGCAATACCTGATTCACCACCAGCACGCCAGCACCAGGCAACGGGCCAACGCCTGGGGCCTGCACCTCTACGGTGATCTGCAAGTGGGGTTGTCGCCGGGGGATCTGTGGCGCTGGGGGCGGTTGTTCTTGGGGGATTATCACTTGGGGGCGCCCCCCTCCCGCACTAATCCCGCCGGCCAGGCCTGTGGCTATGGGGTGTTGGACCCCGCGGGCTACAGCGACGCCCTGGGAGGGCCGGGCCCGGTGGTGGGGTTTTTGCAGCAGCGGGTCGGCAAGTTGCTGGACGAATTCGACGGTCTGCGCCTCGACCATCCCCACGGTCTGGTGTGTCCCTGGGTCTATCGCCGGGACGATCCCAATCCTGAGGCGGCGGTCCAGGGTGGGGCGCGGCTGTTTAGCTCCCCGGATTTGCCCGACCACCCCGAGCTCGCCGCCTACGCCATTCCCCGCCCCGGGCAGCTCAACCCCGCCGTGCCGCGCCACGCCGACGGCTGGGTGAGGGACCTCGGGGACGACCAACTGGCCCGCTACAGCGTGTTAGTGGACGCCATCATGGCCGAGGCCGCCGCCCGGGGCTTGGGCCGCGATGGGGTGATCTGCGAAGTGCTGAGCACCCGGCCCTACCCCCTGGCCCGGGTCATGGAGCGCCACGGCCTGGGGCGGTTTCGGGTCACCCAAAAGGCCCGGCGCGACGATCCGCAGGATGTCTACCGCAGCGACAATGCCCAACCCGAGGATTGGATCATGTTGGGCAATCACGACACCCCCTCCATTTGGGCGGTGGTGGCTGAGTGGCGGCGCGACGGCAAAGTGGGGGATTTGGCGAACCACTTGGCGGCGGCCCTGGGGGCTCCCGACCCGGAGGGCTATGGGGCCGTCCTGGCCCGCGACGATGGCCCCTTGGTGCACGCCCTCTTCGCCGAGCTGCTGTTGAGTCCAGCCCGACAGGTGATGGTGTTTTTCGCCGATGTATTTGGCCTGGTCGAGCGCTATAACGCCCCGGGAACCGTGGGGGACCACAACTGGAGTTTGCGCCTATCCCCCGACGCGGTGGCCCGTTACCCGGAGTGGGGCGCGGTGGGCGGGGGGGGGCCGCCCGGAGGCGCCCCGGCCCAGGGCGGTGGCGGCCGGCGGGGGGCGCGGGGGGGG
>JBHJHK010000273.1:0-5622 GCA_050330975.1 Candidatus Competibacterales bacterium | reverse complement strand
AACCCCCCTGGCCACCACCGCCCAAGACCTGGAAATCGCGGGGAAAACGGTGTTCTTTGGGGCCATCGATGGCCGTCTGGCCGCGGCGTTGGCCGTGGCCGCCGCCCCCAAAGCCTCGGCGGCGGCGGCTGTGACAGCCCTCAAAGACCTGGGCTTACGGGTGGTGATGGTCACTGGCGACCGGGCCCCCACGGCCAAGGCCGTGGCCGATAGCCTGGGGATCCACCAGGTGGTGGCCGAAGTACTACCCGCCGCCAAGGGGGCGGCGGTACAAGACCTCCAGGGGGAAGGACGCCGAGTGGCCTTTGTAGGGGACGGCATCAACGACGCCCCGGCACTGGCCCAGGCGGATGTGGGCATTAGCGTCGCCCGGGGCACCGACATCGCCAAGGAAGCCGCCGAGGTGGTGCTCATGACGGAGCACCTGGGCAAGGTGGGGGAGGCCATTGCCCTGTCCAAGGCCACCTTGGCCAACATCCGCCAGAATCTATTCTGGGCCTTTGGCTACAACGTGCTCCTCATCCCCGTGGCGGCCGGAGTCTTGTACCCCCTCTGGGGCGTCACCTTGTCGCCGGTCTTCGCCGCCGGGGCCATGGCGGCCTCCAGCGTCTGTGTGCTGAGCAACGCCCTACGGCTGCGGGGATTTCGCGCCAAGCCCTCGGCCACGGCAGCCGTCGAGGCCCCGGCGAGAGACCTTCAAAGGGCTTGAGGGCAAAGGGCTTGAGGGGGTCGGAAGCCATGAACATCGGCCAGGCAGCCAAGGCCTCGGGGGTCTCGGCCAAGATGATCCGCTACTACGAGCAAATCGGCCTCATGACTCCCGTCGAGCGCTCCAGCGCGGGTTATCGCCGCTACCATCGCGACGACATCCACACCCTGCGCTTTATCCGCCACGCCCGGGAGTTGGGCTTTTCCACCACCGCCATCGGCCAGCTGTTGGCGCTGTGGCAGGACCAAGAACGGGCTAGCGCCGACGTCAAGGCCCTGGCGCTGGAACACATCACCGCCCTCAAGGCCAAGATTCAGGAACTGGAGGCCATGGTGGGGACCCTGGAGCGGTTGGCCGACCAGTGCCAGGGAAACGAGCGCTCCAGTTGCCCCATTTTGGACGATTTGGCGGGCGAACCTAACCCAACGCCTCCACCACCGCCAACGCCGCGGGATTGATGTCTTCTTCTTTGGCCTTGGGGGTCAAATAGACTCGGCGATAGGGGATGGTGCGGCCCTGTTTTTCGAATTCCGCCTCGACAACCCGCAGCCACCCCGTCTGGGCCAAGTGGCTCAACAGGCGCTCAAAGGTGCGGCGGTCCACTTCGATCTCATCTTCCACACTGGAGTGGAGGCGCCCCGCCGCCTGGCCGTCGCGGTGCTTGAGGACCCGGATGAGGCAGGCCACCACCCGTTGTTCCCGATCACTCAAGGCCCGCCGCCGCCTGGCACCACAGGCCTCGGGGGCGCAGTGGTCGCACATCCCACAGGGTTGGCCGTCGTCTTCTTTGTCTTGAAAATAGCGCACCAACTGCACCATGCGACAACCGCCGCCCTCGGCAAAACTGAACATCTCGTCGAGCTGGGCCTGGCTGTGGTTGGCCTGGTGTTGGTAGGCCGTGGGCCAATCGTCTGCTTCCCCCCGCACCAGATAGCCGTCCAGGTCGCGGACGGCGGCACCGTGGACGCAGAGCTTCTCCAATGCCCGCTCGAAAACCCCCTCCTCCATGGCCAAATAATCCCGCACCAAATCCATGGGTTGGGGATCTTGGTTGAGGGCTTTGTGGAGGGCCTGTAACTGGTGGAGGTCGGGGTAGTTTTGGCGGTGGAAGTACTCGTGGGTGCGGCGGTCGGCGTAGGAGTAGAGCAACACCGCCCGGGCGGGTGCCCCATCCCGGCCAGCTCGGCCGATCTCTTGGTAGTAACCCTCCACACTCCCCGGCAACGCGGTGTGGATCACCGTGCGAATATCGGCCTTGTCCACCCCCATGCCAAAGGCGATGGTGGCCACCACCGCGTCCAGTTCCCCCCTTTGGAACTGGAGCTGAATGGCCTCCCGGGCCGCGGGCTCTAGGCCGGCGTGGTAGGCGCTGGCCCGGTGGCGGCGGGCCAGGCTCTGACCCAGCTCTTCGGCCTCCCGCCGGGAGGGGGCGTAGACGATGGCCGGCAACCGGGCGGGGTCGGCCAACAGCCGCTCCACCACCAACCCCCGCTGGGGGCGGCTGACCTCTACCACCTCCACCGCCAAATTGTCCCGGCGAAAGCCGTAGATGTGGCGCCGGGCGGCGGGCGCGTCCAACTGGAGCAAGATGTCGTCTTGGACCCGTTGGGTGGCCGTGGCGGTGAGGGCGATGACCGGTGCCGGGCGCAGCATGGGCAAGCGCTGACCCAGGAGCCGGTATTCCGGGCGAAAATCGTGGCCCCAGTGGGAGATACAGTGGGCCTCGTCCACGGCGATCAAGGCCAACCGCCGCTTGGCCAACATCTCCACAAATCCCGGAATGGCCAAGCGCTCGGGAGCCACGTAGAGAAAATCCAACTCCCCCTGCAAATAGCGCACACACACCTGGCGGGAGGTGGGGCGGTCGCGGCCGGAGTGGATGCGCTCGGCCTGCAACCCCAAGGCCTGGAGCTTGGCCACTTGGTCCTCCATGAGGGCGATGAGGGGGGAGATGACCAACGTAGCCCCCCCCCGGGCCAGGCCGGGCAGTTGGTAACACAACGATTTGCCGGCTCCGGTGGGCATGACCAGCAGTACATCAAAGCCTTTGACCACCTGGCGACACACTTCGGCTTGGTGGGGGCGAAAGGCGTTGAGGTCGAAGACTTCCCGCAGCAACCGCTGGAGATGGAGGGCCTCATCCGTCGCGGGTAGCGCCTTGGCCGACGCCATGCTGGCTCTCCACGTGCAGTTGGAATAAATAGTCGTCGATGCGGCGCAGTCGGCGGCTCAGCTCGCGCCCCAGGTTCATTTGCATCACGGTGAATTGCTTGAGGTCAAAGCGGTAGAGTTCGTAGAGGGCCTCCAGGGGCACTTCCAGGGCCCGGGTGGTCACCAGGGCGACCACCGAGGCGCTGCGGGGCTCCATGTCCATGGCCGCCATCTCGCCAAAACAAGCCCCCACCCCCAAGCGCGCCAGTTGATAGCGGTTGTGGCCTTCAGTCTTGACGATGGCCACTTCCCCTTCTTCTACCACAAACAAACTGGTGGCGGGGTCTCCTTGGTGGAAAAACACCCCCTGGGACTCGCGCACCACGGAGCGGCTGTGGCGCAATAGCAACTCCAGGGTGGCGGGTTTCAAACCGCCGAAGATGGGAACTTGCTCCAAGAGGGTGCGCCGCGAGGAGGAAATGCTGTCCATGGCCCAGGCGCCCTGCAGCTATAATGGCGTTAGACTATAGCTCAACTGGTCGGTGGAAATCACCGCCAGCCGTTCTAGACTGGCACAATTAACCCGTTTGGCTTTTTTTAGGACTGTCCCCTTGCCCGACGATACCCCCCCAGCGCGTTTGATGGTCACCGGTGGTGCCGGCTTTATCGGCTCTGCCGTGGTGCGCCACGTCATCGCCGCCACCTCGTGGTCGGTGCTCAATGTCGATGCCCTCACCTACGCCGGCAACCTCGACTCCCTGGCGGTCGTCGAGGGCCACCCCCGCTACCGTTTCGCCCAAGTCGACATCAATGACGGCGGGGCGCTAGACGCCCTGTTGGCCGAGTTTCGCCCGAGCCTGGTCATGCATTTGGCCGCCGAGTCCCACGTGGACCGCTCCATCGACGGTCCCGGGGCGTTTATCGCCACCAATGTCCACGGCACCTATACCCTACTCCAGCGGGTGCGGGCCCATTGGCAGGGCCTCCCCCCCCCCGAGGCCGCGGCGTTTCGCTTTCACCACGTTTCCACCGATGAGGTGTTTGGCAGCCTGGGGCCTTCCGGGGCGTTCTCCGAGGCAAGCCCCTACAAACCCAACTCCCCCTACTCCGCCAGCAAGGCCGCCGCCGACCACCTGGTGCGGGCCTGGCACCACACCTATGGCCTGCCGGTGGTGATCAGCAATTGTTCCAACAACTACGGCCCCTACCAATTTCCCGAAAAGCTCATTCCGTTGATGATCCTCAACGCCCTAGAGGGTCGACCACTGCCGGTCTACGGCCGCGGCGAGCAGATGCGCGATTGGCTCTACGTAGAGGACCACGTGGCGGCGCTGTTGGCCGTGGCGACCCGCGGTCGGGTGGGAGAGGTATACTGCATCGGCGGCGGCGCTGAGCGGCGCAACATCGACGTGGTCCGGGAGCTGTGCGAGCTCCTCGACCGACGCTTTCCCCACAGCCCCCACGCCCCCCACGACCAGTTGATTCAATTTGTCGCCGACCGTCCCGGCCACGACCAGCGCTACGCCATCGACAGCCGCAAGGCCCAGGGGGAGCTGGGGTGGGCGCCTCAGGTCACCTTTGCCGCGGGTCTCGCCCGCACCTTGGATTGGTATTTGGCCCATGAGACCTGGTGGCGCCGGGTGCGCAGCGGCGTCTACCGCGGCGAGCGACTGGGCCTCGACAGTGGGCTATAATTTTCCCCTATGAAACCCGCAATCAACGCCGACTACCCCCTATTAGACCCCGACGAGCCCTCACCGGTTGCCGTGGAGAACCCCGACGGCCAGGCGCCTGTGTTGTTGGTATGCGACCACGCCCAACACCGGGTGCCCAGGCGGTTGCAGCATTTGGGCCTCGACCCCAAATTGCTGGCCGAGCGCCACATCGGCTGGGATATCGGCGCCGCCTGTGTCACCCGCCGCCTCATGGCGCGCCTAGACGCCCCGGCGGTGTTCTCCAGCTATTCCCGGCTGGTCATCGACCTCAACCGTCCCCCCGGGGATCCCACCTCCATTCTCCCGGTGAGCGATGGGGTCGCGGTACCCGGCAACGAGGGGCTGTCCCCGGAAGAGGTGGAATGGCGCACCGAGGCGTTGTTCTGGCCCTACCACCACGCCGTGGGCCAGTGTTTGACCAGGCTCCACCAGCGGGGTCCGGCCCCGGCGTTGGTGGCAATCCACAGCTTTACCCCGGAGTTCGAAGGCCTCCGGCGTCCTTGGCAAGTGGGGGTGTTGTGGAACCACGACCCGCGCATTGCCGAGCCCCTCCTCCACTGGCTGCAGCGGCGGGACGACTTGTGCGTCGGCGACAACGAACCCTACTCGGGGCGGGAGACCGGCTTCACCATGGAGCACCACGCTGCCGCCGCCGGGCTGCCCCACGTGTGCCTGGAGCTGCGCCAGGATTTGATCGCCGACGAGGCGGGCTGCGCCCACTGGGCGGAGGTGGTGGGGGAAGCCTTGGAAGCGGTGTTGTCCAACGCCACCCTCCACCAGGTGGAATACCACTGATACCCATGGGGTGACGCCGCGCCATGCCAGCCGAGGCCGCGGCGCCCCAAGCTCCTTTGCCACTACTCCGCGGGGTACCTCGCCATGGCGTCTGAACCGCCGTTCACCATTGGGATAGAAGAGGAGTACCTCTTGGTCTCCCGGGCCACCCGCGACCTGGCCAACCCCCCCCCCGACATGTTCGCCCAGTGCGAACCGGCCCAGGGGGGGGGGGTGGGCCCCGGGTTTGTCCGCTCCCAGAACGAGGTGGGC
>JBHJHK010000272.1:0-15842 GCA_050330975.1 Candidatus Competibacterales bacterium | reverse complement strand
TGGGCCACGGCGGCCATCCAACTGGCCCACAGGCACCACAGCAGCAAGCCACTCCCTATCCAGGACATCCAATGCCCGAGACTGTGGGGTTTTCGGGGGGGGGTGGCGGTGAGTTTCATGACTTGCCCTCGGCAAAGGCGGCTATTTTGGTGGAATGGCTGGCGTAGAGAAACAACAAACCACAGAAGGCGACGCCGAGACCCATGAAAGTGGCGGCGGCCCCATAGCCGCTGGTCGCCGCCAGACCTGCGGCGACAAAGGGGCCGGAAAGCCCCCCCAGGCGCTCCAGGATGCGCTGGGTACCCAACAGTGAAGTCTCGCGCCCGACGTCGCGCTCGGTGATCAACAGGGCGTTGAGGCTGGGGATGGTAAAGGTGTGACCCAACCCCATGAGGACGACGGCGAGGGCCACCGTCCACAGCTGGGGTTCCAAGGGCAACAACAGGCCAAATCCCAGGCCCGCGGTCATGACCCCAAAGGCGGCGTTGGTGCGGTGGTTTTGGCTCAGGTCGATCCAACCGGCGACGCGGCGCCCCACCAGGAGAATGATCAGAAAGTACAGCATCATGATTCTGCCCACGGTGGAGGTGGAAAACCCCAACTCCACCAACAGCAAGGGGGTGAGGTAAAAGGCACAGCCCGTGATGACCAGTTGCACTGGCACTGCCACCAAAAACGACAACAACAGCACGCGACGCTGGAGCAAACAGCCAAAGAACCCCTTGAGACCCAGGCCGCTGGCCTTGCGGTGCTCCCGGTGTTCGTCGTCGGGAATCGCCGTCCACAGGGCCCAAGCGCTGACGGCGACCAACCCCGCCGAGAGCAAAAACGCCGCACTAAAGCCGATCTGGTCGGCGATTAAACCCCCCATGGCGGTGCCGCAGAATCCCGCTGAGGCGTAACTCAAGGTGTAGACGGCGATGCCCTGGGCGCGGTTTTGCTGGGTGGTGACTTGGAGGATATACCCCAAGGCCGCCAGGGAGACCACGGCGAAGCCCAGGGCGGTGAGGACGCGGCCGAGGACCAGGATGTAGAGGTCGGGGGCCAACCCCGAGACCACATAGCTCAACAGGGTGGGCACCAGCCCCAGGAGGAACAAGTTGCGGTGGCTCAAGTAGGGCTGCAGCATGCCCACCAAGGGGGTGAAGAGCATATAGGCCGCCACGTAGGCGGTGATGGGCAAGGCGATGGCCATTTCCGGCGAGAGGCCGGGCACCGGGGCGTAGAGCTGTTCTGCGTAGATCGGCAAAAACGACACCGACATGGACATGGCAAAGAAAAACAGAAACAGCGGCAAGCGCACATCGGTGGCGGTTCGCTGGACGATGGCCTGGAGGCGATCTCGGGTGTGGACGAAATAGTGCTGCAGGGTCGCCATGGACTCCGGTGGTGGCCTCCCGTCGTCCAGTCGCTGGCGCAGGCGGTCGTAGTCGCGGAACAGCCCGGCTATCAATCCGTTGAACTGGGCGATGAGGCGGCCGATTTCGTCGTTGGCCCGGTAGTGGATAAAGTAGCCAAAGTAGCCCTGTTGACCGTAGGTCATCAGGCGGCGCAGGTTGGTGATGGGCCGCAGGACGCTGAAGGCGATGACCGCCAAGAAGATCTCAAAGGTCAAAAACAGCGCCACTAGGAAGGTGATGCCGATGTCGTAGTAGACGTCGAGGAGTTTGTTGCGGGCAAAGGCGGCGTCAATACCCACCCCCAACTGGCCGTAGTGCCCGGCTGCGCCCTCCAAGGAGTAATAGGTCACGGCAATTTCGGCTTGGAGGGGTGCCCCGGTCGACCCGGGGGCGGGGTCGTTGAACTCCCCGCTGTAGACCACCTGGCCCGTGGGGTCGGAGAGTGAGACTCGGCGGATTTCCGGGTGGTTTTCCACCACCGAGGTGGTGAACTCCTCCATGCCCCGGATCCGGTCCAGGGGGATGCCGTGGTCCAGGGCCCGCAGGAGCTGGGTCTCCAGCACCTGGGCGATGGTGTCGGCGTTGTTGTCCAGCGCTGGCAGCAACGCCCGCTCAAAACGACCCAGGGTCAATAGGGATAAGGCCACTAAAGTGAGGGTCAGCAACAAGGTGGACAGGATCACCAACCGGGTCGGCAGGCGCTCCAACAAGGGCAGATCGGTGGCTGTCAGCGTCGCCGGAGTGGAACTGGTACTCACGGGTCAACCCTCTCCAATTGGCGTTCTGCCTCGTGCAATTGGCGTTTGAGTTTCTGGAGTTGTGAGACGAAGGGATCGGCCGCGGCATTCGCCGCCCCCGGGGAGTGTTGCCCCCCCGGGTCGCCTTCGCCCGGGGCGTCGTCGCTGGCATTTTCTTCGAGGGCCTTGGCGGCGGGCCGCACCTTGACGATCTCGGCGAGGATGCGGCGGGAGAGGTGGCCGATGATCCATCCCCCCAGCAGTAGCGCGGCCATTAGGGCAGCCCCGCCGTAGAGCAGTTGGTCGATGAACACTTGGACCAAGGTGAGGTAGCCCTCCATGCGGTCGTAGACCAAGGCGACACCCCCTTCGAGGACGCCGAAGTTGTTGACCAAGGCGATCCCGGCGGTGTTGGACCGATGGGCGGTGGCGATCCAGGGTTCGCGGTCGGCGTTGAGGCGCTCTAGCCAGGACGATACTTCCAAGGGGTCGGGAGAGGCGCGGACGTTTGTCGCTCGCTCCGCCCGGAACAGCATGCGACCGGTTTCGTCGAAGACGTAAATGCCGATGAGTTGGGGCTCCTGGGCCAAACGGCGTTCGACGATCTCTTGGACGTTGACCAGTTGACTCAACGCCAGCCCCAAATTGAAGCCCCGCTCGATGGTCTGGTTGATATCCACCGCCAAGGCGATGAAGCGGGATTGCTCCACGTCGTTGTACAGCCGGCGAAACTTGCTCTGGTTGAGGTACAAGGTCAAGCCGACAGCAATGACGAGGATCAGGCCGAGGAGCAAAGTGAGTTTTTGACCCAATTTCATAACAAGTCCCTTTCTGCTTGACAATGCCCCCGGGGAAGCCGGTGAATAGACGAAGGATCTCCAATAATGGGGGGTGTTGTTATCCCGCCGTTGAGCCCTGTATCCGTTCCCTGTGGGTGTCTTGGGCCCTCGGGCTGTCTCTCACGCCTTGTGGGTACAGATAGCACGAACGATTGCAACATTAAAGTCCTTCGGCAGGACAAGGACATAGGCTAGCAAACTCTCTGTGATCGCCATTTGGGACATCGCTTATGTTGCGTTTGGCAAACTCGTCTGACTCTGCGGCCATCGCCGCGATCTACAACCACTACGCCCTCCACACCGCGGTCAATTTCGACCACCAAGCCCTCGCCCCCGAGGCGATGGACCAACGCATGGCCCGGGTGTGGGAGGCGGAATTGCCGTGGTTGGTGGTCGAGGAGAACCAACAGCTCCTCGGCTACGCCTGTGGGAGCCCGTGGATCGCCCAGAGCCGTTACCCCTACTCCGCCGAGAGTACGATCTACTTGGCGCCTGGACAGGTCGGCCGCGGCCTTGGCCGTACCCTCTACCAAGGGCTGCTCGCCGCCTTGGCGACGCGGCGCATCCACAGCGTCATCGGTGGTATCACCCTGCCCAACGCCGCCAGCGTGGCCCTCCACGAAAAGTTGGGTTTTCAAAAAGTCGCCCACCTGCGGGAAGTGGGGTTCAAGTTCGGCCAGTGGATCGACGTGGGCTACTGGCAATTGCTGCTCTAGACCCCGGCGAGGGGCGCCTTGGGGCGTTCGTCGGCCACTTGGGGCTGTTCGCCGCGGCCTTGTTGGGGCGCCTCGGCGATGGCCTTGAGGTGGATCACCATCAAGGTGATATCGTCGGCCTGGGGGGCGCGGCCGGCAAAGCTGGCGACATCGGCGGCGATGGTATCCACCAGGCGTCGGGGGGAGGTTTCCCCCGTGTGGTGTTGGATCAAGTGGGCAAAGCGCTCGTCGCCGTAGAACCCCCCGGCTTCGTCGATGGCTTCTGTGACCCCATCGGTGTAGAGCACTAGCCGGTCGCCGGGTGTGAGGACGCCCTCCCCCTGGCCGTAGTCGAGCCCCCCGACGGCCCCTAGGGCCACACCAAAGGTGCGGGGCAACTCCCGACAGTGGCAGTCCTGGCCCATGAGGTAGGGCAAATTGTGGCCGGCATTGGCATAGGTAAACCGGCCGGTGGCCGGGTCCAACAGGCCGTAGAACAGGGTGGCGAACATGGCGGTGTCGTTGTCGACGCTCAAAAAATCGTTGACCCGGCTCAAACACGCCCCCGGCTGGTCCACCACAAAGGCGGTGGTGCGCATCACCGTGCGGGCGACGGCCATAAACAGCGCCGCCCCCATCCCCTTGCCCGAGACATCGGCGATGACAAAGCCGTAGCGACCATCGGTGAGTTCGAAGAAGTCGTAGAAATCGCCCCCCACCTCCTGGGCGGTTTGCAACAGGGCATAGACCTCAAAGGCGGGGTGGCTCGGGAAGGCGTGGGGATGAATGGAGCGCTGGATGCGGGTGGCGGCGTCCAACTCCTGGCGGATGACCGCCAGTTTTTGCCGCGCCAGTAGCGCCTGGCGAAATTGTTCCACGGCGGTCAACAGCCGGCCGATTTCGTCGTCGGAGGGGGGGAGGTCGATGCGGGCTTCGGTGTTGCCCGAGGCCAGGGCGTTGAGGACCATCACCGTGCGGTTTAAAGGGTGGAAGCTGCGGCGCAGGTACCAGTAGAGGGCGGCGAAAAACAACGGAATCACCGAGATCAACGCCCCGTAGGACAAGAGGCGCAACACCCCAAAGCGGCGGTGGAAGTCGGTGATATCCCTCACCACCACCAGCCTTGGGACGTCCGCGGTGTTGGCGACGGCAAAGGGGATAAAGGTGGTGGAGAAGACGTTATTCCAGCCCCGCAACAAGGCGTCGTCGCGGCGGTTGTCGGGGAGGGTGATCAAGCGGGTCGCCGCCGCGGGTCCCGCGGGCAGTGCGGCCTCCAGGGCGGGGAGTAACGCCCCCGTCGCCTGGTCGCCATCGGCGGTGTTGAGGGAGGCGCCCGCGGCGTTGACGATGGCGACGCGGTCGCCCGTGGCGCGGGCGAGGTTGGTGGTCAGCCAGCTGAGGTCGACGCTGAACATGCCCACGGCAAACACAAATGATGCCCGCACCAAGGGGAAAGCCACCACCAGATAGTAACGGCCGTCGCGGTAGACGATGTCGTGGTGGGTGGTGGCCCCCAGGAGTACCCGTTCGCTGAGTGCGGTGACGTCTTCCAACGCCAGGGGTTGTCGCCCGCTTTGAAACAGGGTCTGTTCATAGCGGTTGACCACCCACATCTGGGCGGGGAGGGGCAGCCTGGCCAGCAAGGTCTGAGCCTCGATGGCAAAGCGGTTGACGGCGCGAGGCCTCAAACCCCACAACCCCGATAGCAACTCGCTGTCGGCGGTGAGTTGCTCGGCGTTGGTTTCCAGGCGGGTCACCACCCGGCTGACGATGCCCCGCCAGGCGCTGAGATAGCCCTCTTGCAACGAGGTGCGGTAGAGGTCGACCGTGGCTCGCTGGCGGATGCCGCTCTCGACGATGGCGGCCAGGGTCAACACGCTGGCCCCCGCCAGGGCGATGAGGGTCACTCGAGTCCGTAGCTTCAAGGGGCGTGGCCTTCGGGGATGTCCAAACTCAAGGCCAACACCCCCAGCAACACCACGAGCCCCAACGTCGCTGTTCCCACGGCGATGGTGGCCCCGGCCAATCCCAAGGAGGGGGTTGCCAGGGCGTAGAGGGCCGCTGCAAGACCGCCGCCGAGGCCCGTGGCGCCGTAGAGCCACAGGGCGGCCACGGGGCGTTCGGGGTCAAAATCCAGCCAATGGCGCTGGCAGGCGACGAGGCCACCGAGGCCCACCCCCATACCGGCTGCCATGGACAGCAGGGCCAACCAGGAGGGTTCCCACAGCAACAACGCCGTGGTCCACGCCGCGGCAAAGCCGCTGCTGCCGGCCACCAATAAAGACGGCACACCGCGCCCCAGGATCGACCGCGCCAAGACCGCGGCGAGGTTGGCCATCAGGGCCAACAGGGCGATGGCGGCGCCCACGGCGATGGGTTGGCCCGCCATGGCTACCACCATCAGCGGTATGGCCAACAGGCCCACTCCCACCAACAGCCCCGCCGTGGCGGCGGTAAACCCCGCCGCCAGCCAAGGTAGGGCGGGGTTGTGATTCCCCTGGGGGTCCTGGGGGGGTTGTGGCGCCCGGGTATCCATCGCCACCGCCCACGGCAGATACCCCAATGATCCGGCGACCAAGAGGGTGCCGTGGACGGCGGCGGCCATTCCCAAGGCCACGGTGGTACCCAGGTACTGGGCGACGAGGGTGCCCAACAGGGCACCGCTGATGCCGGCGCCCGTGGTGGCACCGGCGCCGATGGGTAGCCGGGCGCCCCCCAACAGCCATCCGCTGCCGACCCCCAGGAGGCAAGCCCCCAGCCACATCCCCTGGGGGCCCTCGAAGGCGGCGACGGCGCAGCCAAGTCCCAGGGCGACGACGCCGCCGCCTTCGCCGCCGGGCAGGGACCAGCGGTCCCGGGCCGCGGCGGCCAAGGCCGAGCAAACCGCCAACAGGGCCACGACCAGGGCCATAGTGCCGGTGAGGTTGTCCACCTGTCCCGTGGCCGCCAGGTGATAGGGGACCACGGGCACCACAAAGGTGGCGCCAAAGGCCAAGGGCAGGGTCGTAATGCGGCGGGTCGCCCCCAGGTCAACGCCCCCTGGCGGGGGGGACAACCGGGGGGGGGCGGTGAAGGCGCCCACCAAAGGCAACATGCCCAGCCACAGGGCCGCCAATACCAGGCCCAGTTGGATCAGCTCCACCGACCAACTGTGGGAACGGGGAATCAGGTGGAGCAACAGCTGGGGGCCCTGGTCATCGACCACGGGCAAGCGCAGGGAAGCCTCCTCCAAAGCGGCATCGGGGGGGATCTGGGCGTCGCCCCCGGCGGAATAGAGCACCTGGCCCTGGAGGTCGGTGATGGTGATTTGGGCCAGTTCGGGGTAGTCGTCCAAGGTGGCGACCAGGAGTTCCCGTACGCCGATGAGGCGGTTGGGGGGAATGCCGTGGCGCAGACCCCGCTCCAGGTCCCCCACCAAGGACTGACCCAAGGTGCGGCTAAAGTGCTCCAGGGGTTCGCTGCGGTAGGCGCTGTAGAACCAAGAGACGGCGGCGAAAAACGCCGCCAGGGCCGCCGCCGACGCCACACTCCAGATGAGCCAGTGGTTTCCAGGGCCCCGAGCCCCCAGTTGGCGGTGGTTTGCCCGTTCCATAGTTGGGATCACGGGGCCACGCTGACTCGTTGGCGAGTGGCTTTCCCGCCCCGTCGCCGACCCGGGGGTGTGAGCCAGCGGAACAGCAAGCCGTAGAGGCCAAAGGCGACCAGGGCAGCGGCGGCGAGGGCGGCGGCGAGGTGGCGGCGCTGCCTGGTCAAGGGCGCGTTGTCGTAGAACAGCACTGCGTGGCCAGCGGGTTGGCCAAAGCCATTGCGCAGCACTTGCCCCAGGGCGACGCGGTCGTCGAACTCCAACCGCCAGCGCCCCGAGTCGTCGGTGGTGCTTTGGGGCACGGTGGTGGGGGGCGTCGTACCCTGGAAAAAGAGTCTGTGGCCTGTGATGTCGTAGACGGCGCCACCGGTGAGGGGCAAGCTGTCATCGCTTTGGCTGTATTTGGCCAAGATGAGGCCGAGGACCCGCTCTAGGTTGCCCATGGCGGCCAAACTCAAGCCGATGGCAAAGCCATCGTTGGCGGCCCGGGTCACCTGGTCGACGGCAAAGTGGCCCTGGGCATCCATCTGCCGGGTGAGCTCTCCGAGGACGTAGGACAGCGCCAACCAATAGCTGAGACCGAGGCAAAAGGCGGCGAGGAGGGTGTGGGCAGTGGGCATGGGCGAATGGTGGCAGGCGTTCCAGCGCGACGCCGGGGGGATCGCAGGGGCGTCATGGGGTGAATGGGAAGGCGATAGCGCCACACGGGCCATATGGACCGCAGGCGGCGATTTGCCGATGGATCTCCAGGGCGTCTGTCGTTGGGTGGCAATGGGCAAAAAGCATATACCAAGGGCGAACGCCCGCCAATGGCGGACCGAGCTCCCAGACCCTTTCCGGTTGAGAACCCCCGCCCAAGGCTGCATTATCTCTCCACTGCCCCCGTCTTGGGGTCGCAGCCGTGGCTTGTTGGCAAGTACCGAAACCGAGGTGAGACTGCTATGTTGCGCATCAATCAGACGGCTCCGAATTTTACCGCTGAAACCACCGAGGGATCCATCGACTTTCACCAATGGATCGGCGATTCCTGGGCAATTTTGTTCTCCCACCCCAAGGATTTCACCCCAGTGTGCACCACCGAGTTGGGGGCAGTGGCGGCCCTCAAGGCGGAATTTGACAAGCGCAATTGCAAGGCCATGGGCTTGAGCGTCGACCCCGTGGACAGTCACAAGTCCTGGTTTGGCGACATCGCCGAAACCCAGGGGAGTGCCGTCAACTTCCCCATGATCGCCGACACCGACCTCGCGGTCTCCAAGCTCTACAACATGCTGCCGGCCGACGAAGAGGGGGATTTTCAAGGCCGCACGCCCATGGACAACGCCACGGTGCGCACGGTGTTTATCATCGGCCCCGATAAGAAAATCAAGCTGATGCTGGCCTATCCCATGACCACCGGCCGCAACTTCGCCGAGATCTTGCGGGTCTTGGACGCCATGCAGCTGAGCGCCCAGCACCCGGTGACCACCCCCGCCAACTGGGAGCACGGCAAGGATGTCATCATCGCTCCCTCCCTGTCCGATGAGGAGGCCAAGGCCAAGTTTCCCCAGGGCTGGAAGACCCTCAAGCCCTACCTGCGCATGGTCTCTCAGCCCGAGTGATGCCCCTCCCAGCTGGGATCCACCCCCTGGGCTAGGCGGTGAGCAACAGGGTGTCCTCGGGCCGCCAGGTGAGCCACAGGGTCTCTCCTTCCCGGGGGGGGGCACTGCGGTGCTCCGACCCCAGGTGGGCCACCACCAATCCCGCGGGGCTGTCCAGGTAGACGTGGCTCTGGCTGCCGTAGTAAGCCACGTCCACGACCGTGCCCGGGGCGCTGACCCAACCCTGGTCTGGGCACTGGCGTTCCAGGCGAACATTTTCAGGGCGCACCGCCACCTCCACGGTTTGCCGGGGCTCGAGGGCTGGGCTCCCCGCCGTCGCGGGGAGGGTCAAATCCCCCGAGTGACCCCGGTGGCTGAGCCCCGTCACCCGCACTTGGAGGCCACCCTCGGCATGCTCGATGACCGAGCCTGTAAAGGCGTTGATCTTGCCGATAAAATCGGCCACAAACCGACAGTTGGGGGCCTCGTAGAGGGTCCTGGGGGAGGCCACCTGGAGCACCCGGCCTTTGTCCATGACGGCGATGCGGCTCGCCATGGACAGGGCTTCGTTTTGATCGTGGGTGACCACCACAAAGGTGGTGCCCACGGTGCGCTGGAGGTGAACCAGCTCCAGTTGCATGGCCTCCCGCAGTTTGGCATCCAAGGCCGACAAGGGCTCGTCGAGGAGTAGCACCTTGGGGCGCTTGACCAACGCCCGGGCCAAGGCTACCCGTTGGCGCTGGCCGCCGGAGAGCTGGTCGGGACGGCGGCGCTCTAACCCCTGGAGCTGTACCAACGCCAAGGCCTCCGCCACCCGCTGTTTGATCTCAGCACTCGGGGTGCCGCTCACCTTGAGGCCGTAGGCCACGTTGTCCGCCACGCTCATGTGGGGAAAGGTGGCGTAGGACTGAAATACCATGTTCACCGGGCGGCGATTGGGGGGAACGTCGCTGACGTCCACGCCGTCCATGTGGATCACCCCGTGGCTGGGGTATTCAAAGCCGGCTAGCAGCCGCAACAAGGTGGTTTTGCCACAGCCCGAGGGCCCCAGCAGGGCAAATAGTTCCCCGGGGTAGATGGCCAATGATACGTCGTCCACGGCCACATGGGGGCCAAAATGCTTGGTGACGCCGGCCAGGTGCAGCAGGGGTTCGCCCCGGGGTTCAGTGGTGTCTACAGCGGGGGTATCCCCGAGGGCCCGGGCGCCCATGGATCTCTCTGAGGCGGTATTCACGGTGATTTAACCAGGGAGCTTCGGCCCTGGAAGCTCAACGCCACCAGGGTAAGGGCCACAGTGATGATGATGAGGATCGTCGAGGCGGCGTTGACTTCGGGGGTCACGGAAAACCGCACCATGGAATAGACTTTGATGGGAAACGTCACCGTGTTGGGTCCCGAGGTGAAAAAGGTGATGACAAAATCGTCCAGGGACAGGGTAAAGGCCAACAGGGCCCCGGCGATGAGGGCGGGGCGCAAAAACGGCAACACCACGTCTCGTATGACCTGGAAGGTGGAGGCCCCCAGATCCCGGGCCGCCTCCTCCCACTCCCGGTTGAAGCCTGCGAGGCGGGCGCGGATCACCACTGCCGCAAAGGGAAAGCTAAAGGAAATGTGGGCGATGGTGATGGCCCCCAGGGAGAATGGCCAAGGCAAGTCGTGGGGCCAACCGATGCGGCTGAAGAACACCAACATCGCCACCCCCATACAGATCTCCGGCACCACAATGGGCAATGCCAAGGCCCCTTCGTAGAGGGGGCGGGCTCTAAAGCGCACCCGCTCCAAGAAAAGCGCCACCAAGGTGGCCAAGATCACGCTCACCACGGTGCTCACCAGGGCGATGGTCAACGAATTGACAAACGCCTCCACCAGGCTCGAGTTGTTCCAGGCCCGCTCGTAGTATTTAAAGGTAAAACCCCGCCAGACGATGTTGCGCCGGCTGTCGTTAAAACTGTAGGCGATGAGGGTAATGATGGGGGCGTAGAGGAACACAAAGGTGGCCAACAGCACCCCCCGCACCCACCACTGGTGGCCAAAGGCCGTGGGGCTCGGACGGCGCCGCGCCCCCCTCATCGCCCCGTCTCCAGCCCCGGGCGGCGGGAGAGAAGGGCCCGCAACGCCAGGGCGAAGAAGGTCAAATACATGAGCAAAAACGACAAAGCGGCGCCAAAGGGCCAGTCGTTGGCATCTTTGAACTGGCGTTCGATGACATTGGCGATCATCTGGCTACTGGGCCCCCCCAACAGGTCTGGGGTGAGGTAGGACCCCAGGGTGGGAATAAACGTGATGATGAGCCCGGCGATGATCCCCGGCATGGCCAGGGGCACCACCACGGCGAAGAAGGTCCGCAATTGGCTGGCTCCGAGATCCAAGCTGGCCTCCACATAGGACCGATCCATGCGCTCTAGGGCGGCGTAGAGGGGAAAAATCATAAACGGCAGGTGGACGTAGACCAGGCCGATGACCACAGCGGTGTCGGTGTAGAGGATTTCCAAGGGCTGAAAGCGCGTCCCCAACAACTGGTAGTGGCCAAGGCCCAGGATGTTGAGGAACTCGTTGGCCCGGTTCCACAGCCATTCCAAGCTGAAATTGACGTAACCCCGCCCCCGCAACACGGCGATGAGGGCGTAGGTGCGGATGAGCAGGTTGGTCCAAAACGGCAGGATGACCAACACCAACAGCACCGTCTTCCAGCGGGGGGAGGCGTGGCTGATGGTCAAGGCCACGGGAAACCCCACCAATAGGCAAATCGAGGTGGCGAGGCCTGCGATCCAAAACGAGCGGGCGAAGATCTGCAGGTACAGCGGATCCAACGCCCGGTCGTAGTTATCCAGGGTGCCGGTGATGTCGATATCCACCAGCCCCCGGGGCTCGCCAAAGCTCATCACCCACACCAGCCCCAAGGGCAGCAGGAAAAACGCCAATAGCCACGCCGTGGGGGGCACGGCGAAGATGGCGGCGGCCCAGGGAAAGCGGCGGAGGGGCCTTGAGGGCGCCGGCGGGGGCTCAGCGGCGGATGACGGGGGCGTCGACGGCGCGGTCAAGGGACAAGGGCAAACGCTTAGGCCGCCTGGACCCGAGTCCAGGCTTCGTCGAGGAGGCGCTGGAAGTCGGGGCCCTTGAACACCGAGACCTCACAGCGCTCTAGGACCTCGTCGGAGGGAAAGATGGCCGGGTTGTTGCGGTAGTCCGCGGGCAAGTGCTCTAGGGCGGCGGCATTGGGGGTGCCATAGCGGATGAAGTCGGCGATCTCGGCCCCCACCTGGGCGTCCAACAAGTAGTTGATAAAGCGGTGGGCGTTGTCGGGGTGGGGGGCGCCCTTGGGGATGGCTAAACAGTCCTGCCACAGCTCTCCCCCCTCTTGGGGGATCACATAGCCCAAGTCGTCGTCTTCGGCCATGACCTGGAGGATGTCGCCGCTCCACTCCATGGTGAGGTCTACCTCCCCCGACAACAGCAGGTCCTGGCCGTTGTCCTCGGCGAACGCCTTGATATGGGGTTTTTGGGCGATGAGCATTTCCTCAGCTCGCTTCAACAGGGCTTCGTCGGTGCTGTTGAGGGAGGCACCCAAGTATTTAAATGCCGACTGGAAGATGGCCCGGGCCTCGCCGAGGAGGGCGATGCGCCCGGAGTACTGGTCGGAATCGAGGAGCCACTTCCAGCTGTCGGGTACCCCGTCCACCCGGGACTTGCGGTAGCCGATGCCGATGGTGCCCCACATGTAGGGCATGCTGTGTTGGCGGCCCGGGTCGAACTCGGCCTTCTGGAAAGTGGGGGAGAGGTTGGCGAAATTGGGAATCTTGCTCCGGTCCAACGGCATGAGCATGTCCGCCTGGATCATGCGCTCCACAAAGTCGTTGGTGGGGACGATCACATCGTAGCCGGGATTGCCGCCTCGCAGCTTGGCAAACAGCTCCTCGTTGTCGGCAAATAGGTCCATGGTGACCTCGATACCCGTGGCATCCTTGAAATTCGCCAGGGTATCTTCGCCGATGTAGGTGTCCCAGTTGTAGAAATTGAGCTGGTTGGGCTCCTGGGCCAGGGTGAGGCGCGGCAACAGCGACAGGCCGAGGCCAGCGGTGGTCGACTGCTGGAGAAAACGACGGCGACTGGGGCGAAACCGGTGCAACATAGGGCTTTACTCCTGGTGGACGGCGTCGGTAGCCGCAAAATCCACGGGGAAAGGGGGTGGGATCCGTTCCCACCCACCATCGGGGCAAAGGCTAGACCCTCAGGGGTCCAGTTTCAATGTGGGGGTCGCCGCCACACCAGGGAGAGGTTGTTGGCGGGCATGGGGATCGACGCCTCGAGGATCAAGCCAAAGTCCTCGGCCTTTGCCGTGACGTCGCGGGTGTCTCTAAGGCCCAACGCCGGATTTTGCCGGCGCAGACTGGCGTCGAACTCGGCATTGCCTGGGGAGGTGTGGTGGCCGTCCACGGCAAAGGGCCCGTAGAGGTACAACACGCCACCGGGGATCAAGTGGCGGGCGGCCCCGGCCAACAGTCCCTCGGTGGTGGACCACGGGGCGACGTGGAGCACGTTGACGGCCACCACGGCGGCGAGGTCGTTCGCCGGCCACGGGCGGTCCTCCGCCGCCAGGGCCAAGGCCTTGGCCACATTGGCCACCCCCTCGCTCTGCCGCCAGGCGTCGATGCTTTCCCGGGCCCTCGAATCGGGGTCGCTGGGTAGCCATTGCAGTCGGGGAAAGCGGGGGGCGAAGTAAACGGCGTGTTCGCCACTGCCGGCGGCCAACTCCAACACCGTCCCCTGGGGGGGCAAAACGGCTTTGAGCACCCCCAAAATGGGGTCGCGGTTTCTTTGGGTGGCGGGGTAGTAGAGCCGGTGGTCGGCAGAATGTGGGGTGTCCATGGCCAGCTCAGGGGTTGCGTTGGGGAAGGGCATTCAAGGCGGACGACCGGGAGCCCCTTGGCGAGTCACTATACTTGGCGACCATGGTAACCCATTCCAAGCCCGAGAGGCCCTTGCCCATGTACGACACCGCCCTCCCTCGTCTATCCGCCGCCGAACTCCTGGTCCACTACCGCCGCCGTACCTTGTCCCCGGTGGAGGTGACCGACGCCGTTTTGGCCCACATCGAGGCCCTGGATCCCCAGGTCAACGCCTTTTGTCTGGTGGACATTGACGGGGCCAAGACCCAGGCCAAGGCCGCCGAGGCCCGCTGGTTCCAGGGGCAGCCCAAAGGGTTGGTGGACGGGGTGCCCACCACCATCAAAGACGTGATCCTCACCAAAGGCTGGCCCACCCGCCGGGGGAGCCCCACGGTGGATCCCGCGGGGCCTTGGGAAGAGGACGCCCCGGCGGTGGCGCGGTTGCGGGAGCAAGGCGCCGTGTTGGTGGGCAAGACCACCACCCCCGAGTTCGGCTGGAAGGCCGTCACCGACAGCCCCCTCACCGGCACCACTCGCAACCCCTGGAACGTCGCTCTCACCCCGGGGGGGAGCAGCGGTGGTGCCGCCGTCGCCGCAGCCCTGGGCATGGGGGCCCTCCACCTGGGCACCGACGGCGGCGGTTCCATCCGCATCCCGGCGGCCTTCACCGGGGTCGTGGGCTTAAAACCCAGCTTTGGCCGAGTGCCGGCCTACCCCTTGAGTCCCTTTGGTACCGTGGCCCATTTGGGGCCCTTGACCCGCACCGTGGAAGACGCCGCCTTGATGCTCACGGTCATGGCCCAACCCGACCATCGGGACGGCTTGGCCCTGCCCTTTGATGGCCGCGACTACCGAGTGGGTCTGGCCCGGGGTGTGGCGGGGTTGCGGTTGGCCTTTAGCCCCGACTTGGGGGGACACCCCGTGGCCGCCCCTGTGGCCCAAGCCGTGGCCCAGGCGGTGGAAGTATTGGCGGATCTGGGGGCCCAGGTAGAACGAGTGGCGGTGGATTGGGGGGATGTGGCCGAGATATTTCGCTACCACTGGTACGCCGGGGCGGCCGCTGTAGTGGGGCCTATGAACCCCCTTGTGCGCCAGCAACTGGATCCAGGGCTCCAGGAGGTGGCCGCCCTGGGGGCCACCTTTGGCCTCATGGACTACCTCAAGGCCGTGGAACGCCGGGGGGCCTTGGGGCTGCAAATCGATCGATTGTTGACCCGCTACGACGCCCTCCTCACCCCGGCGGTTCCCATTGCCGCCTTTGCCGTCGACTGCGAGGTTCCCAACGCCACCATGACCCGTTGGACCGACTGGACCCCCTTTAGCTACCCCTTCAACTTGAGCCAACACCCCGCCTGTTCCGTGCCCTGCGGGTTGACGACGGCGGGGTTACCCGTGGGTCTACAGATCGTCGGCCCCCGCCATGACGACGCCCTCGTGTTGCGGGCCGCCCAGGCCCTCGCGGGGGCTAAGCCCTGGAGTCTGCCCGATGCTCCGCGCCGTATGGCATGATCGTACAATAATTGTATAAATTTTTTGAAAGAGTGGCGCCTTTTTTGGCCTCGAGTGTCTATGGTGTTCATGGAATGTATAGATTAATCTCCGGAATGTACGAGCCTGTTACTGCATCCCCCAACGACGGAGAAAGGCCATGTCTGCCAAGTGGTTTGTCCAGGACCCGCGCCGGTCCCCCCCAAGGCCCCCCAATCCCCCCGACCTTCGCCAGGCCCCCAGTGGTGGGAGGCGCAATGGCGACTTAGCGACCCTGTCCCTGCGGGAACTGCGCCGCCGGGCGCGGCGGATGGACATCGCTGGCCGCAGCCGGATGGACCGCGAGCAATTGGTCCAGGCCATTCGCCGGCGGCTGTGTTGAGGATTTGGGGGTGGGAGTGCCGGCCGGTCAGGCCTCGAGGGCCAGGGTGATAGCCACGAGCAATGGCCCCGTGGTGATACCCATGAGGAAGGTGAGGTAGGCGTATCGGAGGTAGCGGTACTTTTGCCGTGCCAAGTAAAGGCCCATGGTATAGAGCTCTTTGACTTGGGCTTGGTAGGCCTGGCCGGGGTGGCTGAGAACTTCCTCCATGGCGGTTTCAAAATCGACATAGGAGAGCTGGAGGTAGTGGTG
>JBHJHK010000271.1:0-11364 GCA_050330975.1 Candidatus Competibacterales bacterium | reverse complement strand
GTACGATTATGGTGGCTAGCCAGCGGTAGGGCTCGGCGGCGGCGTCGTAGGGAGCGAAGGTCTCCAGGGCTTGGTGGTGGTGGGCGCGCTGGTGGGGGGGGGACCCTTCGAGGCCCAACAGAGCCGGGTAGGTGGGCTTGTGGCGCAGGCGGTCGGCGCCTTGGGTTTTGCCCAAGGTCGCCGTGTCGCTGGTTTCGTCGAGGATATCGTCGAGGATTTGAAAAGCCAAGCCGATACTTTCGGCGTAGCGATCTAGCTGGGTTTTGGCGGCGTTGTCGAGGTCGGCGGCCAAGGCCCCCAGGGCCACGCTGGCGCGGATCAACGCCCCGGTTTTGTGGCGGTGCATGTCCTCCAGTTCCGCCAGGTCGAGGGCTCGGCCCACGGCCATGAGGTCGATGGCCTGACCCCCCGCCATGCCCCGGCTGCCCGCCGCCCGGGCCAGGATGGCCACCGCTGGGGCTCGGGCACCTGGGCTGATGTCTGCGTCGGCCAGCAACTCAAAGGCCAAGGCCTGAAGGGCATCCCCGGCCAGGATGGCCGTGGCTTCGTCGAAGGCCACATGGCAGGTGGGGCGGCCGCGGCGCAGGTCGTCGTCGTCCATGGCCGGCAGGTCGTCGTGGACCAACGAGTAGGCGTGAATCAGCTCCACGCTGCAGGCGATGGGGTCGAGGCGCTGGATGGGGACATCCCCCAAGCGGCCCGCGGCGTAGACCAGGGCGGGACGGATGCGTTTACCCGGGGCTGTGGCTGCGTAGCGCATGGCGCTGTGGAGGCGCTGGGGATGGGCATCGGCGCTCGGCAGAAGGCTTTCGAGGGCGGCGTTGACGCGCTGTCTGTAGCTGTCGATGAGGGATTCCATGGCGCCCTGGGGACGTTTTGCTGCCATCTACGTTAACTCGCCGGCTCCATGGGGTCAATTTGCCAGGCCAAGCCCAGGGGTCATTCCCGCAACCCCTCGGCCTCCATGACCTTCTCCAGGGCGTTTTCCATCATCGCCCGGGCCCTGGCCGTGGTGACGTGGAGGTAGGCGTGGAGCACGGCATCGTCGGGGTAGCGCTGGCGGCACTCCTGACAATAGATTTCAAAGGAGGTCAAGCTGAACAACAGCTCCGCTAGGTGCTGGGGGCACTCGCAGTGGATGGAGGTCGGCAGGGCCGTGAGGCGGGCCAGGGCGTCGTTGGCGTAGCGCCTGGGGGGCACCCAGTCCTCGTCGGGGGGCGTTTCGGGCTCTAGGGGCTGGGGTGGCGCGCGGGGTGGCTCCCCCTCGGGCAGGCAGGCCCGCCGCAGCTCGGCCAGCCCCGCCGGGGCCCTCAGGGTGGTGATTCGCCCGCCATTGAGGCGTCGCATCACCTCGCTGCGGCCAAAGCCGTAGACCACCACGGTGCGCTGGACCATCAACTGACTGCTGAAGTGCTGGATCTCGGCGGCGGCGGCATCATCGACCACGGGGTACTCCAGCACCAGCACCTGGGGCTTGAGAGCTGGTCCCTCTAGGGCCAAACTGCGGCTGTCTTGGAAGGTGGCCACCACTTCCAGCCCCGGCAGTTCGCCGTTGGCCTGGTCTAGCTTGACGGGCAGGGCCGTGCCCACCACCACCAGCCTATTCTTGACCGCCGTCGTCGGGGTGCGGTGTAACTGGAGGCGCTCTTGGAGTTGGTCGAGGCTCAAGGTGGCCACCGTGGAAATGGCGTTGCCATTGTCCACTAGGCGCTTGATGAGGGCCAAACGCCCGATGTCGTCCCGGGTGTAGAGGCGGTTGCGCCCCGGGGTGCGGTCGGGGGCGACGACGCTGTAGCGCCGCTCCCACATGCGCAGGGTGACGGCGGGGATACCCGTCAACCGCGCCACGGTGCCGATGCGATAGACCGGCTCGTCGGTAGAATTGTCGGCCATGGGCTCGGATCTCCTGTTGGGCGCCGACGCCTGACCAGGGGGCAAAAGGCGGGCGACTGCAAGGGGTGGTGGTTTGGGATCAAAGGGCGGATCAAAGGTTGACCACCGGGATTTTGAGGGCGTTTTTTTTGTGGTTTTTTCGTCGTTTAGCTCGTCTGAGGCACTATAATAGCAAAATGTAATCAACGGAATTTTGAGAGTTTTATGAACGATTACGACGCGTCTGCCATCGAGGTATTGAGCGGTTTGGACCCGGTGCGCAAGCGCCCGGGGATGTACACCGACACCAGCCGCCCCAACCACTTGGCCCAGGAGGTCATCGACAACAGCGTCGACGAAGCCCTGGCGGGCCACGCCCGGCAGGTGGATGTCACCCTCCACGGCGACGGTTCGCTGTCAGTGGTGGACGACGGACGCGGCATGCCCGTGGACCGCCATCCCGAGTACCAGGTGTCGGGGGTGGAGTTGATCCTCACCCGTCTCCACGCCGGCGGCAAGTTCTCGGCCAAGAGCTACCGGTTTGCCGGGGGGCTCCACGGGGTGGGGGTCTCGGTGGTCAACGCCCTATCGAGCCGCCTGGAGGTCGAGGTGCGCCGCAAGGGGCGACGCTACACCATGGCCTTTGCCAACGGAGAAAAGTGTGGCGATCTGGTGGATGCCGGGGCGGTACCGGCCAAGGTCCACGGTACGGCGGTGCGATTTTGGCCCGATCCCCAGTACTTCGACAATCCCCGCTTCCACGGCCAGCGGCTCGCCCACCTGTTGCGCGCCAAGGCGGTGTTGTGTTCGGGCCTCACCTTGACCCTCACCGACGAAGCCGGCGGCGAGCGGCAGGCCTGGCGCTACCAAGACGGCCTGGAAGAGTACCTCCAAAGCGCCCTGGAGGGCTTGCCCCACGTCCCCGATCCCCCCTTTGTCGGCCGGGTGGACGGCGGTGGCGAGGCCGTGGAGTGGGCGTTGTGTTGGCTGCCCGAGGGGGGGGATGGGTTGGCCGAGAGCTACGTCAACCTCATTCCAACGCCTCTGGGGGGCACCCACGTCAACGGTTTGCGGTTGGGCCTCACCGAGGCGGTGCGGGAGTTTTTAGAGATCCGCAATCTGCTCCCCCGGGGGGTGCGGGTGGCCCCCGAGGATGTCTGGGAGGGCTGTAGCTATGTGTTGTCCGCCAAGCTCCAAGAGCCCCAGTTCTCCGGTCAGACCAAAGAGCGGTTGTCGTCCAGGGAGTGCACGGCCTTCATCGCCGGGGTGGTGAAGGATCACTTTAGTCTGTGGCTCAACCAACACCCCGACCAAGGCGAGGCCATTGCCCAACTGGCCCTGCAAAACGCCCACCAGCGCCTCAAGGCCGCCAAGAAGGTGGTGCGGAAAAAAATTGCCAGCGGTCCGGCGTTGCCCGGCAAGCTGGCCGACTGCAGTGCCCAGGATCTGGGGCGCTCGGAGTTGTTTTTGGTGGAGGGGGACTCGGCGGGGGGGTCTGCCAAGCAGGCCCGGTTTCGGGAGTTCCAGGCGGTGATGCCCCTGAGGGGCAAGATCCTCAACACCTGGGAGGTGGAGTCCCAGGAGGTGATGGCCTCCCAAGAAGTCCACGACATCGCCGTGGCCCTGGGGGTAGACCCAGGTAGCAGCGACCTTTCCAAACTGCGCTATGGCAAGGCGTGTATCCTGGCCGACGCCGACTCCGACGGCTACCACATCGCCACCTTGTTGTGCGCCCTTTTCACCCGCCATTTCCGCCCCTTGGTGGCGGCGGGAAGGGTGTTTGTCGCCATGCCGCCACTGTTTCGCATCGACGTGGGTAAAGAGGTGTTCTACGCCCTGGACGAAGGGGAAAAGCAGGGCATCTTAGATCGCCTCCAGGCCGACAACAAACGGGGCAAAATCGCCGTCACCCGCTTCAAGGGTTTGGGGGAGATGAATCCTCTGCAGCTGCGGGAGACCACCATGGACCCCAACACCCGTCGTTTGGTCCAGCTCACCCTGGGCGACACCTTTGAATCCCCCCCTCCAGAGGCCGGGGGCGATGATGACGATGCCACCACCCTGATGGATATGCTGCTGTCCAAGCGCCGGTCCGCCGACCGGCGGGCCTGGCTAGAGGCCAAGGGCAACTTGGCGGAGGTGGGTTAGTTTCGGTTCCCCAAGTTCCCTCGCCCAACAGATTGAACCCACAATACTCACCTAATCTTGTCAACCCCGCCTCGGCGAACGAATACTACTGGGGAAGTGATGTTTGAATCCCAAAGTCCCCTTCCCCAGGGGGGAGAGTCGCTGCCCTGGCCACCGCGGAGGGTGTCGTCACCCTCATTGCCGTAGAGCCCGTCGCCATGGTGTACCCGTTTGTAAGGCCGCCGAGTTCCCAGAAACCGGAGGTAGAAACCTATTCTGTGATGGTTACGGCTCTGTGATGATCACGGCAGCGCCGCGTTTGGCGTCGCCGAGAAGGTAAATTGTATCTTTGCCCTGGCCACCGTCGAGTTCGTCGTTGCCATCATAATCGTAGAGACGGTCATCGCCCTTTCCGCCCCAAACTTTGTCTTTGCCTTGACCACCGTCGAGTATGTCGTTGCCTGCACCGCCGAAGATTATGTCGTTGCCTGCGCCGCCGACGATAACATCTCGATTTTGGCCACCTCCGATGAAATCGTGGCCCTTGCCGCCGACGATCAAGTTACCTCCATCGCCGCCGAAGATTATGTCGTTGCCTTCGCCGCCGACGATTTTGTTGTAGCCATCGCCGCCGACGATTATGTCGTTGCCATCACCGCCCTTGAGGGTGAGGAAATCATAGGACCAGCCTTTGGAAACCTCGATCCTGTCGTTACCTTTGCCCCCATCGATAGTGAGCTTGTTGAGATCGCTGATGTCCATGCGAAAGGTCTCTTCGCCGTTGACGAAAATCACGGCTTTGTCCCCCTCCTTGATGACTTTGATCGTGTCATTGCCGCTAGTGCCATGGACAGTGTAATGGCCATTTTTACAGGTCACGTAGGGTACATCGCCCTTACCGCCAGAGAACTTTTCGTTGCCCCGGCTCCCCATCAAGTGGTCGTTGTCATCGCCCTCGAGGTCCCCCCCGGTGCCTACAACCGATTGCGGGTCACCCAAGACTCGACCGTCGATGGTCACGTCCGTATCTCTTAGGGTGTTGTCGTCGATGAAGTCCTGACGATAGTCGTCTCCCAGGTAAGCAGCCCTAGCTAGTTGGCTCAGCGTGTCGAGCTGAGGAACCAGAGATGTCTTTGGCGAATTGCTGAGACCGGGTATCGAGAAGGAATGGGCCACAGTCTCTTTGGGCATCACAACGTCTATCATGTCAACATCGTGCATACCAGCGCTTGAGAAGACATTTGACGTCATGTTGGTTGTCATCATGGCGGTGTTCCCCACAGTAGTTTGCTCAGGAAGTAGTGCCACGAGGTGAATGGTGGAAGCAGTGGTAGAGCGGCCCAGTAGCTCGCCCTCACCATTCACCTTGGAGCACTATCTGCTCGGTGGTTGATCACTCAACAAGTCTCTGCACCCATTGGCTGTTGCTGTACTCGCTGAATATGGTCGTATCGTATGTGACTCCTGATAGTGCGTCAGCGAACTATCACCCATGTATTAGCGTCAAAAGTTCATCCAAAAAAAGACGATTACCCAACTTCAGAAACACCCGACGAGGCTCCTCAAAAACGCTCAACCCATCACCCCCAACCGGTGAAACACTTCCCACGGAAGTACTGTCTCGACGCCCCCTAGTAGCGCCCTACCCTCCCAGCTGAAGGATCTCAAAAACGTCGGCCCGCCTCGTGGTGTGGTCGACTAGCCACGGACCATGGACGCTCGTCGCGAAAAGCGCCGTCTCCCACAAAAGGCACAACACCGCCCCTTCCCCTTGGAGGTTGTGGGGTTTCCCGTCGAGAGCCTGGGGAGTATTGAACCGCCAGGCGCTACGGAGCCTCACATCCGCTAATGGTGTTATCCCAAACCCTTTACAACGATGTGGGACAACGATGTGGGGAGTGACTCATCAGTTCGCTTTGCCGTGGGGCGACCCTTGGGGCTGGTGCGTCAGGTTATAGCGGGAAAGGACGGCTTGAGAGCATCGCGAGGAAACGGCGAGGGCCCACCTCATTGTTCGTTCGAGGGTTACACCTTACGGCTTACCCGACTAGCCATCAAGCGAGGGGGCCACTGGTCCCAAAGGGATGCTCGATGACAATGGTGTCGGCCCTATCGGGGCTAGTGGACACCAGGTGGACGGGGGTTTCGGTGAGTTCCTCGATGCGCTTTAGATAGGCCTGGGCCGCCGAGGGTAGGGCTTGAAAATCCCGCACCCCCACGGTGGACTCCCGCCAGCCGGGGAGCTCCTCGTAAATGGGTTGGCAGAGCTCGTATTCCTCGGCCCCCACCGGAGGGCCAATGAGATCTTCCCCCTGCACCCGATAACCGGTGCACAGCCGCACGGTGTCCAAGCCGTCGAGGACGTCGAGCTTGGTGATGCACAGTCCCGAGACGCTGTTGTACTGGATGGAGCGGCGCAGCAAAGCGGCGTCAAACCAACCGCAGCGGCGAGGGCGACCGGTGGTGGCGCCGAACTCGTGGCCCCGCTGGGCCAACCGCTGGCCAGCGGCATCGAACAACTCCGTGGGAAAGGGCCCCGCCCCCACCCGGGTGGTGTAGGCCTTGGTGATCCCCAACACGTAGTCGATGTGGCGCGGGCCGATGCCACTGCCCGTGGCGGCGCCCCCCGCCGTGGTGTTGGAGGAGGTCACATAGGGATAAGTGCCGTGGTCGACGTCTAACAGGGTGCCCTGGGCCCCCTCAAAGAGAATGTGATCACCGGCCTTGCGGTGCTGGTCGATGAGGCCGGCCACGTCTCCCACCAGGGGCTTGAGGCGCTCTTCCAGGGCTAACGCCCCGTCGAGGGTGCGCTGAAAATCTACGGGCTCGGCCTTAAAGTAGTGCTGGAGAACGAAATTGCTGAAGTCCAATACTTCCCCCAACTTGGCGGCAAAGCGCTCCCGGTGGAACAAATCCCCCAGCCGCACCGCCCGCCGGGAGACCTTGTCCTCGTAGGCGGGGCCGATGCCGCGGCCGGTGGTGCCGATGGCTCGGTCGCCCCGGGCCCGCTCCCGGGCCTGGTCGAGGGCCACGTGGTAGGGGAGGATCAACGGACAGGCGGGGCTGATAAACAACCGGCCCTCCACCGCCACTTCCTGGGCCACCAGCTGGTCGATTTCCCGCAGCAGCGCCTCGGGGGATAGCACTACCCCATTGCCGATCAAACAGTGCACCTGGGGCCTCAGAATGCCCGAGGGAATCAAATGGAGCACCGTCTTATGGCCGTCGATGACCAAGGTGTGGCCGGCGTTGAGACCCCCCTGGAAGCGCACCACCGCCCCCACGCCCTCGGTGAGCCAGTCCACCAACTTGACCATGCCCTCGTCCCCCCACTGGGTACCTACCACCACCACGTTTTTGCCCATGGTTTTTGTCTAACCCTCCCGAAACTCAACCATCAAAGGCGGCTTCCACCCGCCACTGGCCGGCGCTGATCACCAAGCGCCGATCGCAGCCCAACGAGCGAAGATCCTCCGCCGCGCCGGGCAGTTGCCACACCACCCGCTCTCCCTGGCGCCGCAGGTCGGCGACCACGGCCTGGAGGGCGGGGTCGTCGGACCACGCCACAGCTATGCCCGTCGCCCCGGGCGTCGGGGCGGGGGCCAGGGTCAATAGGGTCTTTAGGTCGGTGCTGAACCCCGTGGCCGGTCTGGCGCGGCCAAAGGCTCGGCCGATGCCATCGTAGCGCCCACCCCGGGCCACCTCTTGGCCTTGACCTGCGGCGTAGGCGGCAAACAATAACCCCGTATGGTAACGGTAGCCCCGCACCTCCCCCAAATCGACGGTGAGGGAAACGTCGGGTAGGCGTCTTTGGAGAGCCTCGACGGTGCGCTCCAAGGTGTCCAGGGCCAGGGCTATCTCGGGATCGTCCAACAGGGAGGCCTTGGCACGTGCCAGGAGAGAGGGGTCGCCGTGGAGATCCACCAGGGCCTCCAGGGAGCGGGCGACCGCCAAGGGCAGGGAAGTTTGGTCCAACACCGCCTGGACTTCGTCTTTGGCCTTGCGCTGGAGGGCGTCAAACAGAGCCGTCTGGGCGTCGTCGTCCAGGGCCGCCTTGGCGGTGAGGGCGCGAAAAATCCCCACGTGCCCCAGATCCAAGTGCACTGCTTCGAGGCGGGCGGTGCGGAGGGTTGCCACCATCAACTCCATCACCTCCACATCCCCCTCGATACCGCTGTAGCCGTAGAGCTCGACACCGGTCTGGTGGGGACTCCTGGAACCGCCAAAGCCATCCCCCTTGGTGCGCAATACCGAACCCAGGTAACAGAGCCGGGCGATGCCGGCGCCTCGCAGGCGATGGGCATCGATGCGGGCCACCTGGGGGGTGATGTCGGCCCGGACCCCCAAGGTGCGACCGCTCAGCTGATCGGTGAGGACAAAGGTCTGGAGAGCGAGATCGTGGGCGGCCCCCACCAACAGGGATTCGATGAACTCCACCAGGGGTGGCACCACCAGGGTGTAACCCCAGGCGGCATAGCCGTCCAGGAGGTCGCGGCGCAGACGTTCGAACTGCTCGGCCACCGGGGGCAGCAGCTCGTCGATGCCGTCGGGCATCAACCAGCGTTCGTCGTGATACATGGGCCTCGGGAAATTGGGGTATGGACGGTGGATGAAGTGGTGGGGGACACTCTGGCCTAGCCGCGACTAAAGTATAAAACCACGAGGCCCAGCAGCATGCTGATGAACCCCGTGGTGCGCAAAGTTTGATCGTCAGTACGGCGGATCTGGTCCCAAAAGCGCCGCATACCCCTGGGGTGGAGAAAGGGCAAAATCCCCTCTATCACCAACACCAGCCCCAGGGCGGAAAAGAGATCTTGCCACATGGAAGACCTGCTCCTCGACAGACAGATAAACCTCCCTCACCCCCCGCCACGGGGGCGCTAGGGGGGAGAGAAAGGGAGGCGGTGGCGTTACTGTGGGGCCCCTGGATTGGCGCTGTCCTGGCGCTGGGCCAAGTTTTCGGCGCTGGGGGTCGCCCCATCGGCTTGGGACTGGGACGAGTTCCCGCCGCTGGGGGCCACCGTAACGGCTTGGGGAGCAGCCAGTGGGGGGGGGGCACTGGCTTGTGCGTCCCCACCTGCCACCACCGCCGGTGCGGCGCTTTGGGTCTCGGCCGGCGGCGGGGACTCCGCCTGGAGCACCTGCTGGGGGATGGCCTTGAAGTAGCGGAAGAACTCCGAGTCGGGCTTGAGGACAATCATCCCCTCGTTGTCCTGGAAGCTGTTGCGGTACGCGCTCAGGCTGCGGTAGAGACTGTAGAACTCCGGGTTTTGGTTGTAGGCATTGGCATAGGTGTTGGCCGCCAAAGCGTCGCCTTCACCCCGCAGGGTCTCGGCGTCCCGGAAGGCATTGGCCAAGATCACAGTGCGCTGGCGGTCGGCGTTGGCCTGGATGCTTTCGGCCTGCTCGGCGCCCCGGGAGCGGAATTCCCGGGCGATGCGTTCCCGCTCGGCCCGCATGCGGCGATACACCGAATTGCTCACCTCTGCGGGTAGCTCCACCCGCTTGATGCGCACGCCCACCACCTCGATGCCCAGCTTCTCAGATTCCTCTTTGGCCACCTCGGAGATGACGTCCATGATCTGGGAGCGTTCGCCGGATACCACCTCTTGGACGGTGCGCTTACTGAACTCGGCCCGCAAACCGTCTTTGATGATTTGGTCGAGGCGGATGTTGGCCCGGTTGGGGTCGCCTCGCAGACGTTCGAAATAGCGCTGGACGTCCGAAATCCGCCATTTGACGAAGGAGTCCACCAACAGGTTTTTCTTCTCGGCGGTCAAGAACCGCTCGGGAGTGGTATCCAGGGTTTGGATCCGGGCGTCGAAGACCCGGACGTTGTTGATGAGGGGAAATTTAAAGTGCAAGCCCGGCTCGTAGCCGGCCTGCTGGACGGCGCCGAACCGGAAGCGAATGGCGTCTTGACCGGCGCGGACGGTGAACACCGACATCGCCAAGATCACTAAGCCCAGGGCGACGACCACTAACAAAATATTGCGAAGGGGAATCATTGACGCGCCTCCCGACGGCGGCTGGTGTCTCTAAAGGGAATGCCGCTGTTGCCCTGATTCGAAGAGGTTATCGGTGTTTGACCCACCAATGAACTCCCCGGATTGCCGCGGTTGTTACCGGCGGTGGTCTCCCGGGGGCGGATCATCCGATCCAACGGCAAGTAGAGGAGATTGTTGCCCCCCTCCAAGTCCACCAACACTTTATTGGTGCGAGACAAGACGTCTTCCATGGTCTCGATGTAGAGGCGTTCTCCGGTGACGGCCGGGGCCTTGCGGTACTCCGACAGCAAGTTGAGGAAGCGGTTGGTTTCCCCCTCGGCCCGGGCGATGACCTGATCCCGGTAGGCCTCGGCCTCTTCCAGTTGTCGGGCGGCGCGGCCCCGCGCCCGGGGGATGACCTCGTTGGCGTAGGCCTCGGCTTCGTTCTTGAGGCGCTGTTCGTCCTCCCGGGCCTTGATGGCGTCGGCGAAGGCGTCTTGTACCTCGTCTGGCGGCTGGGCGTCTTGGAGGTTGACGTTGGTGATCACCAAACCCGTGCCGTAGTCGTCGAGAATATCCTGGCTCAAAGCCAGGACGTTGTTGACGATATCGCTGCGCCCCTCGGTGAGGATGTAGTCCATGATGTGGGAGCCCACTACCTCCCGGGCAGAGCTCTCCACCACCTGGCGCAGGGTGTCGTTGGGGTCTCGAACCACGAATAAAAATTGCTCGGGGTCGCGGATTTGGTACTGCACCGACAGGCGAATGTCGACGATGTTCTCGTCTTTGGTGAGCATCAGCGCTTCTTGGGGAATGGAGCGCACGCTGGGTTGGGTGCGGTAGCCGATCTCCTCGGCGCGCCGCTGCTCGACGTCCACCACTTCCACCGATTCGATGGGGTAGGGGAAGTGGTAGTTGAGGCCGGGTTCGGTGATGTCTGACACCTGGCCGAAGCGCAACTCCACGCCGCGGCTACCGGCGTCGACGATGTAGATCCCCGAGGCCGCCCAGATGCCCACCACCGCCAAGGCGATGAGCCACAGACCCACGGTGCCGCCACGGCCGCCGCCGCGGCCGCCGGACGAGCCTTTGCCGAACAGGCTGTTGAACCGCCCGCTGAGCTTGCGGATGACTTCGTCGAGATCGGGGGGACCCTGATCGCGACCGCCGCCGCCCCAGGGATCTCGGTTGTTCCCTCCTGGTTCATTCCAGCCCATGATGTGACTCAGTATACGTGCTTGTAATATGAAGAGAAGGTGTTGCCGGGGGAAGGCAAGGGGAGATGGCACGGGGGGCCAGGGGTTAGTAGGCCAGTTCCATCCACTCTTCGCGCCGACCCTCGCCGTGGCAAAGACCCGCGACAATATTGCGCCACGTA
>JBHJHK010000270.1:0-3538 GCA_050330975.1 Candidatus Competibacterales bacterium | reverse complement strand
ACCTTTGAGGCTTTGCCCATGGCCGCCCCCGACCCCGTGATCATCACCTGTGCCGTCACTGGTGCCATCCACACCCCCTCCATGTCCCCCCACTTGCCCGCCGACCCCGAGGCCATCGCCGCCTCGGCCGTGGAGGCGGCGCGAGCTGGGGCGGCTATCCTCCACATCCACGCCCGCCACCCCGACGACGGCCGGCCCTCCCAAGATCCGGTGTTGTATCGGGAAATTCTCGCCGCCATCAAAGACCAGTGCGATGCGGTGGTCAACGTCACCACCGGCGGCAGCCCCCACATGAGCGTCGAGGAGCGCCTGGGGCCGGCGTTGGCCTTGGGGCCAGAACTGGCCTCCCTCAACATGGGGTCCATGAACTTCGGCCTGTTTCCCATGCTCGACCGCTTCCGGGAGTTTCGCCAACCCTGGGAGCGCCAACACCTGGAAAACAGCAAGGGGTTGATCTTCAAAAACACCTTTGCCGACATCGAGGCCATCCTCACCGCTTGCGGCGCCCAGGGCACCCGCTTTGAGTGTGAGTGCTACGACACGGGCCACCTCTACAACCTCAAGTACTGTTTCGACAAAGGCTTGATTCGTCCCCCGCTATTCGTCCAAACGGTGTTCGGCATCTTGGGAGGGATAGGTACCCACCCCGAAGACGTGGCCCATATGAAGCGCACCGCCGATCGGCTGTTTGGCGATGCCTACCGGTGGTCGGTGTTGGGGGCTGGCCGTCACCAGATGAACATCGCCGCCACGGCGGCGGCCATGGGGGGGCATGTGCGGGTGGGGTTGGAGGATTCGCTGTGGATTCGCCCCGGGGAGTTGGCCACCAGCAACGCCCAACAGGTCCACAAGGTGCGACAAATCCTCGAGGGGCTCTCCCTGCCGGTGGCGACCCCCGACCAGGCTCGGCAAATCCTCGATCTCAAGGGCCGCGACGCCGTGGGGTTTTAGTCGCCAGGTGGGGGCGTGGGCCGGAGTTTGGGGTATTGGCGCCACTCCCGTTGGCCAAGGCGGGCAAGGGGAGCGACCCCAGGGCTTCCAGGTGTTGGTAACAGTTGGGGCAGAGACCATGGGAGGGAACTCCCAAGGGGTGTTCCTCGGCCTTGACCGCGGTTTGCCACACCTCCGGGGCCAACTCGATGGCGCCACACCAAGCGCAGACTTTTACCGTCGAGAGTCGCTTTTTCACCGGGTGGATTCCTCGGGTTTGCCGGCCATCGATGCCCCTAGGGGGAGATTGCCCTTGACTTGATAGATATTATTCCACTGCCGAGGGAAACTCTGGGTAAAACCCTGGACAACAAATGTAACCGTCTGTGACCAGAGGATGGTAGAGCCCATTTTGCACCGCCCAAGGGCCATTTGCTGGGAGGTAGGGATCCTTTTGGTGCGCTTGCAGACCAAAATGGGTCGAGGTGGGGGGGGGAAAGGTCGTCGGGCGCCCTTTGGGCTTCATCGATTCCCACCAGGGGCAATGGGCACGGAACTTGAAGTACCATGGCTAGCCCTCGCCGGGCATTACCCGGCGAGTCGCCAATACGACGAGCCATGAGTGGAGCTGGTGGCGGTCACCAAGGGCTTTGGCGACCGCCTGGCCGTGGACGCCGTCGACCTCAAAGTACGGGAACAACTCGAGTGTCTCCAGGCCGAGGTGGTGATTACTTTTATTCACCTCAACCGCCCCCAGATTGGCGCGGCGGCCCGGGTGACCCTGGCGCAGAACGGCAGTGATGCCATGGTTTTGGGCTGTGCCGGCACGGCGGATTTGGCCATGCTGTTGAGCGCCGAGTGGGGAGTACCGGTGGTGAAGTTGGCCAAAGCCGCCAAGGCGTTGGGGCTCGCCACGGGCCAATGGGGGGCCTATGCCTGGCCCCGGGAGAAGACCGCTCTATGACGTCCATCGCCAAGCCCACCATAGACCCTTCGTGGGCCAAACGCCTGGCCCAGGGGGTCGACGGCCAGCGCCTATGGCAGCGCCACGCGGCCATGGCCCAGATCGGGGCCATCCCCGGCGGGGGCGTCAACCGCCAGGCCCTGTCGGCCGAGGATATCCAAGCCCGCCAGTTGCTGTTGGACTGGGTGGTGCCCCGGGATTACGAGGTGTTCGTCGACCCCTTGGCCAATTTGTTTATTCGCCGCCCCGGGGCGGATAACACCTTGGCGCCGGTGCTCACCGGTAGCCATTTGGACAGTCAGCCCTTGGGGGGGCGTTTCGACGGGGTGTACGGGGTCTTGGCGGGGTTGGGGGTCTTGGAGGCTCTGGACGCCGCCGCCCTCACCACCCGCCACCCCGTGGAGCTGGTGGTGTGGACCAACGAGGAGGGGGGGCGTTTTTCCCCAGGGGCCATGGGGTCCATGGTGTTCACCGGCAACGCCAGCTGGGAGGGGTGCTTGGCGATTTGCGACGGCGATGGGGTGCGGTTGGCCGACGCCCTTGAGCAGACCCTGGCCGCCACCCCCACCTTGGCCCGACGGCCCTTCAACACCCCCGTGGCCAGCTATCTCGAGGCCCACATCGAACAGGGGCCGGTGCTGGAACAGTTGGGGATACCAGTGGGGATTGTCACCGGCATCCAGGGGGCGCGCTGGTTCACCGTGGAGGTGACGGGGGCTCCGGCCCACGCCGGCACGGCGCCCCTGGGTCAGCGCCGGGATGCCCTCCAGGGGGCGGTGGCGGCCATCGCAGCTCTCAATGAGCTCATGGTCGACCCCGAGGATATCCTGCGCTTTACCGTGGGCCGGTTTGTGGTGGTGCCCAACGCCCCCAACACCGTGGCGGAGAAGGTGACTTTTTCCATCGATCTGCGCCACCCCGACGGCGCGGTGTTGGCGGAACGGGGGGATGCCATCGCCGAGTGCTGCCGGCGGGCGACGCCTCGCTGTGAGGTGGTGGTTACCGAGACCTTTCGCCGGGAGCCCTGTGGCTTTGCCCCCCCGGTCATCGCCGCCGCCACCCAGGCCGCCGAGGTGCTGGCCATCCCCCACCACGCCCTGCCCTCGGGGGCCTTCCACGACGCCCAGTTTATGACCGACGTCTGCCCGGCGGGGATGGTGTTTGTGCCCTGTGAGAAGGGGATTAGTCATAACCCGGCGGAAAACGCCAAGCCCGAGGATCTCTTCGCCGGAGCCCATGTGCTGGCGGTGGCGGTGGCGGCCTTGGCGGGGGTGGGGTGATCCTTGGAGAAGAAGGGCGTGGTGGGGTCGTTTGGGGTTGCTTTGGGATAGATGAGGAGTAGGGGAGGGGCGTTGAGGGGGCTCTTTCGCGTCTTTCGCGGAATCCCCCGAGGTTCTGGGTGGGGCCTCGTCCTCGGCGGCCCTCGCCCTCGAGACTCTGAATGGGGCCCTGTGTTTGGTGGCCCTCACCCTTGAGACTCTGAATGGGGGGCTGTGTTTGGCAGCCCTCGCCCTCGAGATTTTGAATGGGGCGCCGCCTTCGGGCGCCCCACCCCCCCCCCCCCCCCACCCAACCCCACGGGGGGGGGGCGGGGGGGGAGGGGGTTTGGGCGGTTGGACACGGCGGGGGGGGGGGGGAGCTTGG
>JBHJHK010000269.1:0-5183 GCA_050330975.1 Candidatus Competibacterales bacterium | reverse complement strand
GGGGAGGCACCTCCCATGCCCCCCCCCAGTGCAGCAAAGGTGGCCTGGGCCGGGAGTGTGGCCCCACCGCCACCCCCGCCGGTCGCAGGTGTCGTGATTAACTGGACGACATAGACGCCCGGTACATCGGGTGTCAAGGTGGTGGTCAATCCCGTTGGATCGCTCAACACCGCCAGACTGCCTGTGGGCTGGTAGAGCACATCCCAACGGTAGGCGATGGGATCATTGTCGGGGTCGACGGAGGCACCGGCATCCAGGGTGACCGGGGTCCCCAGGGCCCCCAACGGCGTGGGCAGGGTAATGACCGGCGTCGGCGGTGAGTTGTCCGTGCGGATCACCACGACATCGGGCTTACTGTCCGAGGTCCCGTCGTTGACCACAAGCTCGACGGTGTAGGCCCCTGACACCGTCACCGCCAAACGGGGCATCGCCGACGTGGCATCGCTCAGGGTACCCGCCCCCGGGGTGGGCTCATCGAGGATCTGCCAGCGATAGCTCAAGGGCAGCCCTTCGACGTCGAAGGACAACCCACCGTCGAGAAAAAGGTCGGTGTTCTCCGGTGCCGTGGCGTCATTGCCCGCCCGGGCCACGGGTGGGGCATCGCCCGTGGTGACGATCACCGTGTCGGTGCTGTTGGCAATCCCGTCGCTGACGGTGAGGACCCACTGGTACGCGCCGGCCTCGTCGACCTCAAACGAAGGCAAGAGCACGTCGGGATTCGACAAGGTGGCCAGGCTATTGGGGGGTGATGAAACCAGCGCCCAGCGGTAGGTCAAAGCATCGCCATCGGCATCGGTGGAGGCGCTGGCGTCGAGGTAGACCTTGTCGCCCATGAACACTTTTTGCGGAAGCCCTGCATTGGCCACCGGCGCGGTGTTGGCGGCGTTGGGGGTGGTGATGGTCACGCTGTCGGGCAAACTATCCCCCTGGCCATCGTTGACCACCAAGGTGGCGGTGTAGACGCCCTCCACATCGGGGGTGAATTGGGGCATGGCTAGGGTGGGGTCGTCCAGGGTGGCGCTGCTGCCCACCGGACGATCCAGGCTCCAAAGGTAGGTCAACGGCCCGCTGCCACTGCCCAGGGACGACGTGCGACCGTCCAAGGTCACCAAGGCGCCCACGGCGGCGGTTTGGTCGGGGCCGGCCTCGGCCGTGGGGGCGGTGGGATCGGGATCGGCTTGGGCGGTGATCACCACACTGTCCGCCGTGCTGTCGGCCTGGGTGTCGTTGACCACCAAGCTGGCGGTGTAGGTGCCCGCCACATCGGCGGTGAACTGAGGGGTGGCGCCGGTGGCATCGTCCAACGCCGCGGTGCTACCCACCGGCACGCTCAACGTCCAGCTATAGCTCAACGGTCCCCCGGGGTTGCCAGGCGCTGAACCGGTGCCATCCAAGGTCACCTGGGTGCCCACCGTGACGGTTTGGTCGGGCCCGGCGTTGGCGGTGGGGGGCGTGGGGTCTGGCCCCGACAACACCGTGATCACCACTTCGTCGACCGCACTGTCCGCCTGGCCATCGTTGACCACCAAGCTGGCGGTGTAGGTGCCCGTGACGTCGGCGGTGAACTGAGGCGTGGGATCGGTGGGGTCGTCCAGGGTCGCTGCACTCCCCGCCGGGGGGGTGAGGGTCCACAGATAGCTCAGGGTATCGTCATCGTCGTCGAAGGAACCCAGGCCATCGAGGCTGACCGCACTTCCCACCGTCTGGGATTGATCGGCCCCGGCATCGGCCACGGGCGGCGTGTTGACGGTAGGATTGACCACCGTGACAGTGCGCAAGGCGCCAACCGTCGCCCCGGCATCGTCCGTCGCCCGGGCTTCGAGGTCGACACCACCCACCGCCGTCGGGGTCCAGCTGAGGCTGTAGGGGGCGGTGGTGTCGTTGCCCAGCAAGGTGCCATTGGCGTAGAAGGCCACGTCCACCACGCTGCCGTCGCCATCAGCCGCGGTGGCGCTGAGGGTGACGGCTTGGTTGACGGGCAGCTCGGCGCCGGGGGCCGGTGCGGTGAAGCTCACCGTCGGGGGTACGTTGGCCACCACCCCCACGGGCACCAGCTGTAAAGCGTCGGCGATGAGGGTGCCGTCGGGCACAGCGGTCAACACCACCTGGCTGGCGGCGTCGAGGTCAAAGACCCCCAAGGGTTGCCAGAACTCTTGCCCTTCGCGCTGGTTGAGGATCACCTCCGTGGTGCCGGCGAGGTGCTCGACGCGGTAGGGTGCTACGCTACTTCGGCTATCCCCACCCTGCCAACTGGGCCAGCGGGCATAGAGGGTGTAGCGCCCCGCGGGCACCGAGGCCAACGCCCAGGTGGCGGTGTCGCCGCTGGCATCGGCGCCATGCTCGCGATAGTCGGCGCCGATAAACCCCGGTCGTTGGTTTGACACCGCCCAGGTTCCCGTCACCGCAAAGGCCGGGTCGCTGTTGTCGAGGATGATGATGGGGTTAACCGTGATGGTCACGCTATCCGCGACGCTGTCCACCAGGCCATCGTTCACCACCAAGGTGGCGGTATAGCTGCCCACCCCATCGGGCTGGAACAGGGGCTTGGCCTGGGTCGCCGCGTCGAGGGTAGCCGTGCTCCCCGCGGGGCCCACCAAACTCCACTGGTAGGTCAAGGGGTCGCCATTGAGGTCGCTGGAGCCGCTGCCGTCCAAGGTCACCAGGGCGTCCACCGCGACAGTTTGGTCGGGGCCGGCGATGGCGGTGGGGGGGACGTTGACGCTGGGATCGCGCACCGTCACCGTGCGGGTGGCGCTGCGAAAGGCCCTGCTGGTCACGGGAGCGCCACTGGGCGTCAACGACAGGGTCGACACCCGGGCTTCCAGCACCACTGCCCCCGCCGTGGTGGGTGTCCAGGTGACGCTGTGGGTCGGGGCATCGGTGGTGTTATCGGTGGCGATGAACACGCCATCAGCGGTAAACCGGACGTTCTCCACCTCGCTGTCGGGGTCGGCGGCGGCGGCGGTCAGGGTAACGGGCGTACCCATCACCACCGTGGCCCCGGCCTCGGGGGAAAGCCAGGTGATGGTGGGGGGAAACGACGGGGGCGTGGTGTCCCCCGCCGGGGCGAGGAGCACCGCATCGGCGTAGTAAGAGGCCGAAGCACTGGTGGTCAGCGTCACCCGACTGGCGGCGTCGAGGGTGAAGGTATTGAGCCACTGCCAAATACCCAATGCGCTGCTCTGGGCTCCGCGGGTCACCTGGCTACCCTGGGTGTGATCCACGGTGTAGGCATAGGCGCTGCTCGTGGCCAGCTGGCGGACGTAAACCCGATAGGTCCCCGAGGGCACGTTGGCCAACGACCACACGGCCGTCGCCCCGGCGCTGGGGGTGGTGGCCTGGTAGTAATCCGTGGCAAAAAAGCCCTCGACCGTGTTGTCCAGCGTCCAGTCGCCCGTCAACGAGAACGCACTGCTGGTGTTGTCGATCACCGTCACAGGCCCGGCGATGACTTCCATCACATCGGGCTCGCTCACCGTTTGGCCATCGCTCACCACCAAGGTCAACAGGTAGACGCCGGCGACATCGGCGACAAAACTCGGTGTGGGGCGGGTGGCATCGTCCAAGCTCGCCGTGCTGCCGGGTGGGGTCGCTAGGCGCCACTGGTAGCTCAACGGCGTATCCCGCCAGCTGCGCAACGAGCCCGTGCCGTCTAGGTTGATGGTTTGATCCACCTCGCTAACGCGATCCCCCCCGGCATGGGCTACCGGGGGGTAGGTGCACTCAAAGGTCAGGGTCAGCTTGGGGCGCAGGGCCTGATCCTCGGCGCTGGGGTTGGCCCCGCCAAAGGTGCGGCTGTTGAAGGTCTTAAAGTTGCCGTTACCCCGCACGCCCTGGAGCCGCCAACCGTAGTTGGGGTCTCCCGCCAACCACGCCTGGACGCTGGCGGTGACATCCAAGGTCAACCACTGGGGGTTAAAGCCCACGCTGCCCGTGGCGTCCGCCTCGGGGACGTAGTCGCCGGTGATGCTCTTGGCCCCCGCCTCGCTCCAAGGGTCGCTCAATCGCGCCTCGAGCCAGGTGACCTCGAGCTCTTCAAAGGGTCGACGCAGCCGGTGGAGGGCGTATTCGTAGTCGTAGTTGCCGGCCTTGTAGAGACTCAGGGTAGCGGTGATGGCCTCGGGGTCCACGCCACGACTCAAGGGGCCGCCTTCGTCGTCAAACAGGGCAAACCGGATCAAGGGGGTGCGCAGCGGCACCCGCTCGGTCAGGGTGGGATCGGCGCCGTAGTTCTCGTTGACCTGGGGCCGAAATCCGTCGTAGAAGCCCTGGCCGCTGAGGTAACTGTCCCGGCTGCCGGTGTAGCCGTCGAACCCCTCTTGGAGCGTGAGGGGGGCCGGGATGTCACAGACAATGACCTGCAACGGCGGCGCCGTATTGCTCGAGGATTTGAGGACGACCTCGTCGTTCGCCTGGGCCGCGCGGGGGGCGAAGACCCCTCGATGGGACAACGCCGCCTTGGGGGTCTGGCCCGGGGAGGTGGTCCCGGCGGCCAAGGCCTCGGCGCTCACCGCCTCGATATCGACGGTCACAGGCTCGCTCTCCAACCCCAACCCATCGACCACCACCAGCTGGGCCACAAAGGCGCCCGCGACGTCGGCGACAAACGCCGGATCGACCCGCTCGGGATCGTCCAGCGTCGCGGTGCTGCCCTCTGGGGTCTCCAACAGCTGCCAGCGGTAGCTCAGGGGGGGCACCTCGGCGGTGGAGGCCTGGCCGTCCAGCACCACCCCAGCGCCGATGGCCACCACCCGGTCGCCGCCGGTGCGGGCCTCGGGCCAGCGGATGGTGGTGTCGAGGCGAAGCTGATCCGGTTCGCTGGACAGCTCGTCGTCGTCCACCACCAAGCTCAGGGTGTAGCTCCCCGGGGCATCGAGCACCAACCGGGGCTGGGCGCTGCGGGGATCGTCGAGGGCGCTCTCACTGCCCGCGGGACGCTCCACCACCCGCCAGCGATAGAACAGCGGATCGCCGTCGGGATCGCGGCTGCCCCGGCCGTCCAACACCACGGTGGTGCCCTGGGGGAACTGGGCATCGGCCCCGGCCCGGGCCACGGGGGCGCTGTTCTCGGTGTCGTTGATGATGTGGTCGGGGAGGCTGATAAACCGGTCATGGCTCACCTGGCGGGCGAGGCCGTAGGTGGCGGGGGGATCGAGCGTCAGGGTGGGGTTGCAGGACTGGGG
>JBHJHK010000268.1:0-2131 GCA_050330975.1 Candidatus Competibacterales bacterium | reverse complement strand
GGCTATCGTCGAAGAGGTGTAGATGTTGTCGCCGGGGCGGCGGGGGGCGTTCCAGGGGGCGGGGTTCCCGGTGCCGAAGAACAGCAGGTTGGTGTCGGGGGCGTAGGTGCCGCCGAGCCAGGGGGCACCGCCGCCGTGCTTCCAGGTGTCCCCCGGCCAGGTGCGGCCAGCTTCGCCGCCGGTGACCCCGGCTTCCCGGGGATCGCCATCCCGGTAGATGTAGCCCATGTGACCTTCGATGACCGGGCGGATCCAAGCCAGGTCGCCGGTCTTGGCGTCCCGGGCCTCGACTCGACCGATGACGCCGAACTCGCCCCCGGAAACCCCGGTGAACACCAGGCCGTCCACGATCAAGGGCGCGGCGGTGTAGGAATAGCCGGCGCGGTAGTCGTCGATCCGGTCCCGCCAGCGCACCCGGCCGGTCTCCCGGTCCAAGGCCACCAACTGGGCGTCCAGGGTGCCGAAGATCACCAGGTCGTCGTAGAGGGCGGCGCCCCGATTGACCACGTCACAACAGGGCAAGATGCCGCTGGGGAGGCGGTGGTCGTACTGCCACAGCTCTTGCCCGGTGCGGGCGTCGATGGCGTAGAGGCGGGAATAAGAACCGGTGACGTACATGACGCCGTCTTTGATCAACGGCTGGGATTCCTGGCCGCGCTGCTTCTCGCCGCCAAAGGAAAACGACCACGCCGGAACCAGGTCCTTGACGGTGTCTTTGTTGACCTGCTCGAGGGCGCTGTAGCGCTGGGCCTGGAGGCCCATGCCGTAGGTCACCACGTCTTCGGGGGTATTGGCGTCGTCGCGGATGTCTTCATCGGTGACGGCCATAAGGGCCGGGCTTGCCGAGGCCAAGGCCAAGGCAGTGGCGAAGGCGAGCCCAGGGCTGCTCTTGCTCATGGAGGGATACTCCTTAGCTACTGGTGGAGATGAACAACGGTGGATGGGGGCGGCTCGACTCCCAAGCGAAACCGCGAGGGGAAGGCCCGGGAAGGGTGTGGAGCCCCCCTTACCGGCGCCGCTCTTTTGGCAACTATAGCACTCGGCAATGACACCGAGCCGCGGAAAACCGAGCCGCGGAACACTCTCAAATCCCGGGGATGTTGCGGCCATGGCCTCCTTTTGGGAGAAGCCGCCGGGGAATGCAATTCATTGGTGCTTTTTATTCGTATTTGGTCTCGAGCCAGGCGCGGATGGCCCACAGGGCTTCCTGACTCAAGGGGCCTTCGGGTTCGGCGAACTTGGGCATGTAGGTGATGCCGTTTCTGATGGCGCCGTTGCGCACCCGCTCGACGTACCACTCGTCGCCGTACTCGCCGGGCTCCAGCAGACGCAAATCCGGGGCGATGCCGCCGGAGATGGCTTCTAGGCCGTGACAGCGGGCGCAGTTTTGGTTGTAGGCCGAGGCGCCAATCTCAATGGCCTTTTCGTTGCCGGTGTAGGGATTGGTCAGGTGCCACTCGTCGCCGAGGGGCTCGAGCCCGGCGACATCGACGGCCTGGGGTTGAACGTCACCGTGGGCATGGAGGAGGGAAGCCCAAGACAGCAAGGTCGCTGCAGCAGTTGCAGCAAAAACAGTTTTAAACAAGTTCATGAGAGAAACTCCCCTTCAAAGTGACTGGTAATTTGTATTTTTTGCGTGTTGTTGCAGTGCTTTGCCCCGACCTTTACAGCATACCGCCCCAGGGGGGTGGGGAAAAGCCCCGGGATCTTTTCCCTTGAAGATTGATCCAATCGAGGTTGAGACACGGCACCGAAACGCAACCTCGGAGCGACGTCCCCCTTCGTTGCCTCTAGACTTGAGATGTGATAGACATATGCAAGTGAAATCCCAGCGGGATTTTGCAGGCTTACGACAAATCCACACCATCCACCGGGAGATACACCCATGCGCTGGAACAAGCCCTCTTTCCGCGAATTCCGTCTTGGCTTCGAAGTGACCATGTACGTCGCCAACCGCTAAGACTGAAGCTTTACCATCGTTCTCGTGGGCGGCGACCCCTCTGGGTTGCCGCCCACGTCATTTGTGTGTCCATTTGAGATTTTTGCAACACCGGGCGTCTCCCAAGTCTCTCGATCCTTGGTCGCCGGCGGAATTCGAAGCCCGCCAGGGGGCCCGAGGGCGGCGTTACCA
>JBHJHK010000267.1:0-2637 GCA_050330975.1 Candidatus Competibacterales bacterium | reverse complement strand
AGCATCAGCTCCATGGATTTCGCCTTGCCCAGGGCTTTGGTGAGACGCTGCGTGCCACCTGCACCGGGTATGGTGCCGATTTTGATTTCCGGCTGGCCGAACTGCGCGCTGTCAGAGGCCACAATGGTGTCGCAGAGCATGGCCAGCTCGCAGCCGCCGCCCAGTGCAAAGCCCGATACGCCGGCGATGAGCGGCGTTTTGGTGCGGCGCAGGTCTTCCCATTTTTCAAAACGGTCGCCCAGGGCGGTGTCAATCATGGTGGCGCCTACGAGTTCTTTGATGTCGGCCCCGGCGGCAAAGGCCTTGTCGGAGCCGGTGATGACCACACAGCGCAGGCCTTCGTCGGCCTCAAATTGGGCAAACAACGCCTTGAATTCCTCCAGCATGGCGCGGTTGAGGGCGTTGAGGACCTCGGGACGGTGGAGCCGCACCAACGCCACGGCATCGACGCGCTCCAGTTTGAGGGTGGTGAACTCGGGGAGGGTCATGGGGATTTTGTTCTCCGTAGGGGAATTCAGCGCTCACCCCCCAGGGAGCGGGCGATGATCAAGCGCATGATTTCGTTGCTGCCCTCGAGGATTTGATGGACCCGCAGGTCGCGGACGATTTTTTCCAGGCCGTAGTCCGCCAAGTAGCCGTAGCCACCGTGGAGTTGGAGGGCGTCGTTAGCGACATTAAAGCCCGCGTCGGTGACAAAGCGCTTGGCCATGGCGCACAGGGCCGTGGCGCGGGGGTCTTGGCGGTCCAAGGCGGCGGCGGCGCGATACAACAACACCCGGGCGGCCTCTAGGGAGGTGGCCATATCCGCCAGCTTGAACTGCACGGTCTGAAACTGATCCAGGGTCTGGCCGAAGGCTCGGCGCTGGTGGGTATAGCTCGCGGCCTGCTCAAAGGCGGCCTGGGCGCCCCCCAGGGAGCAAGCGGCGATGTTGAGTCGCCCGCCGTCCAACCCCGCCATGGCGATCTTAAACCCCATGCCCTCGTCCCCCAGGCGAAGGGCCTGGGGCACCCGGCACTGGTCGAAGATCACCTGGCGGGTGGGTTGGGCGTTCCAGCCCATCTTGCGCTCGTTGGGGCCAAAGGACAGGCCCTCGGTCTCCTTGGGAATCAATAACGTGGAAATCCCCTGGGGGCCGGCCTCGCCGGTGCGGACCATGGTGAGGTAGAGGTCCGCCGCCCCGGCGCCGGAGATAAACTGCTTGGTGCCGGTGACCAGGTAATCGTCGCCCTCGGCCACAGCGCGGGTGGCCAAGGCGGCGGCATCGGACCCCGAACCGGGCTCGGTGAGGCAATAGCTGGCGATGAGTTCCATGGTGGCGAGGCCCGGCAACCAGTCCCGGCGCTGCCCTGGGGTGCCATAGCGGTCGACCATCCACGCCACCATGTTGTGGATGGAGATAAACGCCGCCACCGTGGGGCAGCCGGTGGCCAGGGCCTCGAAGATCAACGCCGCCTCCAACCGGCTCATCTCCGAGCCCCCCACGTCGTCCCTCACATAGATGGCCCCCATCCCCAGGGCGGCGGCCTCGGCCATGACCTCCACGGGAAAGTGCTTGTCCCGGTCCCAGTCCAACGCCTTGGGGGCGATGCGCTCGGCGGCGAAGCGCCGGGCTGTCTCCGCCACCGCCCGCTGATCGTCGCCGAGGTCAAACGAAGCTGCAGTCATGGGGTATCAGTGCCTCGAGTCAGCGGGCGGCCATGCGGATGGCGCCGTCCAAGCGGATCACTTCGCCGTTGAGGAAGGGATTGGCCACCACGTGGGCCACCAGTTGGGCGAATTCCTCTGGGCGCCCCAGCCGCGAGGGAAAGGGGACTTGCCCTCCCAGGGATTGGCGGACCTCCGGCGACAGGCCTTGGACCATGGGGGTGTCGAATACCCCGGGGGCGATGGCCACCACCCGGATGGCCTTGGGGGCCAAATCCCGGGCCATGGGCAACACCATCCCCGCCACCCCGGCCTTGGAGGCGGCGTAGGCCACCTGGCCCAGTTGGCCGTCAAAGGCCGCCACCGAGGCGGTGTGGACGATTATTCCCCGTTCGCCCTCGCCCTCGCCTCCGCCCTCACCCTGGGGTTCGAGGTTGGCCATGCCAGCGGCGGCAATGGCGGCGCAGTAAAAGCTCCCCAGGAGGTTGATATTGACCACCCGGGCAAACAACCCCGCATCGTGGGGCTCGCCCCTGGAGACGGTCTTGGCCGCCGGGGCGATGCCGGCGCAGTTCACCAAGATGCGCTCTTGGCCCTGGCCCCCACGGGCCGCGGCAACGCCCGCGGCCACGGTATGGGGATCGGCCACATCCACAGCGGCAAAAGCACCCCCCAGCTCATCGGCCAGGGCTTCCCCCCGCTCCAGGTCGCGGTCGAGGATCGCCACCGGGGCGCCCTGGACGGCCAGGTGGCGGGCCACGGCCGCCCCCAGCCCCGAGGCACCGCCGGTGACCACAGCGGGGGTTTGGGAACTCAGTTTCACGTCACATACCTCCTCACAAGCGTTCGACGGCGATGGCTGTGGCCTCGCCGCCACCGATGCACACCGCCGCCACCCCCCTTCCCTTGTCAAAGTGCGGGAGGGAATTTATCACGGAAACCCCCACCCGGCCCCCCGCGGCGCCGATGGGGTGACCCAGGGCACAGGCACC
>JBHJHK010000266.1:0-22342 GCA_050330975.1 Candidatus Competibacterales bacterium | reverse complement strand
CAAGCCCAACGCCCCGGCCGCCCACGCCCACCCCCCCGGGGTCCCGCCCCCCCCGGCGGGGGGCCCCCACGCCCCCCCCCCCGCAAACGCCGGCCCCCACGGAGCGCCATTGAGCAGCGCCATGGGTTCCCCGGGCCCCAGGGGCAGATTCTTGAGCCCCCCCAAAAGCTGCAGGGTCACCATCACCTCCCCCGGCCCCGTGGCACCCCCCAACAACACCGTTGGCAGGGGATGATCCAACAAAGCCGCCACCGCCTGGGCGGTGGGTGGGGCCACCACCCCCGAACCGCCGAGGTAATTGGTGAGGCGCGCCAACACCGCCAGGCGCTTGGTGGCCTCGGGGACCGCCACCCTGCCAAAGGTGGGCACCAAAGGCGCGTACTCTCCCAACGTCTGGGGGCGTTCCCAGTGGTCCGGGGGCAGGCGCGCCGTGACCCGGGCCCCGGGGGCCGTGGTGGTGCCGTAGACAAAGCTCCCCCCGCTGCGGGCCAGGAAGGCCTCGAACCGAGTCCGCCCCCGGGCGATGGCCTCCAAGGCCGTAGGGCCCAACGCCAACCCCTCTCCCCGGCGCACGCGATGGGCGTGGTCCAGGGTGAGGTCGGCGGGACCGTCGAGGATCAGGGTCACAGGACGCTACCTCGTGGCGACGATGAACAACCGGGGAAAGCGCAACAGGACCTTGCCATCGGCCCTGGGGGGATAGGCCGCACCCAAGCGCTCCCGGTAGGCATCCAGGTAGGCTTGGCGCTGGGGTTCGGGCAAGGGGTCGACAAAGGGCTTGAGACCCGTGGCCATAAACCACGCCACAACGGCCTCGGGCCCCGGGAGGACATGGTGATACACCGTGCGCCAGATGTCGACGGTCTCGGCCTGGGGAATGAGCCAATCGTAGTACACCTCGGCCGAAGCCAAGGCCGTGCGGGCCGCCGTCGCCGAGGCCAACTCCTCGGCCCAGGGGCCATGCTCTGCCACCTCCACCATGGCCCGGTGGCTGGGCTCGGCCAAATTGTCGGGCATCTGCAGCGCCAACGCCCCCCCGGGATTTACCGATCTCAACCAGCGGGGCAGCAGTGCTCCGTGGTCCGGCAGCCAGTGGAACACGGCATTGGCGAACACCACATCGACGCCATCACCAGGGACAAAGGCCCCGACATCGGCCAGGTGGAAGGCCACCCTCGGTAACCGCTGGCGAGCCTTGGCCACCATGGCCTCTGAAGTATCTACCCCCTCGACGCGGGCTGATGGCCAGCGCGCCACCAACAACGCCGTCGACGTCCCCGAGCCACAACCCAAATCGAGGACGGTCTTGGCCTCTGCCACCGCCACCCGATGGAGGAGTTCTTTGGCTGGACGGGTGCGCTCGGTGGCAAAGGTTTCGTAACATGCAGGATTCCAATCGACGGCGCCCATGGGCCCAAGTCCTCCCAGTCACTGGATGGCTCAACCGTCGCCATGGTAACTCACCTGGGCTTTGAGGAAGGCGCTAGTCCCGCTCTCAGCTCGTCTTCAGGCTCCTTCTGCCAAGGTCGCCTCGACCATCCCTCAACCCCGCCACCCCCTAGCCAACACCGATCGAGCACCATTTATCCATGGGAATACGTCTTTGCTTCCTCTTGCCACTGTTGTTGGGCATCGCCAGTGATGCAGGAGCCCAGCTGTTGTTGTCCGACGAAGAATTCGCCCAGCGCCTGACCCAATGGGACTACACCCTCGAGAGCCTTGAACGCGATCTCCAGCGTCCCGGCATCAGCCGTGCCCAGGTGGGAGAGCTGCGGCAAAACCTCCAGGTCACCCGCGGCTCCGTGGTCGTGGTCATCGAGCGGGCCCGGGCCACCGAGGCCCAGCAGCGCCGCCTCCTCGACGTCCTCAAAGTCCCCGAGGGCCAAGGGGATACCCAGAGTGAGAGGCTCACCACCACCCGCCAAGAACTTCAGCAGCGCCTGGGGCGCGCCGAGGAGCGGCGGCGGTTGAGCGATTTGCGGCTGGTGCGCATCGATATCCTGTTGCGCCGTATGTCCGCCGCCGAATACCAGGCCATGGTCAACACCCTCACCGAGCGCACGGTCTTGCCCTTGGCCCCGTCCACCCTGGCCGAAGCCAGCCTCCAACTGCGCGCGCGCCTCGAGGTGGCATTGGGTGACGAGTTCAGTCGATGGATCGCCGACTTCAACGACCAACTGGGTGTCAAGACCGCCCTGGGAATGGCGGCGCTCCCGGCGATTATAATAGTGATGCTCTGGCTCCTGCGCCGCTGGCTGTTGGGCTACTCCGAGCGCCGCCTGGGCCTCAACCCGGAGAATTTCGGCCATCGCTTTGAGGCCACCTTGGTGCTGGTGGTCGCCAATGCCCTGCTGCCCGCCATGGTCATCGGCGGCCTGAACTGGGGACTGAACCGTTTGCCCCCCCTGGACATCGCCTCGGCGCCGGTGCTCCACACTGCCCTCAATGAAGGATTGCGGGTCGTGGTCATTATCGGTTTGTTTTCGGCGGTCCTCGCGCCCTATCGTCCCCACTGGCGCATCAGCCGCTTTACCGACCGGGCCGCTAAGGGCCTGTTCCAGACCACGGCGCTGTATTTTGTCGTCGCGACCCTCATCACCTCGGGGTTCGCCTTCCTCAACTCCATCGCCGCCGAGGCGTCATCGTCGTTCGACGTCTCCGAAGAGGTCATTTTGCGCTTTTTGCGGGTCAACCCCGAGCTGTCGGCCACCAGCACCCTGTTGGCCATGGCGGTGCTCTGCGGGCTGCTCCTCAGTGTGCTACGTCCTCGCCACTGGCGGTTGACCAATGACGAACAGGGGCTCGACCGCCAGAGCGCCGGGCAACCGCCGTCGTTGACGGTGCGCCTGGTATTGACCTTGGCGCGAATTGTGCTAGTGGGGGCGGTGGCGTTGAGCGCCAGCGGCTATCTGGCGGCGGGTATCTATCTCACTAATCGGATCAGCCTGTCCTTGGTGATCGTCACCTTGGCATTGTTGCTGCGCACCCTGATCAACGCCGGTACCGATCAGCTCCTAGAACCCGATACTTGGCTGGGGAAGCGGTTGAAGCGCTATTTGGCCTTCGACGACGACGACCGCCGCCGCCTGGTGTTCTGGCTGAACTTGGGCTGGGATACCCTGTTTGTCACCGCCTCCCTCATCACCTTGGCCCTGCTCTGGGGCATGCCCCGCTCCGAGTTGGAGCAGCTACACAATCTGCTCTGGTTTGGCTTTACCGTGGGCAACTTGACCGTTGCCCCCATGGATATCGGCATCGCCTTGGGGGTTTTCCTCGGCCTCATCACCCTGGTGCGGCTGTTCCAGAGCTTCCTCGCCAATCGAGTCTTGACCCAGACCCGTATGGATATCGGCGCCCGGGAAGCCGTGGCCACCGGGGTGGGCTATACAGGGCTGACTTTGGCCACTCTGGTGTGCATTTCCCTCATGGGCCTCGACTTGAGTCAGCTGGCGCTGATCGTCGGCGCCTTGTCGGTGGGCATCGGCTTTGGCCTCCAGCACGTGGTCAACAATTTCATCTCCGGCTTGATCATTTTGATCCAGCGCCCCATCAAGACCGGTGATTGGATCGTGGTGGGTCAGCATCAGGGCTACGTCAAGCGGATCAACATCGTCGCCACCGAACTCCAGACCTTTGATAACGCCACGGTCATCGTCCCCAACAGCACATTATTATCCAGCGAGGTGATGAACTGGTTCCACAAGAGCAAGGTGGGCCGGGTGATCGTCACCGTGCGGGTGGGCTACGACAGCGACCCCCGCCAGGTACAGGCGATCTTCAATCGCATCCTCAAGGAGGATGACAACGTGATGTCCCGCCCCGAGCCCCTGGTGTTATTCCAGAATTTTGGCCCTTCGGCGTTGGAATTCGAGCTGCGGTTTTTCATCCGCGAGGTGGATTGGTTTTTAACCGTGGCCAGCGAGATGCGCTATCGGGTCAAGGCGTCTCTAGACGAGGCGGGCATCGCCATTCCCTTTCCCCAGCAAGACATCCACATTCACCCCGTAGAGCCCTCTGGACTGTGGCTTGGGGAGACCCCCGCCCAAGGGGCACCCCAGGGGTTGGATCGGGACTCACCGGACTTGGCCGTGGATACCCGCCGCCAGCCCGACGAGGTATCCTCTTTCTCTCGCTAGGGAAGACGGTCGCCGTGGCCCATTGGTCCCCCAGGGCATCAAACCCGGGGAAACCCCGGGCCTTGAACACCACTGCCGGGCCACGGTCCATCTATAAATTTCACAAGGAGCCCACTCTATGGCACACGTCGAAATGTATTCCAAACTCTACTGCCCCTTCTGCCATCGGGCCAAGGCGCTTTTGACCCGCAAGGGCGTCGATGTGGAGGTGATCGACATCACCTTCAACGGCGCCAAGCGCCAGGAGATGCTCCAGCGGGCCGAGGGGCGTTTCACCGTGCCGCAGATCTTTATCGACGGCCAAGGCGTCGGGGGTTGTGACGAGCTCATGGCGTTGGAGCGGGTGGGGAAGTTGGATCCCCTGTTGGGAACATCCCAGGCCACTTGAGGGGGTCGGCGCGACCTCTTGATGGGGGGAGGCGCCGGGGAAGTCGACCGACACCCAGATAACCCCACTTCCGGCGGCGGAGCGGCGCCTTGGGCGCACCTCAATCCAAGGCCGCAAACCGCTCGATGGCGGCTTCGATGCCCCCTTTGCCCATGGGCACCCCGCAGCGCCGCAGCGCCGCCTCCACACAGCCCAAAGTGCCCAACACCATGGCCTCGTTGACATCCCCCATGTGGCCGATGCGAAACGCCTGACCCTCGAGTTCTCCCAACCCCGACCCCAGGGCCACGTTGAAGGCTTGGCTGCACACGGCGTTGATTTCTCTGGCGTCGAAGCCATCGGCCACCCGGATGGTGGTGACGGCGTTGGCCGCCGTGGTGGGGTCTTGGGGGTTGAGTTCTAAGGCGCCTTCCCGGGCCCACGCCGCCACCGCCGCCCGCACCCCCTCGGCCAGACGCCGATGGCGGGCGATGGCTTCCTCTAACCCCTCGGCCTTGAGAAGATCCAGGGCGGCGCCGAGGCCAAAGATCAAGTGCTCGGGGGTGGTGCCGCAAAACCAGCGGTACCACGCCTTGGAGCGACGCCGCTCCCAATCCCAGTAGGTCGACACGCGCCTTGGAGCCAGCCGCTGCCGGGCGGCCCCGCCCAGGGCGATAAACCCCAACCCCGGGGGCACCCCCAGGGCCTTTTGGGAGGCGCTCAAGGCGATGTCCACCCCCCAAGCGTCCATGGCGAACTCGGCACTGCCCAGGGAGGCCACGGCGTCCACCATGAGGAGGGCCGGGTGGCCGGCCCGGGCGATGGCCTGGCCCACGGCGGCCACATCACAGGTGATGGCCGCGGCGGTGTCGGTGTGGACCAGCAACACCGCCTTGAGGCGCTGGTCGCCGTCGGCCCGGAGCCTGGCCTCCACGGCGGTGGGGTCGATGGCGCTGCGCCAACTGTTGGCCAAGACCTCCACCTCGAGCCCCAAGGATCTGGCCACATCGGCCCAGCCGTGGGCGAAGTGACCGGTCTCTGGCACCAACACCCCATCCCCCGGGGCCAAGGCGTTGGCCAACGCCGCCTCCCAGACCCCGTGGCCGATGGCGATGTACATAAAGACTTCCCCCGTGGTCTGGAACAGCGTCTGGAGGTCTTTAAAGCAGCGCTGGGCCAAGGCGTTGAGCTCCGGGTCGGCCAAGTCGACGGCGTTGCGGTTCATGGCCTGGAGCACTGCCTCGGGGAGGTTGGTGGGCCCTGGGGTCATGAGAAAGTGTCGTCCGCGGCGGATGGCCATACCGGGTACTCCGTAGTGGTGAAGGGCTTTAGGGCCATTGTAGCCCTGGGTCTTTGAATGAAGAGGGCTGTCAACCCACGGGGTTCCGGGACGTTGTGGGAAGTGGAGGGTTTGGGGGTTGCCCCACCCTCGATATGCCGCCCAACAAAGGTCCAAGGAGTACCCCATGATCGCCATGACACGCAGACAACTGGGCTGGGGGGCGGGGGCTTCGGCAATAGCGCTGGCCACCGGAGCAACGCCCAGTTGGGGCAATACCGCCCCGGGGTCGGATGCCACCGTCGACGCCGCCCCCCTCCCTCCCCCCGATGACCTCACCCACGCCGTCAAGCGCACCAGCTTCGGCCCCCTTCGCCAAGAGCTGGAGTTGGTCCAGGAGATCGGCTGGCCCAGTTATCTAGAACGGCAATTGGCCCCGGAGACGATTGACGATAGTGCGGTGGAAGCCACGGTAGCGGCCGCCTATCCCCTGATCAACGCCAGCGTCGAGGAAATGGCCGCCCTCCCCCCCGAGGGGCGGCTCCAAGTGGGGCTTCAGTTGACGGCGGCCACCCTCCACCGGGGTGCCTTCAGTCGTCGCCAGTTGTTCGAGGTCATGGTGGACTTTTGGAGCAACCACTTCAGCATCTATTTGAACGACGGGCCGGTGCGGATCCTCAAGGTGGTTGACGACCGCGAGGTGATTCGCCGCCACGCCCTGGGCAACTTCGCCGACCTGCTCCACGCCTCGGCCAAGAGCCCGGCCATGTTGTACTACCTGGACAACCACACCAATGTCGCCTCGGGCCCCAATGAAAACTACGCCCGGGAGCTCATGGAACTCCACACCCTAGGGGAAGATGGGGGCTACGATCAGCGGGATGTGGAGGAGGTGGCCCGCTGTTTCACCGGCTGGACCGTCGATCTCAGGGACGGCAGCTTTGTATTTGCCAACCGCCGCCACGATCAAGGGGAAAAGTGGGTCCTGGGCCAGCCCATTGCCGCCAATGGCGGCATCGCCGACGGGGAACAAGTGTTGGACCTGTTGGCTCGCCATCCATCCACGGCCCAGACCGTGGCCCGCAAGCTGTGCCAGCGATTTATCCAAGAGGCGCCGGCTCAAGCCACCGTCGACACCGTCGCCGCGGCCTTTGCCCAAAGTGGTGGCGATATTCCCGCGGTGTTGCGGACGTTGTTTAGCCAGCCGGATTTTTTCCGCGCCACCGATGCCAAGTTTCGCCGACCCATGGACTTCCTCCTGGCCACCCTGCGGACTACCGAGGTGGCGGCGACCACCGACTGGCGGGTGGCGTTGCAGTTTCTCCAACGCAGTGGCCAGTTGCCCTTCCAGTGGCCGGCCCCCAACGGCTACCCCGACACAGTGGGCTACTGGGCCAACAGCAACGGGTTGTTAAACCGCTGGAACTACGCCTTGGCCCTGGGCCGTGGCCAGTTGCCGGGGGCGGCTTTGCCCATCGACGCCTGGGTGGAGGGGGTTCGCACCCCCTTGGAGTTGGTGGCGGTGTTGGCGGAGCGCTTGCTCCAGCGACCCTTGGCGGACGCCGATGCCTGGGCCCTGGTGCACTACGCCGCCGACGGCGGCGCTCCCGACCGGCCCTTGCCCCGGGCTTCGCTGGTCGTCAAAGCCCGGGGGCTGGTGGGGCTGTTGCTGGCCTCGCCCTACTTTCACCACTATTGAGCCTGGAGATCTGACCTGTGATCCTCACTCGCCGCCGCTTTCTCCAAACCGCCGCCGTCAACGCCGGGACCTGTACCGTGTTGCCGCTACTGGCTCCCCGTCTGGCCCTGTCGGCCACGGCCAATCCCCAGGGGGATACTTTGATCTGCATTTTTTTGCGGGGGGGGGCCGATGCCCTCAACGTCATCGTCCCCTTTGGCGATGGCCACTACTACGACAGCCGTCCCACCTTGGCCATCCCCACCCCTGATCAACCCCAGGGGGCGTTGGCCCTGGACAGTTACTTTGGTCTCCACCCCAGCCTCGCCCCATTGCTGTCGATTTTTGATGCTGGGCGCTTGGCGATGATTCAGGCCACGGGCTCCCCCGCCGACACCCGCTCCCACTTCACCGCCCAAGATTATATGGAGCGGGGCTATTTGGCCCAGGGTCAGGTGATGACTGGCTGGTTGGCCCGCCATCTGGCGTTGGTGAACGGTACGGATTCGGCGTTTCGCGCCGTGGGGGCGACGGGGGTGGTCCAGACTTCCCTACGGGGACCCATCCCGGCTACAGCGCTGGAGGAGTTCGAGGCCTTTGACCTCCAGGTGCCGGATGCCGAGGCCGAGGCGGTGACCACCGCCCTGGCCCAGTTGTATGGCGGTGGCGACTTCCTCGCCCTCCAGGGCCAGCAAACCCTGGCCGCCGTGGAGCAGCTCGAGCTGGCCGACCCCGCCCAGTATTCCCCCAATGGTGTCGAATACCCCAACTCCGAGCTGGGCAACGCCTTATTGCGGGTAGGGCAGTTGCTCAAGGCCGAGACCTTAGGGGTGGAGGCGGTGTGCATCGACACTGGAGGCTGGGATACCCACGACAACCAGACGCCGACCCTGGAGGGGCTATTGGCAGACCTAGCGACCAGTCTAGCGGCCTTTGAAGCCGATATGGGGCCACGGATGGACGGCATCACTGTGGTCACCCAGTCGGAGTTTGGTCGCCGGGTGGCGCAAAACGCCTCTGGGGGCACCGACCACGGCCACGGTGGGTTTATGTGCATCATGGGGGGTGGCGTCAACGGTGGCGTCTACGCCGATTGGCCAGGGCTTGGTCCCAACCAGCTCTACGATGGTCGCGATCTCCAGGTCACCTTGGACTGGCGAACGGTGTTGGGGGAAATGCTCGATCGCCGATTGGGCAACAATGCCTTAGATGAGGTGTTCCCAGAGTTTTCGATGCCCGCCTATGGGGGAATTTTCAAGGGAAATCGTTAAGATCTCTCAAGGCGTCACTTCCAGGGTTGTTTGATAGGAATAAGTCTTTCATAGTGGGGTGATCTTGGTGTGATCGGAGGTCCTTATGAGCCTGATCCACCAATGCTTGACCGACATCCCAGATGTGCTTCGCCGCGAGGCCAAGCAGTATGACTTGCCTCACGTGCTGTTGTTCTCGATCCTCGCGGTCGCTGCTGGGGCGAATTCACTGCGGCGCATCAGTGTCTCTATCCGTCACCACTTACCCCGTATCAATAAAGCCTTTGGCAGTGAAGGGAAACGGGTGCCGGCCCATACGACGTTGTTCGGGATCTATGACCGGCTTGACCATGGCCACCTGGCCGAGGCCCTCAAACGTCACCGTGAAGCGCTGAGCCAGCCGTGCCCGCCCCAAGGCTCGGCTGAGACTCCAACCGCCGATGAGGAGCGCTGTAAAAGTGACTGGAGTGCCGGGGTCCTAGGCGGCATTCGTCGGTGGTAGTCCCTCAAATTGAATGTCATCAAACTCATCTCGCATGTGCATCCAAGATTTTTCGCTGATTTTCATTGTAGTGATGAGCAAAATACCAGATGGCACCAATATGATTTGAAACTTTTTTAGAGAAACTGAGTGCTTTTCTCACAAGTCGCGATATGCGCTGGCGAAACGTATTATTCAGGCGTTCGATACGATTCGCTTCACCGGTCTCTTTACCAACTGCCCGGCGCCGATTCTTGGGAAAAACCGTTTCATGGGCTTCAAGCATCAAACGGCCTTTTTTTTGGGCATCACATCAAGCACCCGAGGTATTTGATCGTATTTCTCGCTCACATAATGTTGCAGCCATGTTGAAGCATTATGGCCATATTTGATCGTCTTTTCAGTGCGACAATCAGGACAAGAAGAACAGGGCATTTTTCAGTCTCTAGCCGAGATCAGAGCAGATCTCATTCTCATTGCCACTACACAACCATTCAGATTTTGGCACTACCGACTTACCAAGCAGTCTACAGCTGTAAATGGTTGTTTATTGACTGAGCAAAACCTCTGTGTACACCTCAAAGGACTGAAACTCTATTTCTACCTTCGACCTTCGACTTATATAGAGCCTTATCAACATTCATGAGAATATCGTCTATATTCATGGTCTCATGATCAAAGCTCTCTACTCCAATGGATACAGTGACTTGAAGTATTTTTTGCTCGTATTTGATTTGAGCTCGTTGCACACTTGCACGTATTTTCTCGGCAACCATCAATCCAGCTTCAATGTCGACCTCAGGGAGAAGCACTAGAAATTCTTCCCCCCCCCATCTAGCAATTACATCGGTTTCTCCAAGCTCATTTTTCAGAATCCCGGAGAGCCTTTTCAATACAAAATCTCCACAGGCATGTCCGTGTTTATCGTTGAACAACTTAAAGTGGTCGATATCTAACATCACGAGAATAAAGCGATGACCAAATCTCTTACATCGAGCGATTTCATCCTTTAGGCTACTTATGAAATATCTACGATTGTAAAGATGAGTCAATGGGTCCTCTTGAGAGGAACGATATAATTCTTCGATAAGTCGATGTTTTTCTGAAATGTCACGCACTACCGCAGTCATTTCAGTGGAATTCTTGATGTTAAGTTTTGAAATTGTAACCTCGATGGGAAACTCGACCCCGTTCTTTTTCAACCCCTGAACCAAAGCTCGGCTTTGCATCGTTCGGGATTCGACCGTAGAGGCTTTAAAGCCTTCAACATATTCAACGTGTTTCCTCCGGCATTTCACTGGCATAAGCTGAGTCAATGGCTTTCCTACTATTTCTTCTTCACTGTATCCAAAGATTTCTTTGGCAGCCTCATTCATCATACGAATGTTTTGTTGCTCATCAATAGTCACAATACCATCGTGGGCCGATTGCACTACGGCTTCATATCGTCTCATGCTATAGTCGAGTCTAGACTCCAGAAGCTTCTTTTCTGTTATTTCCACACAAGTCTGAATAATCCGAGTCTTATTAAAGCTTTTCTCAGTGATGGGAGAAATGATTGACCTCCACCATCTTTCAATTGCCTTGTAGTCCTGAACAATCTCCGTTTCAAGGGCAATTTTTTCAGTAACACACCTATGAAATAAGTCAATGAGAGGCGAACATAAATACTTGGGAAACACCGTCGAAATGGGCTGACCAACCACTTTAACCATGGGTTTTCCAACCAAGCCCTCAGCATACATAGAATTACAACTCACTAAACAAAAATTGCATTTTTCCGGCTCATATTCATAAATCGCAAAGCTTGCGCCAATGGCCTCAATATCACTAGACAGTTCAAAATGAGCACCAAAGAAGAACATCAAAATCTCCTAAGTAAATATTAACTGCCGTTGCGCAGTTAGATGTAATTCATCTGGAAGTCCATGTTTTGGGCAAAAATCCTATCGGTGATCCGCACATGACCACCCAAGTTTCGTAAATAAATAATGAGCAGTGTGCATTATTGCAAAATTCATAGTCAATACGTTCAAATACTACAAATTGGTCCTTCGATCCCGCCAGTTTGAGTACAGGCGCATGGGGTCGAAGGTGCCCTGGCTGTCGTCGCCCTCGGCATGACCCCACGGGCCGGCATCCTCCTCGGCCGCTTCCAGATACGCCAGCCCTGTCCGGTCGTTCATACTCCCCCAGTTGGGTTGAGTTGAGCGCTGTGGCGCTACTGGCCATTTCCCTTTACCAAACCCCGAAATACGCCATCAATCGCCTCTGCGAGTTCGTCCAAGTCGATCACGACGCAGACGACATCCAGTGCTTCGCCATCCATCCCGGGGGTTGCGACCGAACCCGGACGCAACGTGCCGGGGCAACCCCATCACCGCCCCCGCCTCCCCTCAAACCCCAGCAAGACGTTGACGGCGTTGACGCCAATGGCCTCCACTGCATATCCCCCCTCCATGACAAACAGCGTCGGCAACCCCAAGCGCGCCAAGCGTTCCCCCAGCACGACAAAATCGTCGCTCTCCAAAGTGAATTGGGAGATGGGGTCGCCTTTGAAGGTGTCCACCCCCAAGGAGACCACTAGGACATCGGGGGCATAGCGCCCAATCCGGCTACAGGCGTCTTCCAGGGCCGCAAACCAGCCGTCAAAGCCCGTCCCCCAAGGCAGGGGATAATTGACGTTAAATCCCTCCCCCTCCCCCGCTCCCGTCTCGTCGCCGTAGCCCAGGAAGTAGGGAAACTCCTGGCGGGGATCGGCGTGGAGGGAGAGGAACAACACGTCGCGGCGGCGGTAAAACAGGTCCTGGGTGCCGTTGCCGTGGTGGTAATCGACGTCCAGCAATGCCACCCGCCCAGCCCCGGCGTCCAAAAAGCCCTGGGCGGCGATGGCGGCGTTATTGAGGAAGCAATAGCCCCCGTAGACGTCCGCCGCGGCGTGGTGACCCGGGGGACGACACAGGGCAAATACCCCCCGCTCCTTTGCCGTCACCAGAGCTTGCCCCGTCAACGCCACGGCCGCCGAACTCGTCGCCGCTCGCCAGGTGCCGGCGGTGATGGGGGTGCCGGCGTCAAAAGAATAGTGGGACAACTGGCCGTCGATGACCTCGGGGACGCGATCCCGGTGAAACCCCCGCACCCCCCAACACAAAGGCAAAGCGTCGCGATCGCCGTGGAAGGCCACCCAGGCGTCCCACGCCTGGGCCAAAAACGCCAAATAGGCCGGGGTGTGGCCCCGGGCCAAGGCCCCGGGATCGAGGGGGGCCGGACCAGCGACCCCACCGAGGTCCATGGCCTTGACCCGGGCTAGGATGAGCTCCGCCCGCTCGGGCTTTTCAAAGCAGGGCAACAGCTGACCGTCGATGAGCTCCGCCCGTCCGCGCTGGAGGGCGTGATCTGCACTGTAAATGGTCTTCATGGACAAGGCTCGCTAAAGTAGGTGTTTGGGGTGAGCATCTCGGCTCAGCAAGCTCTATAGCAGGCAATCGCAATCCCCGACAGCCGTGCTGCCGCCACATACCCCGCGGTACACCATCACGCTAAACCACCACAGGAGATCCCCCCCGTGACCTCGGACGAATACGACTATGTGATCGTCGGCGCTGGCTCAGCGGGCTGCGCCTTGGCCAACCGCCTGAGCGAGGACCCCGGGGTGCGGGTGCTGCTGTTGGAGGCCGGGGGCCGGGACAACTACCCCTGGATCCACATTCCCGTGGGGTATCTCTACTGCATGGGCAACCCCCGCACCGACTGGTGTCTGCGCACCGAGGTGGAGCCGGGCCTCAATGGCCGGGCCCTCAATTATCCCCGGGGCCGGGTGTTGGGGGGATGTTCGTCCATCAACGGCATGATCTACATGCGCGGCCAGGCCAAGGACTACGACACCTGGCGCCAGCTGGGCAACACCGGCTGGGGGTGGGATGAAGTATTGCCCTACTTTAAACGCTCCGAGGACTACGGCCCCGGGGGCGATGAATTCCACGGCAGTGGCGGCGAAATGCGCGTCGAACACCAACGGTTGTCCTGGCCCATTCTAGAGGCCTTTCGGGCCGCCGCCGCCGAGGTGGGTATCCCTTCCGTCGCCGACTTCAACCGGGGCGACAACTTCGGCTGTAGCTACTTTATGGTCACCCAGCGTCGGGGCTGGCGTTGGAACGCCGCCAAGGCCTTTTTGCGCCCGGCCAAGGACAGGCAAAACCTCCAAGTGATGACCCACGCCACCGCCCGCACCATTTTATTCGAGCATCAGCGAGCCGTGGGGGTATTGATCAACCGCCAAGGCCTAGACACCACGGTCAAAGCCAAGGGCGAGGTCATCTTGGCCGCCGGCAGCATCGGCTCTCCCCACCTGTTGCAGCTGTCGGGGATCGGCCCCGGGGAGCTCTTGCGCCAGTACAACATCCCCGTGCGCTGTGACCTCAAAGGGGTGGGGGCCAACCTCCAAGACCACCTCCAGCTGCGGTTGGTGTACAAAGTTCGCAACATCCAAACCCTCAACACCAAGGTCCACAGCCTGTGGGGCAAGGCCGCCATCGGCTTGGAATACGCCCTGTTCCGCCGCGGTCCCATGGCCATGGCCCCGAGCCAACTGGGGGCCTTTGCCAAGTCCGACCCCGACCAGGCCACGGCCAATTTGGAATACCACGTCCAGCCTTTGTCGTTGGACGCCTTTGGCCAGCCCCTCCACGCCTTTGACGCCTTCACCGCCAGCGTCTGCAACCTGCGCCCCGAGAGCCGGGGCTCGGTGTGCCTCAAGAGTCCCGACCCCCGGGATCCGCCGGCCATCACCCCCAATTACTTGTCCACCGAAGGGGATCGACGGGTGGCCATCGACGCCATCCACCTCACCCGGCGCATCTGTAACACCCGGGCCTTGGCGCCCTATGGCGTGGAAGAATACCGCCCGGGCAGCCAGCTCCAGGACGACGCTGAGCTGGCCGTGGCCGCCGGGGATATCGGCACTACCATTTTTCACCCGGTGGGGACGGCCAAGATGGGAATCGACCCCCTGGCGGTGGTGGACCCCGAGCTTCGGGTCTACGGAGTGGAGGGCCTGCGGGTGGTGGACGCATCGATAATGCCCACCATCACCTCGGGGAACACCCACGCCCCCGTCACCATGATCGCCGAGAAGGCGGCGGAGCTCATCAAGGGGGCGCGACGGGCCGCTTGAGGGTCGGGCCTTCCCCACTTACCCTTGGAAACTTCCCCGTCGTCTGGAGTAACCCAAATTGACCACCGTGCGCATTGTGATCACAGGACTTGAGCGCAGCGGCAAAACCATCATGATCACTTCTTTAGTCCACCAGCTGCTCAACCAGGGACGGTTTTATCACTTTCCCCGGGACCACCAGGCCTATCCCGTCAAGGCCGAGTTGCTGCCCTTGCCCAACCAACGCCCTCGGTTCCCCTACGAAGACCACATCGACTGCCTCACGGGAGAGCATCCCACCTGGCCCGCCAAGACCACCGAGGCCTCGGAAATCCACCTCCAGCTCAAGTACCGCCGTACCCAAGAGACTTCGGCGGGGCTGTGGGAGCCCGTGGGTCCCTACCGGGAGCTCAAATTGGAGCTGGTGGACTACCCCGGGGAGTGGATCGTCGACTTGCCCCTCATGACCCAGGACTACGGGGCGTGGTCGGCCGAGACCCTGCGCCAGAGCCACCGCCCCCCCCGGGACGCCTTGGCCAAGCCCTGGCACGCCGCCCTGGCAGAAATAGATGTCCACGCCTCCCCCGCGCAGGACACCCTTGCACCCTTGGTGGACAGCTACCAGGCCTTCCTCCAGGCCTGCCGCGTCCGGGGGCTGGTGGACGCCCAGCCGGGGTTTTACTTTTTGAAGCCCCAGAACTTGGAGCACGGCGCTTGGGAATTCACCCCCTTGCCGGCCACCGCCGTCGACACCCCCTTGTATCGGGCCTTTGCCGAGCGCTATGGCGCCTATCAACAGCTGTTGCAGGAGTTCTATCAGAGCTACTTTGCCAAGGCCCAGGTGCAAATCGTCCTGGTGGACGTGTTTCGCATCCTCAAACTCGGCATCGATGCCTTTAACGACCACCGACGGCTGTTGAGCCGTATCGTGAAGAGCCACCGCTATTATCAACCCTGGTGGGGGGAGGATGTGCTGGGCTGGCTGTATCGCCAGGTGCGGCCGCCCGCCATCGAGCGCACCATCCTCGCCGCCACCAAGGCCGAGCTGGCCGAAGATTTGGACCAGGGCAGCGCCAAATACCTGGACGAATACGCCCGGCAATTGGGTTTGGAGCGGGAGGTGGAGGGGAACGCGGCGGCGGCGGTGTTATTCACCACCCACATCGCCGCCGTGGACTGCCGGGAACTGGTGAGGAGTCGCAAGGACGAAAAAGACGTCCGGGTGCGGGCCACTGTGGCCCGGGACAACGCCCTGGAACGGCGCATCTACCCCGCCGATAAAGCCATCGTCAGCTTGAGCCCCGAGGGTTTCCCGGGGTATCGCGAGCAGTGGCCCGATGACGTGGAGATTCCCACCCTCATGCCGCCGCGCTTCCCCGACCGGGCGGGTTATGCTCTAGAGCACCTCAACCTCGACCGCCTGTTGGGACTGGCTCTGCAGGAGTACTTGTGATGACCGCACCCGCCAACCACCCTTACCTCGTCGAAGACGACGACAGTTTTACCCGCCTCGACACTCCCCTGGACCGGGGATTGGCATCGGCGACGACGGCTCCAGGGGACGAAGCGTCGCCATCCCCCAGGGACGCCCCAGCACCTCTAGCCGATCCCGACGCCGCCGTTGCCGCGACCCCAGGGGCCCCTGTCGACGCCGACCCCGACGACTATGTGGTCGTGGATCGCCCCCGTACTGGATTGCCCGCGACCCCGCCCCTGCCCCGGGAAGCGAGGCGCAACGCTCCCCGCTGGTCTGCCCTGCTGGGCTGGACCCTAATGGCGGTGTTGGGCCTCATCGCCATCATCGCCGTCCACGATGGCCTAGAGGTCTATCAGCGCCTGGCGGCCACCAGTGGGTTGCTGGGGGCTTTGTTCCTGGGACTGCTCATCCTGGCCTGTAGCACCGTGGTCTACACTCTCTATGCCACGTTGGCCGATGTGGGCCGGCTGAAAACCGTGCTGGCGTTGGCGAAGAAGGGGGAGCGCCTGGAGGATTTGAATACCAAGGCCCGGGAGCAGTTTTTCACCGCCCTAACCCGCCACTACCAAGACCATCCCCTGCCGGGAGTGCGACAGGGTATCAAGGCCTTCCGCCGGGACCGGGCCCGGTTGGCCAACCACCGCCAGCTGCAGCTCGCCTTCGAAGAACAGGTGTTGAAACCCCTGGACCAGCGGGCCGACGAGTTGATCAAGGCCGAAACCCTGCGCACCGCCATCGGCACCGGCCTATCGCCGTTTACCATCGTGGATGTGCTGTTTGTCTTGTGGCGCAATACCCAACTCATCAAGGCGGTCTGCGCCGTCTACGGCTACCGCCCGGGCCCCGTGGCCACGGTGCGCCTCATCGCCCTCACCGTAGCCAACGCCGCGTTTGCCATCGTCTCCCATGAGGCCGCCGAGATGGCCCATCTCACCCTAGGGGAGAGCTTGTTGGGTCGCTTGGGGGCCAACCTCACCCAGGGGGTGGCCAGCGGGGTCCTCACCGCCCGGCTGGGAAACACCGCCCGCCTCAGCTGCCGCCCCCTGCCCATGGAAAGGGCGCGGCTGCGCATTGGGTTGGGGGTGTGTTTCAAGGCCCTGAACGAGTCGATTCCCGCGGGGGGGCGGTAAGCTATCGAGATGACTCGAAGGGCCGCGTTCCCGTCTGTAGCTACTGTACATGTCTCTAAAAGTATATACTTCTTAGAACACGAAATTTTTGCTTGTAAATATGCTCAAAAGTATATTCTTTTTAGAACATGAATGACGTCCTCGAACCCCATTTTGGTGGCGGCGTCGACGGCGACCGATTTTGGCCGCGCCGCGCCCTCACCACCAAAGTCCTCCGCACCCTGCGGGCAAAGGGCAGCGCGGCACTTTTCGGACCGCGTCGAACGGGGAAATCCTCAATTCTCCCTCAATTCTCAAGGAGGTGGCCCGCATCCTCCGAGAGGAAGACCAGGTTCACGTGGTTTGGCTGAACCTCGAGGGCAGAGTCAGTACGTCGAACTTCATCTCTATGTTACTGGCTCAGCTGCCCCGCGAGACCGAGAGGGGTATTCTCGGTCATTGGGGGCAGTTATCTCTACTCCCAGAGGCTTTGAAAGCTGCCATCAAACTTCTCGGTGGCGAAGGCCACGGGACTGAGGCTGATACAGGGCGAGAGCGCCTATTTCTCGAGTATTGGGTTCAGCTTGCAGAGGTCGTGGAGAGTAAGACATTGGAGTCGAAGACACCGATTGTCTTTTTTTTCGACGAACTACCCTATTTTTGTAAAACCAAATCGAATCCGGTGCCGACGCCTCGGTTGTCGACATGTTCCTCGCCACCTTGCGTCGGTGGCGTCAAGCGGGTATGCCGATGGCGATCGCAGGCTCCATCGGCATTCGCGATATCGCCCGCAACCACCATTTAGAGATCGACCATCTCAACGATCTCGTTGGCATCACCGTGACTCCCCTCGGGAATGACAAGGCGCTGGCGATGTTAAAAGCATTGGCGAGGAGCTATGGGTTCGATTGGTGGAAAGAAGAACACGGAGCAGCCGTTATCGGGGCTGCTGCTGATTCCTTTCCGAGTTTTCTACAACGAGCGATGATCGAAATTGAAGGCGAGGACGCCCGCACTCCAGATGACATCAAGCAAGCCCTAGCGGGGCCTTATCGCAAAGAGTTCGAGCGGGGCTTTTTTCAGCAGTTCACCAAACGTCTGCGGCGATTCGGTGACGATGAAAAGACGGTCCGACGCTTATTGGAAAGGGTAGCTGCTGCCGGTGGGGTGACCGTCGATGAACTGATCGAGGCCGCCATCGCTGAGAAGTTGACGAGAGAAGCGGCACAAGATCTCTTGGATGCTATGGAAGAGGACGCTTTCATCAACATCGACCCCAACGATCGCCGTGCATCGTTTGCCTACAAAGTGGTCGAATCGTGGTGGCGATCTCGCCCTTAGCCCTCGTTCCAGCCGGTGATGGAGCTCGTCGTCGTCTCGCCACCACCGTCGATCGCACCCTGGCCTTTGTGAGATCCAATGGGAGACATCGGCGAGCACCCCTGCAACACGTCTTGCTCGCCGGCCCACCCGGCGCTGGCAAATCGGTCGCTTTACAGTTGATCGCCGAGGGTATAAAGAGCCTGCAAAGCCAAAGCCCCCTCATTGTCCCATTCAGCGAGATTGACAGTGCGATCATTGCACCAGAGGTATTGCTGCGCCGGCCGACGGAGATGCTAGAGGGCGTGTGTCCCACCAAACAACACTATCCCTGGCGAGGTGGCGGCGATCGAGAGTGGCAATCCTCCCTGGAGGCATTGAACCGAGCCCTTACCAGCGACGACCAAAAAGCTGGGCGTCTCATCGTGCTTTTGGTGGACGGTTTCGATTTACTCCTCGCACGCGGCGCCGCTGACGACGCCGCTCAATCGCGAATACGCGATCTGCTTCAAAATCACGATCATGTCATGATCGTAGCGAGTGCTCGGTCGACCAATACCCAGAATGATCCGGATCGACGCATCTTCCAAGCCTTCGCACCTATTCAACTACCCAAAATCCATTACAGCAGCTTCATGGCAGAACTCGGCGATTTGAAAGTGACATCCCGAGCCCATGGGGGGGCCGCGGCCATCTTATTCGTCGATTCCCCAGAACATGCTTGGTCGTTGGCGCGGATTGTGCGGATCGCACCCCATTTATCTGCCCGCAGTCATTTTCACGCCCTCATCGATATCCAATCCGAATCCCTGTTGCGAACACTGGACATGCTGCCACTGCGCGCTCGCCAGTTTATAAATGCCCTTATTCGGGGAGGGGAGCCAGCGCGTCCCACGGAAATCGCCGAGCGCTTGGAAACCAAAAATTCAGATATTGGCCAGATCACTAAGGAGCTTTTGATTTCTAACCTCATCGCCCTACATCCTCAATCGACGACGCGAAGACGACTGTATTTTTGTCGAGATCGGCTATTGGCCGATTGCTATCGCAGGGCAAGCGGTACCCATGGGGTAGATCTCACCGATGTCTTTGCCGTGATATCCGAATACATTTTATGGTTATCGGGCAAGCCTTCCGAGATTTGGATCCATGTCGCCGCCGATTTGGCTCGCATTCGCAGTACCTTAGACGAGAAGGGCCGCGTGGCGGCTTATCTTATGGCAGCGGCAACGATAACGTCTTTGACCAGACCGATCGACACCTACCTCGACGCCATGACAGCACAGCTCGTAAAGACGCCCCTTGGGGATGTATCACTCACTGGAGATCTCGCCGACTTTGTCGATGCAACGACGGGCCGCCAGACCCACGGCGCCCTTCTAAAGGCAGCGACTTCGAAGGGTGCAACCTCTGGGGAGGGATACCGAGCCATCATTGCCATTGATCTCGAACCGGGTCTCGAGTTTATCCGCGAGGCAAACATCTGATGGGTAGATACGATGCCCGCGGGGGGGCGTTAGCCACCCAGATCCATTAGAATCGCCACAACCTCCCCGTGGGATATCCCCTGGGGATCGGTAAACCCATCCGTGAGGTCGTGGCCATGTCCTGGATTGCCTTTGGTGTTTTTTCCCTCCGCCGGCCTTGGGGGCTCGCGCTGCTCGCGCTTCTGGCGCTTCTGGCCCTGGGGCTCGTCGGCTGTAGCCCCCAACCCACCGTCGAACTGGTGTTGACCTACGGCTCGGAAAAGCGCGCCTGGCTGGAAGACGTCACCGCCGCGTTCAACGCCGCGGGCCACGAGCTGGAGAGCGGCGAACGCATCGCGGTGCGGGCCATCCCCATGGGCTCGGGGGAGGCCATGGACGAAATTCTCCAGGGCAGCCGCCAGGCCCACCTGGTGAGCCCGGCGTCGGGGGCGTTTATCGAACTGGCCAACGGCCAGTGGCAGGAACAGGGCCGCGGCGATGTGGTGGGCCCCTCCCGCAACCTGGTGCTCTCTCCAGTGGTGATCGCCATGTGGCGCCCCATGGCCGAAGCCTTGGGCTATGGCGAACGCCCCATCGGCTGGGGGGAAATTCTGGAGTTGGTGCGCCACCCAGCGGGTTGGGGGGCGGTGGGTCACCCCCAGTGGGGGCGGTTTAAGTTCGGCCACACCCACCCCCGCTACAGCAATAGCGGCTTGATCGCGGTGTTGGCCGAAACCTACGCCGGCAGCGGCCAGCGGCGGCGGCTGCGCCTTCGGGACGTAGAAAACCCCACCACGGTGGAGTTTGTCACCGCCATCGAACGGGCCGTGGTCCACTACGGCCGCTCCACGGGATTCTTCGGCCGCCAGCTCATGGACCACGGCCCAAGTTATTTGAGCGCCGCAGTGCTCTACGAAAACATGGTCATCGAGTCCTACGACCGGGACGATTTAGCCATGCCCTTAGTGGCCATCTACCCCAAGGAGGGGACCTTCTGGAGCGACCATCCCATCGCCGTGGTCCAGCGGGAGTGGGTCAGCGACCTCCACCGGGCCGCCGCCGAGCGCTATATCGATTTTTTGCTGGCCGAGCCCCAGCAGCGCAAGGCGCTTAACTACGGCTTTCGCCCCGCCGACCCCGCGATTCCCATCACCGCCCCCATCGACAGCGCCCACGGGGTGGATCCTCAACAACCCCAAACGGTGTTGCCAGTGCCCCGGGCCAATGTCCTCCAGGCGGTGCTGGAGCTGTGGGAAACCACCAAAAAGGCCGCCGACATCGTACTGGTGATGGACACCTCCGGCAGCATGGCCAAGGACAACCGCATGACCCAGGCCAAACAAGGGGCTCGGCAGTTATTGGCGGCCTTGGGGGACCGCGACCAGTTTTCCCTGCTGGCCTTCAACGGCCGCTTGAATTGGGTGTTCCGGCGCCTGGAACTGGGCCGAGATCGCCCCAGGGCCGAGAACGCTATCAACGGCCTGTTCCCCCGGGGGGGGACGGCGCTATTTGATGCAGTGGCGCAAGCCCGGGATTACTTGCTGGACAATGCCCAACTGGACCGCATCCAGGCGGTGGTGGTCCTCACCGATGGGGCCGACACCGACAGCCAGCTGGCGTTGCGCGAGCTCTTGGCGCGGCTGGAACGGGAAGGCCCCAACCCCGTGGGGGTGTTCCCCATCGCCTACGGCGCCGGGGCCAACTTGGGGGAATTGGAACGCGTGGCCGAAGCCACCCGCTCTAGGGCCTACGAGGGCAACCCCGAGGATGTAGAGCGGGCCTTTCGAGACATTGCGACGTTTTTCTAGGTGCAGATCATTCCAGCCGCCGCCAGACGTTGATCAGAAGCTCCAGCACGTCCCCCCGGGGGCGGCGAATGGCGGGGACGTCCACTTGCACGGTATCTTGCAGCTGGTTGAAAGCGCTCCCCGACTCCAGAATCGGCACCTCTAGATTGGCCGGGCGAAACAGGTATTCGTCCCGGGCCTGGCGCTGGGCCACGTCGCTCAACAAGAACGCCTGGAAGGCCCGGGCCGCCTGGTGGTGGTCGGGGCTGCTCCAGGGCACATCGAGGATGTAGTAGGGATTGTCGTTCCAGACGCTTTGGGTGGGGTAGACCACCGCCAACTCTCCCCAGCGCCCCTTGGCAGTATCGAGGTTTGCTAGGGCCAAATTCTCGTAGACCATCACCCCGTTGAGCTGGGAGGGGCCAAAGCGGAGGAATTCCCGCATCAGGGTGCCGGTGGAGGATACCTCGGCGTCCAAATAGCCATGGAGTTCTTCGAGCCAGGCCAAAAACTCCTGGTCCATGACCTGGTCGGCCTTCAAGTTGCGCCGGGCATTGTGGAAATCATAACCCATGAGCACCAACGTCATGAGGCCACTGTTGGAGCGGGTGGGGTCGGTGTGGGCAAAGGTGAAAAACCCCCATTCTGGGCGGTTGGCAATGGCCGACCAGCCCGTGGGCTCGGCCAATGCCGCCGCCAGGGACTGGAAGGCGTCGCGCAGGGCGCCCTCGGCGTCCTCCAGCAGGCTCTGCTTCTCGCGGGCGACGAGCCGCTCGCTGACCAGCTGCTGCTCCAGGGCCGCGATCTCGCGCCCCTGGGCCGCGGCCCGCCGCTCGTGGC
>JBHJHK010000265.1:0-7027 GCA_050330975.1 Candidatus Competibacterales bacterium | reverse complement strand
TTGAACGCCGTTGAGAGATCGCCCCCAGACCAGGGCACCAGGGGATTGAGGGGGTTGAGGGTTTGGCTGGTGTTGGGCGATCTCATGGCGGTGTCCTCGGTCAGCTAGTCATCGGTGAATCCCATGGGCTTTGGGAAGTTGAAACTAAACGGTGCTGACCAAGGTGTTGCAAAAGGTGAGCCATGTTGGTGATTTTTTTTAAAACAATGGCTTGTGGGTTATTTTTTTCCTATGGGCGGCTATGGATACTCCCTTATAGCCAGAGAATTCTTATAGAAACACCCATAGATAACCCTTTGGCTTCGTGGCCCTGGCCCAGGGAGCAGCCGTTGGGCAAAAGTGAGTCCTGATGGGGTCTTCTGTGAAATCCTCCGGGTTTGGTGTAGGATCTCATCCCCGGTGGGCTCTCACCCCTCAGCCCCTCTTTCCCCAACGGGTGGGTGGTCCCGAGGGGGCGCTGGGTGTGAGGTGTGCCGAAGAAGCGCAACAGCTAAACAGGGCGTGGTCCAATCCATGGCGTATCAATATCAAGGCATCATGGGCTCTACTGTCTTTTCAGCGTGTCGAGGTTTGCCGGTGAGCTTTGAGCTATAAAAAACCCCCAGAATGGGGGGTTTTACTTATCGAAAAGATGGGTGCCGTTGTTTCCTGGTTATAGTATTGTTTTTACAGAAGACGGTGTGAAAAGCGCCCATGATTTCTCCAAGTAGGAGAAAATCAGTGGGCGACTTGACTAATCAATGGATCGTCATGGAATATTGATTATTGGGATATTGATTATTGGGATATTGATTATTAAGGGCAGCCACCACCGTAGGACACGGTTTCACCACCTTTTCTTTCAAGGTGATAATTGCCACAACTTGGGTTCCATGACGTCGTGGCAAAGTTTTGACAGGTGATCGCGTTGGCGGGGGCAGCTGATATGCGGCACTTATCATCATTACAAGTCAATGATCTCGACTCGCCCCTGTCCAGTCTAATATCGCTGATTGCAACGAGTCTCACCGCATCGCCTCCATTGTAGATACAGACTCGAAAGTACTCCGTCTGTGAGTTTGCACAGTGGGTCACGTTCACAGTGCAGGTTTTGGTATCGCCAGCGGCAAAAGCGTTACCAGCGAGCATCAAAGTGGCAAGTATCAAAATGCTGAGATTGAAGTTGAACATGCTTTAAACCTTTTGGATCAGTGCTGTGGGATTGGGGTTATCAAGACACCGTGAGAGGCGACTTGCTTGAAGAGTTTGCAATTAGCTTGCCAAGTACAAAGGGGTGAGTTGTGCTGATAACGAGGATACCCATGTTCTCTATCGGCGGACTTCGGGGTTCTATGAGCGACCTCTAGAGAATCTATAAGCGCTCTTTCCCGGGAATCTGCGCCTCGCCAAGGGGCAGACCGCCCTGGAATAGCTTGGGAAGATGGCCCGCCCTGGGTTTTTGTTTGGCGGGGGAGCGGGAGGACCCCACCCAAACTCTACCCTTGCCAGGGAAGGGCGCGATTACCCCAACCTGGCCGGTCGCTGCCCTTCAAACGCCTCCCCCTGGCAAGGGGGATATCCTGTTCCTCGCTAACCCTGGCACGTCCAAAGGGGTTGAGTGCCGGGGCCTTAGGGCGCCACTGTGGAGCGCCCCACCGTCGGCGCCGCCTCGCCCAGCTGGCGCTGCTCTTTGGCCAGTTGCCGGGCCACCGCCCCCGGGGAGCCGCTGCCCCGGGCGATGAGGGCGTAGGTGGCCGGTACGGTGACGAGGGTGAACAGAGTCGACGCCACCACCCCGCCAAACACCACAATGCCGATGACAAAGCGAGTCTCCGCCCCGGCGCCACTGGCCAAGATCAACGGCACAGCCCCGGCAATGGTAGTCACCCCGGTCATGACGATGGGGCGAAACCGAGTGAGGGAGGCCTGTAAAATCGCCTGCTTAAATACCAACCCCTCGTCCCGCAGCTGGTTGGCGAACTCCACGATCAAAATGCCATTTTTGGCCGCAAGGCCAATGAGCATCACCAAGCCGATTTGACTGTACAAGTTCAAGGTGGAACCCGCCCACCAGAGACTAAACAGCCCCCCGGAGATGGCCAAGGGCACCGAGATCATAATCACTAGCGGATGGCGCCAACTCTCGAATTGGGCGGCCAGCACCAAAAACACAATCCCCACCCCAAAGGCAAACACAAAGATCAGGGAACTCCCCGCTTGGCGCAAATCCTGGGATTGTCCTTTGTAGTCGATGACCACCTGTTCTGGGAGTACCTCCCGCGCCAGGGCCTCTAACTCGTTCAAGGCATCCCCTAGAACCTTCCCCTCGGGCAAGTTGGCCTCGATGGTGATGGCCCGGATGCGGTTGTAGCGGTTGAGGGTCCCCGACCCCCCCTCTTCCCGGAGGCTCACCAGATTGGACAGGGGCACCAGGGCGTTGGACTGGCTGGAACGGACGTAGATATTACTCAGATCCCCCGGGGTGCGCTGGGCATCCCGCTCCCCCTCCAGGATCACGTCGTACTCCTCGCCGTCCTGGAGAAAGGTGGTAACCCGCCTAGAGCCCAGCATGGTCTCTAGGGTGCGGCCGATTTCTCCCACCCGCACCCCAAGCTCTGCCGCCCGGTCGTAGTCGATATCCACCCGCAGTTGGGGCTTGGTCTCTTTGTAGTCCCAGTCCAAGCCCGGCAGCGCCAACCCCCGCTGGTCGATGGCGGCGAACAAGGTCTCCCGCCAACGGGCTAGCTCCTCCCAGCTACCGCCGCCGATGGTCATCTGCAAGGGCTTGCGCACCCGTCCCCCAAAGCCCTGGCGCATGACGGGAAAGGCCCGCACTCCGGGGAGGTCGGCCAGCTTGGCCCGTACTTCCCCCATGATGGTCCAGGCGTCCCGCCGCTGGGCCCAGGGGGTGAGGACGTTGATCACAATGCCAGAGTTGAAGTTTTCGTAGTTGCCAAAGGAGCGTGGGGTGCGCACCAATAGCCGTTGGAACTCGCCGTTCTCCACATAGGGGGTGAGCCTGGCCTCGATCTCGTCCATGTAACGCACCATGTACTGGTGGGTAGCGCCCTCGGGGCCGTTGACGATGACGAAAAATGCCCCTCGATCCTCCCGGGGGGCGTACTCTGACGACAGCTGGCCGTAGAGCCAACCACAGGCGCCGAAACCCGCCACGATCACCACGATGCCCACCAGGGGCACCGCCAACACCCCCCGCAGTAATAGCTCATAGGCCTTCCCCAAAGCGGTGAAGGCGCCCTCTAGGAGCCGGCTGAGCCAAGAGGGTCGTTGGGACTTGGGCCGCAACACCTTGGAGGCCAAGGCCGGCGACAGGCTCAAGGCCACAAAGCTGGAGATGATCACCGCCGCGGCGATGGTGAGGGCAAACTCCGAGAACAAGCGCCCAATATCCCCCTGAAGGAAACCGATGGGCACAAACACCGCCACCAGCACCACGGTGGTGGCCACCACGGCAAAACCCACCTGGCGGGAGCCCTCAAAGGCCGCCACCAACGGCGTTTCCCCGAGTTCGTCCATGCGCCGTTGGATGTTTTCCAGCACCACGATGGCGTCGTCCACCACCAGACCAATGGCCAGCACCAACGCCAGGAGGGTGAGAAGATTGATGGTGAAGCCGAACAGCCAGATGGCCAAAAACGCCCCCACCAGGGATACCGGCACCGTCACCGCCGGCACTAACATAGCCCGCCAGCTCCCCAGAAACAGAAAAATCACCAGGATCACCAAGCCGATGGCGATCCCCAAAGTTTTGTAGACCTCATCGATGGCGTTTTGGATAAACACCGAAGTGTCGTAGCTCTGTTCGATGGACATCCCCGTGGGCAAGGTGGGGTTGAGTTGGGCGGCCAAGGCCTTGGCCCGATTGGCCACATCGATGGTGTTGGCGGTGGACTGGCGGATGATTCCCAACCCCACCTGGGGAATGCCGTTGCCGCGAAAGAAAGTCCGGTCTTCTTCGGTGCCCAGCTCCACCCGGGCCACGTCCCCCAACCGCACCAAATAGCCGTCGCTGCCCTCGTCGAGGACCAGGCGCCTAAAATCCGCCGTGGAGCGAAAGGCCCGATCCACCCGGACGGTGAACTGGCGGGTGGATGACTCGAGGCTCCCCGCCGGCAGCTCGACGTTCTCCGCCCGCAGCCTAGCTTCGATGTCGGCGGCGACGATGCCCCGGGCGGCCATGGCCCGGCGATCGAGCCAGACGCGCATGGCGTAGTTCTGCTGGCCCCCTACCCGCACCCGGGCCACCCCCTCCAACACCGAAAACCGATCCACCAAATAGCGGCGGGCGTAGTCGGTGAGCTCGGGCACCGTCATCTGATCGCTCACCAGATTGAGCCACATGATGACGTCTTGGTTGGAGTCGACCTTGGAAATCTCTGGCGGGTCGGCTTCATCGGGCAAGTCGTCGAGGATGCTGGACACCCGGTCGCGGATGTCGTTGGCGGCATCGTCGACGTTGCGTTGGGTGACAAAGGTGATGGTGATATCCGACTCACCGTCCTCGCTCACCGATTCGATGGTTTCGATGCCCTCCACCCCGGCGATGCGCTCTTCGATGAGTTCGGTGATGCGGTTTTCCACCACATTGGCGGCGGCGCCGGGGTAGGCGGTTTCCACCGACACCACGGGGGGGTCGATGTCGGGGTACTGGCGCAGCGGCAGTTGCTCAAAGGCCACCAGGCCGCAGGATACCAACACCAGGGAGGTCACCGTGGCCACCACGGGGCGTTTGACCGAGAGGTCGCTCAGCCACATGGTCTAGTCCTCCCGGCCGGCGGAGAGGGACAACAACGGCACCGGGGTGTCCCCCTCGGCGCGGGTGACCGCCACGGTTTGCCCGGGACGAATCTTCATGGTGCCCTCGGTGACCACCCATTCCCCTGGGGCCAGCCCCGCCAGCACCTCCACATCCCCCACCCGCCGGGCGCCGGTGGTGATGGGACGCCGGTTGACCACGTGGTGGTCGTCTCGGGGTTCCACCACCCAGACAAAGGTTTGGTCGCCCGTGGGGATCACGCTCTCCTCGGGGACCGCCAGGGTGGTGCGGGGGTTGAGGAGTAGATCCACCGTCATCAACAATCCCGGCAATAACCGGCCGTCGGGGTTGGGGAGGGTGGCCCGCACCATCACCGCCCGGGTGACGGGATCGATGACGCTATCCACCGAGCGGACTTCTCCAGAGAACACTTCCTCGGGGTAGGCCCGGGTGCGGGCTTCGATGGCGATGCCGGGGCGCAGGTTGGCCAAAAAGGCGCTGGGCACGGCAAAATCCAGCTTCATCACCCGGTCGTCGATGAGTTGGGCGATGGGGTCGCCGGGCTCGACGGTGGCGCCCACGCTGATGACTCGCAACCCCATGCGCCCGGCGAAGGGGGCGCGGATGAGGCGGTCGGCGATTCGGGCTTCCATGGCGCTGATTTGGGCTTCGGCGACTCGGAATTCCCGTCGGCGCAGGCTCAGTTCGGAGTCGGGGGTGAGGCCGCGTTCGGACAGTTGGGTGGAGCGCTGGAGCTGATCCTGGGCCTCGTCCCGGGCGGCCCGGGCCTGGGCCAGGAGGGCCCGTTCTTCGCGGTCCACCAATTCCACCAGGACTTGCCCCGCCTCGACCTGGTCGCCGTCGTCAAAGTGCAGGGCGCTGATCTGCTCGGTGACTTGGGCGGTGAGCTCCACCGCGTCATAGGCCCGCAGGGTGCCCAGGGCTTCGACCCGGTCGACAAAGGTGGTGGTGTAGGCGGCGGCGGCGATGACCTCGGGGGGCTTGGGTTGGCCGAGGAGGGGTAGGCTCCAAAGGCCGATGAGCAGCCCTGCCCAGGGCAAAACCCCGAGTCCGGTGCGAAGGGTCCATCGGAATTGACAAGGCATGGCGAGGGTATCCTCAAAGTCGGCAAACAGGGGTATAACCTAGGACTCGGAGGATGAGCAAAACGTCAAAGCGCAAAGTGTGTCGTGTTGGCGAGCTTTGCGGGGGGGGAGGGGGGCTAGACGGAGCCGCGGTTAGCCAGGGGGCTTGTCCTCGATGCCCAGGAGTTTTTTGAGCTGAGCTTGGGGTAAGTCCGTCCCCCGGCTGATCTGGTCTAAGGGAAGACCCATGTCATAGAAAGATTTCGCAATCCTTTGCGTTACTTCTTGAAGTCCTTGTTGGCGTCCTTCCTCACGTCCTTCCTTACGTCCTTCCTTACGTCCTTCCTCACGGGCCTTATGTATCAGCATCGCCTCTAGCCATAGCGCCTCCTCGCGCGTCGTCGCTAACCGGCGGGCCTTATCATCACGATTTAGCGAGGCTTCAGAAGCCTCTGGCGCCGGTGGGTGGGTGTAATCTTCGTTCATACTCGCCTCCGTATAGCGCTGGTCCTCTGAAAGCTGTTGGGCGTTGAGTTTGCTCAGCTAAGAGGCCGTCTGACAAAAGAGGGAGGATCTCGACCTCTCCCTCTCCCCAACCCTAACCCTCCCCTGCTGGGGGAGGGGATGTGATCTCCCCGCCCTAACCCTCCCCCGCTGGGGGGAAGTGCTCCCTCCCCCAGCGGGGGAGGGTTGGGGTGGGGGAGACCCCCTGCCGACGCTCCTCCCTCGTGGGTGATGCAGGTCCCCGGGGGAGGGAACGGGGCGCCTCCCGACGCCAGGGAAGGTTGAAAGGGGTGGGTTAAGACGAGAAACATTCATCAGAAGGTCTCTAAGTACAGCGCCCGCTCGACGTAGGCCCCGTGGCTCCTCACCTGCATTTCAATATCGTAGCGGCAATTGGCTTTGTCCCGGGCGTGAAGGAAGAATCGCTATAAAGATTGAGACGTGGTTAGCTGGCAGGCTTGTCCTCACCCCCCAGCAGAGCCTCCAGACGCTCTTGAGAGAGACCAGTTCCCTGACTAATTTGGGTCATGGAAAAACCCATTTGATGAAGAGTTTTAGCAATTTCAATTGCCCTCTGTTCACTTCCCTCCTCAAGTCACTCCACGCGTCCATCCTCGAGTCCCTCCTCGCGAGCCTCCTCGCGACCCTCCACGCGACCCTCCTACCTCACTTACAAACTAGC
>JBHJHK010000264.1:0-2282 GCA_050330975.1 Candidatus Competibacterales bacterium | reverse complement strand
GGGCGGGTTGCGGGCGCCCGGGCGGGCGCGGGCGGGCCGGGGCCGGCCCCCGCGCCCGGGCCGCGCCCGCGCCCCCGCCGCGGGGCGTCGATGGACCGCGGGGCTCGAGGGTGTCGTGCGGGTGGGCGGTCTCGAAATTTTGGCTCGAGGGCGAGGTGGGGAGACTATCCGCGGCTCTGTCCGCCCTAAGGGGCATGTCAAAGGCGGCCAGTTCGCCCGTGACGCCCTCGGCACTGCCCAGGATCGTCGCCGGCACTGGGGCGGCTGCCAGGGTGGTCTCGACGTCGGCCAGGATGCGATCCAACTCCTCGGCGGTGTAGGGTTTGGCGAGGAAGGCGTTGGCGCCGCTCGCCTTGGCCTTGGCTTGGTCGTCTTCGGTGGTCGACGACGAACATATCACCACTGGCAAGCGGTCGAAAGCCGCGTTCTGACGAATGCGGCTAGTGGTCTCAAAGCCATCGATGTCCGGCATGATGATGTCCATAAACACCACGTCGGGGCGCTGCTCCCGGAGGTAGTCGAGGCCGTCGTTGCCGTTGCTCGCCCAATCGCTCTGGATGTTGCGCTGGCCCAGCATCTTCGACAGCTTGACATAAGCGACCTTGGAGTCGTCGACAATCAGGGCTTTCTCGATAGTCATTGGGACCTTAGAACCTCCGTGTTGAAGGGGGACACCCCTGTCAGGTGCTGTTGTTAAATGCTGTGCCAGCCGGTAACCGGAGATGATTCTACTAAAAATGCTCTGCTTCAGCGCGGCGTTTTCCCATCTTCGACGGGGGAATGGCGTACACTGCCCGTGACAATGGGGCGGATTATACGGTTTGACTGTGGGGAGATGACGGGTGGTGAACGCGCACAAGAACCAGGTGTGGAAAGGGGTCCTGCTGGTGCTGTTGGCACTGGTGTTCCCGGAGGGCAATGCCTTTGAAGCCCCCGAATTGGCGGCGGAGGCCGAGGGTTATCGACGGTTGTTGATGGCGACCCAACCCGCCGCCGCCGACCCGCCAGAGGCCATCGCCCGGGCTATAGCGGCGGGCCACCAGGCCCAGTGGTCTGGGGCCATCGCCGCCTGGGAGGCGGTCGTGGTGGCCGAGCCCACCCTCACCACGGCGTGGCGACGCTTGGGGGAGGCCTGGGAGGGGCGAAACGACGGCCTCGCCGACCGAAGCCGGGCTCGGGCGGCCCTTTACCAGAGCTACCGGGTAGCCCGCTCCGAGCGCGGCAAAGCCCGGGCCCTGGTGGCCTTGGGGGAGATCCTCGCCGACTCGGAGCCCCCCAGGGCCATGGCCGCCTGGCAAACGGCCTTGGAGTTGGTCTTTGACCCCGAACTCGCCCTGCGCCACCAACGGCTGGTGGCGGCCAACGCCTTTCGGGTGGTGGACGTCCAGGTGACGGCCGACAGCCAAAGGCCTTTGCTGTGCTTGCGCTTTTCCCAACAACTGGCCAAGGGGGCCAAGGGGGCCATCCCCTGGGGCGATTACCTGGCGATCGAACCCGATCGCGGGGTGGTGGTGGAGGCCAGGGACCGAGACTTGTGCGCCGTGGGGGTCGACCACGGCGCGGACTATCGGCTGGTGGTCCGGCCCGGGGTCCCCGCCGCCAGTGGCGAGCGCCTCGTGGCGGGGGAGTCCTTTGCCGCCAGCGTGCCCCACCGCACCCCCGCCGTGGGGTTTCGCGGCAATGGTTATGTGTTGGCCTCGGGGGAATTGGCAAGCCAGGAGGGGGTGCCGTTGACCACGGTGAACGTGGCTGCGGTGGAGGTGGAGATCCTCAAGATCCACGACCGCAACCTGGTCCAAGCCATCAACGACCGCCGCCTCGGCACGCCTCTGTCTGGCGATGGGGTCAGGGATCTGGCGAATCGGCGGGGAGAGCGGTTGGGGCAAACTCGGCTGACCATCGCCGGGCCCCGCAACGAGGAGGTGACCACAGGGGTACCGGTCGGCGAGCTCCTGGCCGATGGCGCCCCTGGTCTCTACGCCCTGGTGGCCACCATCGCCGATGGAGAGTCCGTCCCCGACTGGCAGAGCCGGGCCACCCAGTGGTTGCTGATTTCAGACCTGGGGCTGACCACTTTTCGTGGCCGCGACGGTCTCCACGTGTTTGTGCGGTCCCTCGCCACTGCCGAGCCCTTGGCCGGGGTGGAGCTGGCCCTCTACGCCCGCAACAATCTCCTGTTGGGCCAAGTGGTGAGTGATGCCGGGGGCCAAGGGCGCTTTGACCCGGGCTTGTTGCGGGGGGAGGGGGGCCGACTGCCCGTGGCCCTCATGGCCTATGGCCCC
>JBHJHK010000263.1:0-3454 GCA_050330975.1 Candidatus Competibacterales bacterium | reverse complement strand
CCCAGCCGGGGCCACACGCCTGCGCCACGCCCCGAATACCCCCCTTTCACGCAGTCCTCTCCGCATTTTGCTGGCCGTGGCCCCTGCTGTTTTCCACCACTGGGTTGGCGATGGGGCTAAGCCCAGGACCCAAGACCCCGTTGCTCGCCCCACCCAACATCGATGAACAGATCGACGTCGAAGGCATCGCCCGCCGCCACCGTGGCGGTGTCCTGGATACCTGGGGTGGTGGGGTCGAGATCCAGCGAGAGGGTAATGGCCTTGCCGGGGGCGGGAAATAGCCAACAACTGACCAAGCAATACGCCAATAACGTTTGGGGTGTCATATCAACACGAACCTCAATAAAAGGATTCACGAGCCAAACACCCCACGAGGGGCGTTTGGGATGGGCATGGGACGCTGGAGGCGATCACTTATTGCTAGGATGGGATTGAGGGCGCAAGCCACAGTTTTGCCACGCCCGACACGTCCCCGCCTGGCTTGTCGGAACTGGCCTCTTTAGATCCTCTTGTGCCAGCGGTGGGGCCCTGGGTGGGCCCTTTAACGGGCCACTGTTTCCTCTAGCCAAGACAGGAAGCGCTGTACTTTGGTGCTTGCCAGACGCTCTGGGAGACAGAGGGCGGTGTAACGGGCCCCCGCCAAGCGGATCTCTGGACGGTAGGGGGCCAACAGCCGCCGGGCCACGAGATCTTTCACCACCACCGAACTGGCCAGGACCATCCCCTGGCCGGCGATGGCCGCCTGGAGGACAAAGTGTTCTTCGTCGAAGCCCATGATATCCAGCTCGGCGGCACGGGGCACTCCTGCCGTGGCCAGCCAGGTGGACCAGGTGATCTCGCCGAGGAGGGGCTGCTGCCACCGGGTTTCCAGCAGGGTACCCCGGGTGGGGTCGTCCCGTTTGGCCAGGTACTCCGGGGCGGCGAAGGCGCCAAACCATTCCCCGACCAAGGGCACGGCGTGGAGGCCATCAAAGGGGCCAAAGCCATAGCGGATGGCCAGGTCGACGCGCCGGTCGCGGCGCAGGTCTACGGTGGCGGTGCCGGTGTCCTGCTGAACCCGGGTGTCGGGGTGGCGGCGCTGGAAGTCGGGGAGGTGGGGTACCAGCCGCAACGCGGCGAAGGCCGGGGTGGTGGTCACGGTGAGGACCCTCTCCAAGGCATGGATCTCCTCCACCGCGCCGTGGATGGCCAGCAGGGCCGAATGGACCGCCGGCGCCAGGCGCCGACCGGCCTCGGTGAGTTCCACTGCCCGGGTGCGGCGGACAAAGAGCGCCACCCCCAGGTGGTCCTCCAGGGCCCGAATCTGGTGGGACACCGCCGTGGGGGTGACCCATAACTCCGCCGCCGCGGCCTTAAAACTCCCCAACCGGGCGGCGGCCTCAAAGGTGCGCAGGGCGGCGGGGGACGGCAGGCGTTGGAACACAGCGGGCGGCCTCGACGTTTGGATAGCTGAGTTTAACTCAGCCATGGAAGAGAATTATCCCTTTGTCGTCGAGGGGTTTTGCCGGCGACACTGGCGGTGTCAACGGGGCTTACGCCCCCTCTTATCAACCCTTGAGAGACGCCGTCATGCCTGAGCTATCCCGTCGTATGGCCCTAAAATCCGCCCTCGCCGCCTCGGCCCTGGGCGGTTTGGCGTTAACTGCCACCCCCGCCCGGGGCACCGAGTCCCCACCTCGCCGCCAAGCCATGGGGGTCTACCGCACCCGGGTGGGGGACGCGGTGGTGACCGCCCTTTTGGATGGCTACATCGATATCCAACCCCAGTGGTGGCTCAACACCCCTCCAGAGGCTCTCCAGGGGGCGCTGGAGCGACAGTTTTTGCCCCCTGGGCCGTTGCGGATCAGCGTCAACGCCTATTTGATCGAGCTAGACGGCCAGCTGATCGCCATCGACAGCGGGGCGGCGCAGTTTTTTGGCTCCGGAGCGGGGCACTACGCCCGTCAGTTGGCGGGCTTGGGCATCGAGCCCAACGCCATAGACGCCGTCGTCCTCACCCACCTCCACCCCGATCATTTAGGGGGGATGATCCAGGGCGACCGCCGGGTGTTTGCAAACGCCGCGGTGTACGTCAACGGCCTTGAGCACAACTACTGGACCTCGACGCGGCTTCAAGCCCAGGCGCCGGACTACGCCCGGCCCTGGTTTGACGCCGCCGCGGGCTTGACCCGGCTCTACGGCGAGGGGCTGCAGTTCTTCCAGGGGGAGACTGAGGTGCTGCCGGGGCTGGTGGCGATCCCCCTCTACGGCCACACCCCGGGCCACAGCGGTCTGATATTGAGCTCAAAGGGCGAGCAGTTGTTCTTTTGGGGGGATGTCACCGACTTCACCGCGCTGCAACTCAACCACCCAGAGCGGACGTTGGTGTTTGACATCGACCCCAGGGCTGGGGAGGCCGCCCGGCGGCGGGCCATCGCCTTGGCGGCGGAGGACGGACTGCAGATCGCCGGTTCCCACGTGCCGTTCCCGAGCTTTGGTTATCTCGGCCGCCAGGGGGAGGGCTACCGCTTTGTACCCGCCCCTTGGCAGCACGAGCTGTGACGCCTCCCTCCTCGCCAGCTCGTCTTGTCAGGAGTTCGCCGTGGACACTCCCGCTTTGCGCCTGATGGTTATACCGGGCTGCCCCTTTGTCCAGCGCACCCGCATGGTGTTGGCCGCCAAGGGCTTGGAGGCCGAGCTTGTCGAGATCGATTTGGCCGCCAAACCCGAGGGATTTGAAGCCCTTTCGCCCTTGGGCAAGGTCCCCGTGTTGATCCACGAGGGCCGCCCTTTGGTGGAATCGACGGTGATCAACCAGTACTTGGAAGAGCGCTTTCCAGAGCCCGCCCTCACCCCCCAAGACCCCTACCGACGAGCCCAGATGCGGTTTTGGATCAACGTCGACGAAACCCGGCTGGTGCCGGCGTTTTACCGGCTGGTGATGGCCCAGGAGCCGGACCGACAACGCCGCGCCCTAGGGCAATACCAAACTGAACTGCAGCGCTTTGAAACCCTGGCGTTGGGAGGGACGGGGCCTTTTATCCTCGGCGAGGCGTTGACGTTGGCCGACGTCACGGCCTTTACCCATCTCCAGCGCCTGCCGCTGTTGGTGGCCCACCGGGGCTTGCCGGTACCCTCCCGCGAGGGTCGTTTGGCCCGTTGGCTAGCGGCGGTGGCGGCGCTCCCGGCGGCGGTGGCCACCGCGCCAGCACAGGCGGCCATGGCGGAGGATATGGCGCCCTATCTCGCGGGCCGAGCCCAGGGGACGACGGCGGTAGATATGAGCCCGGCCTAGGGGGGAAAAACCCGCCAAGGGCCAGGCTTTTGCCCTAGGCCAACACCGCCTGGGCTTTTTTGAGCCGCGCCGCGCTAGCGTCTTGCGAAGGGAAGGCCGACAAGCCCGGTGTGATCCTACCAAGGGGGTGGGTCACAACCCGGGCCTGCCAACGCGTGTCTGCCGCTGCAGCAGACTTTT
>JBHJHK010000262.1:0-8099 GCA_050330975.1 Candidatus Competibacterales bacterium | reverse complement strand
CCGACCCCCGCCCCCACCCCACCGACCCGGGCATCCCCCCCGCCGACCCGGTTCTGGCCTGCCGTGGCCTCAGCAAGACCTTCCGCCAAGGGCCCCAGACCCTCGAAGTCCTCAAGGGGGTGGATTTCGCCGTGACCCGGGGGGAGCGGGTGGCCCTGGTGGGCAGCTCCGGGGCGGGTAAGAGCACTTTGTTGCAGCTACTGGGGGGGTTGGACCTGCCCACGGCGGGGGAAGTCTGGGTGGCCGGCCAGGTGTTGAGTCGCCTGGGGGAACGGGCACGGGGCCGGCTGCGCAACCGCCACCTGGGGTTTATCTACCAGTTCCACCATCTGTTGGCCGAATTCACTGCCTTGGAAAACGTCGCCATGCCTTTGCTCATCCGCGGCCTTGCCCCCGCTGAGGCCAAAGCCAAGGCCACAGGGCTGTTGGCCCAAGTGGGTCTGGGGGAACGGTTGCGCCACAAGCCCGGAGAACTGTCCGGAGGCGAGCGCCAGCGGGCCGCCGTGGCCCGGGCTCTCATCACTGAGCCCCTGTGCGTCCTGGCCGACGAGCCCACGGGCAATCTGGACAGTGCCAACGCCCGCCAGGTGTTTGAATTGATGCTCCACCTCAACCGCGAGCAGGGCACCAGCCTGGTGGTGGTCACCCACGACCTCGATCTGGCGGCGCAGATGGATCGGGTTTGGCAGTTGAGCGGCGGGTTTCTGCGGCCTCGCTAGGGGTTTGGCGCTGGGTCTGGCGCCGCCTGGCGCGGCGGCGCAACACGTGGTGGCGCCACAAATGGCGCACGGCGATAAACGCCGCCGTGCCCAACAGGCTTCCCACCAGCAAAGAACCCAACAGTAGCGGCGGCAGGATCTGTCCCGTGCGGTTCAAAAGCCACTCCATGGACAATTCAAAGGCGAAGGGCTGGGGGGGTGTACCCAGGATCCAGGTGCCCACTTTATAGGTGAAATAAAACATGGGCGGAATGGTCAAGGGATTGGTGACCCACACCGCGGCGATGGCCAAGGGCAGATTGACCCGCAGCCAGACGGCGCAGATGGCCGCCAGCAGGGATTGGAAGGGCACGGGGATAAAGGCGTTGAACAGACCGACCCCCAGGGCGCCGGATACCGAGCGGCGATTGAGGTGCCACAGGTTGGGATCGTGGAGCAAGGGTCCCAGGAAGCGAAACGACCCGTGACGGCGAATGCTGTGGTGATCGGGCAAGTGGCGTTGGAGGAAGCGCTTGAACATAGTGGACGTCGTGGTGGTGGGACTGTCGCCGTCGGTTCGCCGTCGGCGCCATGGGCATTTCGGGGTGCCCATGGCGGTGGCCACAGCGGATGGGCAGGTGTGGGGTGGCATAGGGTTGTAGGCGACGTGGGTTTGGAGCAGACGCCACGCTTCGTTCCACTGCGGCAGCGATAGGGGGCGCCACTCCACGAGTGTACCGCGAAGCGCTGTGTTTTTTGACTGGCGCCACCGCCTGGCACACCACGGGCCCGAACTTTGTAGTGGCGGCGCCCACGGCGGCGGTGGCCATGGTGGGCTTGGCCTTGGTCGCCGTTCGCTGGCGCTCTGCCCGCCTCTGGGCCTTTGGCGGGGCGGGGGCTTTGTGGGTGTTACTGGCCGCCCCGCCCCTGGCGAGCCAACTGCCCGTGGCCTTGGAGGGGGTGGACCTCCAGGTGGAGGGCTGGATCGCCTCGTTGCCTTCGAGCCACGGTCGCCGCAGTCGGTTTCAGCTAGCCGTCAAACACCTGACCCACCACGACCGTCCTTTGGCCTGGCGGGGCCGGCTATTGCTGAGCCTGTACGACGACACCTTGCCCTTGGCGGTGGGCGACCGCTGGCGTTTGACGGTGCGCCTCAGCCGTCCCCGGGGCCTGAGCAATCCCGGGGGATTTGACTACGAGCGTTGGCTCTTCGTCAACGACATCGCCGCCCGGGGCTATGTGCGCCCCAGCCCCCCTCCAGAGCGCCTGGGGACGGCCGAGACCCACGGCCTCGACCGCCTGCGGGATCAGCTGAGTCGGGATTGGCGAGCCACCCTGGAGGGGCGTCCCTTCGCCGGTATCTTGGTGGCCTTGGCCGTGGGGGACCGTCGCTGGATGGGGGAAGACCAATGGGCCCTGTTGACCCGCACCGGCACTGGCCACCTCATGGCTATTTCCGGCCTCCACATCGGTCTTGTGGCGGCCTTCGGGGGGGTGGGGCTGGCGGCTTTGTGGCGGCGCACCCCGTGGGCGGCCCGGTTGGCAAGCCAGCGGGTGGCGGCGTTGGGGGCCTTGGCCGCCGCCGCCGGTTACGCCGCCTTGGCCGGGGGGACTCTGCCCACCCAACCGGCCCTGGTGGCCGTGGGGCTGGTGGCCTTGGGCCTGTGGTGGCGGCGACCCTGGGATCCCGGGCGTTTGTTGGGGCTGGTGTTGCTGTCGGTGTTGCTCATCGACCCCAAGGCCCCCCTGGCGGTGGGCTTTTGGCTGTCCTTTGGCGCCGTGGCGGCCATCGTCTACCTCACCGCCCACCGCTTTGGACCGGCGGCGGCTTGCCAGGGGGTGACCTTACAACTGGCCATCAGCCTGGCGCTGTTGCCCATCACCCTGGTGGTGTTTCAGACCTTGGTGCCCGTGGGGGCCGTGGCCAACCTGGTGGCCATTCCCTGGGCCAGTCTAGTGGTGGTGCCCCTGGTGCTCTTGGCCCTGGTGGCGGGGTTTTTGCTCCCTCCCCTCCAGGGGGCGATCCTCGAAGTCGCCCACGGGGCCGTGGCCTGGTTGTGGGCCTTTTTGACGGCCGTCGACAGCTTGGGGGGAGCCTGGAGCTATCCGCCGCCGCCGTTGTGGGCCGTCGGTGTCGCCGTGCCGGGGCTGTTGTGGCTTTTGGCCCCCCGGGGCCTCCCCGCCCGCTGGGTGGGGGCGGTGTTGCTGGTGCCGTTGCTGCTTCCCCCCCGGGAACTCCCGGCCCCGGGACAGTTTTGGCTCACGGTCCTCGACGTGGGGGAGGGACTGGCCGTGGTGGTGCGCACTCGGCACAAGGTGCTGGTCTACGACACTGGGCCCCGGTTGTCGCCGGGTTTCGACACGGGCGAAGCGGTCCTAGTGCCCTTTTTGCGGCACCAGGGCATCTCTGCTGTGGATGTGTTGATCTTGAGCCACGCCGACGGGCAACACACCGGCGGGGTGGCCTCCTTGCTCGAGGCCCTACCCGTGGGCCAGGTGCTGACCCCCGACCGCCTGGCGGTGCCCGTTGTGGGGGCCGAGCTGTGCCGCCGCGGCCAGGGGTGGCGGTGGGATGGGGTGGGTTTTCAGGTGCTCCACCCGGCGGTGGTGGGCCGTCGGGCGCCGGGGGACGACCACAGCTGCGTGCTGCGGGTGGTGGGCCAGGTGGGGTCGGCGCTGCTGGCCGGCGACCTCGAGGCCCGAGGCCAGGGGCAGCTGGCCGCCCGCGAGGGGTCCGCCCTAGCCGCCGATGTCTTCGTCGCCCCCCACCAGGGGCGCCGCCCCACCACGGCCGGGCTTCTAGAGGTTGTGGCTCCCCAGGTGGGGGTGTTTGCCACCGGTTATCGCAACCGCTACGGCTACCCCCGGCCCGCTACCCTGGCGGTCTACCGCCGCGCTGCCGTCCCGCTGCTGGACACGGGCCGCCGGGGGGCCTTGAGCTTTCGCTGGACGGAGGAGGGGAAATTGCTGACCACGGGCCACCGGGACCGCCTGGGGCGCTGGCAGGCTTCCCCGGAGCCTTGAGTCAGGGGGCGGGGGATGGCTGCTGCATTGCACCCCAGGTCAGATCGAGTATGATGCATTGTCGTTTGCCCCACGGGAGTTAGGCGCCGTGTTAGAACTCGTCCATGCCGGCGGCTGGTTGATGCTGCCGATTGTGCTCTGTTCGCTGGTGGCCATGGCCATCGTCATCGACCGCGCCCTGGCGTTGCGCCGGGAGAGCGTCTTGCCCGGCGGTCTGGTGCGCTCGTTGCGGGTCGCCGCCCGGGGAGGGAGTCTCGGCGACGTCGACCTCAAAGGCGGCCATCGCCACTCGCCTTTGGGGCAAATCGTCGCCGTGGGCCTCACCCAGAAGGACTTGGGTCGAGAGGTCATTCGCGAGGCCATCGAAGACACCGGTCGCCGGGTGGCCCACGATCTCGAACGCTTTTTAGACGTGCTGGGCACCATCGCCGCCATCACGCCGCTGTTGGGGCTGTTGGGCACCGTGGTGGGGATGATTGAGGTCTTCGACGTCATCACCACCGAGGGCACCGGCGATACCGGTCTCCTGGCCGCGGGGATCTCCACGGCGTTGATCACCACCGCCGCCGGCCTCACCGTGGCCATTCCAAGCCTGTTGCTCCACCGGTTGCTGACCCGCAAAGTCGATTCTCTGGTCTTGGATATCGAGCGGGAGGCGGCACTGTTGGTGGACCTGCTCCACCGCCAAAGTCGCCGGGAGAGTCGGGTGGCCCCCTCGCCCCAAGCCCTGCGGGATCCCCGGGGTCAGCGCAGCCAGCTTTGACCTATCCCCTTTCCTGTCCTCTGTTGTCGCCAACCCACAACCCCGAGAGGATTTCGACTCGTGGAACTGCGCGGACGCCGCCGCCGCGGCGATGAATTGACCGTCAACCTCACGCCCCTCATCGACGTGGTGTTTTTGTTGTTGATCTTTTTTATGATTTCCACCACCTTTGTCCAGGAGGCCGATCTGGCGGTGACCTTGCCCGAAGTGGAGCGCGAATCCGCCCCCCGGGATAGCCGTACCATCGAGCTGATCATCGACCGGGAGGGGACCGTGGCGGTGGCGGGTCAGACCCTGGTGGAACGGGACACCCCGGCCCTGCGGGCGGCCCTAACGGCCCTGGCGGGGGACGAGCGAGACTTGCCCTTTGTGATCCGCGCCGATGAACGCGCCCCCCAGGGCGCGGTGGTGTGGGCGATGGATGTGGCGGGCAACATGGGTTTTCGCCGGGTGAACATCGCCGCCGTGGGGCAGCCCTGAGGGGTGTTGTCCCATTGGCAACGACGCACTTGGCTGGCGTGGTCGTTGTGGCCGTTGAGTGGTCTATTTGCCGCCGTGGTCGCCGGACGGCATCTCTTTTACCGCCACGGCGGTTGGGTCAGGCCCGCGCCGGTCCCGGTGGTGGTGGTGGGCAACCTCACCGTGGGGGGCAGCGGCAAGACCCCCTTGGTGGTGTACCTGGTCCAGCGCCTGCGGACCTCGGGGTATCGCCCCGGGATCGTGAGTCGGGGCTATGGCGCCGCGTGCCGGGTGTTTCCCCGGCAGGTACACCCCGGTGACGACCCCCGCCAGGTGGGTGATGAACCGCTACTTCTGGCCGAGCGCTGTGGTTGTCCGGTGGTCATCGATCCCCGCCGGCCCCGGGGGGTGCAACGCCTGGTGGACCTGGGCTGTTCCATCGTCGTGGCCGACGACGGCCTCCAGCACTACGCCCTGGCCCGGGATGTGGCAATTGTGGTCGTCGATGGGGTGCGGCGCTTTGGCAATGGGTTTTGTCTGCCGGCGGGGCCGTTGCGCGAGCCCCTAAAGGCCTTGGGGGAAGCGGATTTGGTGGTGGCCAACGGCCCGGGGAAGCCGGGGGAATACGCCATGGCCCTGGTGGGATCCAAGGCTTTGGCCCTGGGGGCGGAGGCGCCCGCCCCGGAGGCATCCTGGCCGACGCGGCCCCTGGGGCCGGGGTGGGGGGAAGTCCATGCGGTGGCGGGTATCGGCAACCCCGAGCGTTTTTTCCACCACTTGCGCCGCCATGGCCTCGCCATCATTCCCCACCCGTTTCCCGACCATCACCCCTTCCGCCCGCTGGATTTGGCCTTTGGCGACCAACGGCCGGTATTGATGACGGAAAAAGACGCGGTCAAGTGCCGCGCCTTTGCTGGTCCCCTGCATTGGTATGTGCCGGTGGACGCGGTGCTGAGCCGCGCCTTTGACGCTGCCTTGGCCGTGCGGTTGTCGTTCACTCATCGCTGAATAATGCTCTAGACAATGGCGATTCTCCCCATCTCGGAGGCTCTCATGGACCAAAAACTCCTCGATATCCTGGTCTGTCCCGTGACCAAGGCCCCCTTGGTCTACGACAAACAACGCCAGGAATTGCTCTGCAAAGCCAGCCGGTTGGCCTACCCCATTCGCGATGGCATTCCGGTGATGCTGGAATCGGAAGCGCGGCCCCTGGCCCCCGATGAGGAGGTCCCCGAACGCCGATGACGGCGTTTGCCGTGGTGATCCCGGCGCGGTTTGGCTCCACCAGACTGCCGGGGAAGCCCCTGCTGACCTTGGCGGGCCTTCCCATGATCCAGTGGGTTTACCGCCGGGGGGTGGACTCGGAGGCTTCGGTTGTGGTGGTGGCCACCGACGACCTGCGCATCCGCCGCGTCGCCGAGGGGTTTGGCGCCAGGGTGGTGATGACCCGGGAGGATCATCCCTCGGGCACCGACCGTTGCGCCGAGGTGGTGGAGGCCTTGGGCTGGCCCGACGACGGTATCGTCGTCAACCTCCAGGGGGATGAACCCCTCATGCCCCCCGTCCTCTTGCGCCAAGTGGCCGAACTGCTGGCCAAGGATTCCCAAGCCGCCCTGGCGACCCTCTCCACGCCCATCGTCGACATCGAGGAGCTGTTCGATCCCAACGTCGTCAAGGTGGTGACCGACGGCCGCGGTCGGGCGCAGTATTTCAGTCGCGCCCCCATTCCCCACCACCGCCAGGCCTTTGGCTCGGGGGCCGAGCGCCCGGCAGCCCTGCCGGCGCAGGGCCTCTATCGGCGTCACCTAGGGCTCTATGCCTATCGGGTGGGGGTATTAAAGGACTATCCCACCCTGCCACCGTCCCCCTTGGAAGCCGTTGAAGCCCTAGAGCAGCTGCGGGCACTGTGGAACGGTTTGGTGATCGCCATCGCCGAGGCTGTGGCCGTACCCCCCCTGGGGGTGGATACCGGGGCCGACCTCGCCAGGGCTACCGCGGCCTTGGCCCGCGAGGGTATGTGACGGCATCGGCCGCCCCGGGGCGCCCTTCCCAAGGGGCGCTATGCTATGCTATTTGACGGTTGCAATGGGTCGATGGACTATGTTTAAGCAACGTTCCCCTTCCCCCCAAACCGGCGTCAAGGGGCCACCGGCCTCCGCTGTTTGCCGGGTGCTCTTCGTTTGTATGGGCAACATTTGCCGCTCCCCCATGGCCGAGGGAGTATTTCGCCGCATGATCGAAGACGCCGGGCTCGCCGACAAGATTTACCTGGACTCGGCGGGCACCCACTCCTACCACGGGGGGGCTCCCCCGGATCGGCGGGGGCAGATGACGGCGGCTGCCCGGGGGTTCGATCTCAAGGGCATCCGGGCGCGCCGGGTCGAGCGAGAAGACCTGGAGCGCTTCGACTACGTGCTGGTCATGGACGAGGCCAATCACCGCCATCTACTGGAGCTGGCCGAGACCCCCGAACAGCGAGTCAAGGTCCAGTACCTCATGGCCTACGCCCCCGAACGGGGTGAACCCCACGTCCCCGATCCCTACTACGGTGGTCCGGGGGGGTTTGAAGTGGTGCTGGATCTCATCGAAGCCGCTGTCGAAGGGCTATTGTTGAGCATTCGCGAGCGCTACGGGATGTGATAGCCCGAATCACCCCTTCCCCGACCGAGGCCGGGGAGGGGTAATCGCGCTCGCCAGCCCATCAAGGGGAGGAAGCGTCACCGGCGGCTGGATCGGCGCCTGACGGGCGACGATCTTCCTCCTCTGCTGTCTTCTCTGCTGGGCCCTCCGCCGAGTTCTCCGCCGAGTTCTCCGCCGAGCTATCGCTGGGTGCCACGCTCGCTGGCTCCCCTGTCTCTGGGGAGGGCTGGGTTGCCTCGGGAGTGATCGACGATTGCTCGCCCTCAGGGGGGGACTCCGAGGCAGTGGCGGGGGTGACGTCCGGCGGCGCTGCCGCGGTCTCGTTGTCGGCCTTGGTGGCGCTGCGGCTCCCCGCCCGGGGACTCCGCCGGCGCGTTGGTTTGGATTCCGGGGCTTCCACCTGGGGAGATGCCTTGGGGGATTCCACCGCTTGGGCCGGTTCTGGGTCGGGCTGGTTCGGCTCTGGGGGAGGCATTTCGGGGCATTACAGCCCTTGGGCCGGATCGAGGTCCGGG
>JBHJHK010000261.1:0-12476 GCA_050330975.1 Candidatus Competibacterales bacterium | reverse complement strand
CGCGCTCGAGGGTGACGGCGGCGCACTCGCCCGCCCCCGGAACCCACCCGCCACTGGCCACCGAGCGCTGGGCTATTTGCCCTGACCCTGGGGCTCAAACAGCTCGCGATACTCGCCGTAGCCCTCGGCTTCCAACTGGTCGACGGGGATAAAGCGCAGTGCCGCCGAGTTGATGCAATAGCGAAGGCCAGCGGGGCCCGGGCCGTCGGGGAACACGTGACCCAGGTGAGAATCGCCGTGTTTGGAGCGCACTTCGGTGCGCACCATGCCGTGGCTTTGGTCGGTGCGCTCCACCACCATATCGGACGCCACGGGTTTGGTAAAACTCGGCCAGCCGCTGTGGGAGTCGTATTTATCCACCGAGGCGAACAGTGGCTCGCCACTCACCACGTCGACGTAGAGGCCCGGGGCCTTGTGGTCCCAGTACTCGTTTTGAAACGGACGCTCGGTGCCGTCTTGCTGGGTGACTTGGTACTGGAGGGGGGTGAGCTTCTCCAGGGTGGCGGGGTCTTTGCGGTAGCGGGCATCGTTCATGGGTTGGACTCCAGGGGCAATGGGTTTACCTCGATTCAGTAGATGCAGATGGGGACCACGGGGACACAGACAAGAGGGAGGCGGGCTGGAGGAGTGCCGACAAGGTGGCAAATAGGGCGTCGAACCACGGTCCATCCTCGGGGGCCAAGGGCGCGACGGCATCCAGGTCCCACACGGCGATGGGGGTGCCCTGGTCGTTGCGGATGGGACAGACCATACCCGCCACCGTTGCCAAGCCGCTCTCCCCGTCGCAGGAGACGTAGCCTGGCCAAGCCTTGACGTCAGAGGCCACTAGGGTCTGGTTCATGATCATGGCGTCAAAGCACATACCCGAGCGCCCGGGGAGGTGGCGTTGGTCACTGCCCTCCCCCCCCTCGTCCACCCGGTGGAGGCTGGCGCACACTGGGGGTCCCTCGGCGGCCACCAAACGCAGGTCTTCGCCATCCCGGGCGTAGATGCCGTTCCAGGCGTAACCCCGGGGCCCCAACATTCGGTGGATCAACCCCGGTAACTGGGCCCAGGGGCCCGGCACCGAATCCACCAGGGGAGCGATGGCGGTCGCCAAGGCGCGGTACTCCGCCAGGCGCGTCGCCTCGAGATCCCGCTGGGCCAGCCACAGGCCCAGCCAGGTTGTGAAGAGAGCGTCTTTAGTTTCTGCCATGGGGATGATCACTACCGTTTGGTGGCATTGGCGATGGAATAATCTTTGCTTCCAAACAGCAATACTGTGTACAGAATTCTATGCCTCCTGGGGCTGGATGACGCCATAATTTGTGAGCTCTCGGTAGGCTAGGGTCGTTTTATCGACACTGCCCCGCAGGCCTATAGTTGTGAAAAGTTTTGAGGAACGGCGCCTCGCCTAGAGGTTTGGCCGATATGGAACTGGTGGCTACACCCACGGTGACCCAAAGGCGGCGGAGAGTACCTCCGAGCCCTCGGCGTAAACCAAGACCTCGGCCCCACTCCCCACAGCACCACAGCGCTGGCCTTCCCGGCGGGCAAAAGCCCGCAGCTGCTCGGCCATGGCGTCAACCCCACCAAACTGAAACCCCAATTGACTAGCATAGCAGCCACACCCCGCCAGCTTGGCCGCCAGCTGGGCCTCGCCGAGGGCCACCCCGCCTTCCACCAGCCCCCTGGGCAGGGTAGGCGCCGGTTCGGCGGCGGGGTTGCGCAGGGCGTAGGGGGTGTCTCGGTACCAGGCCGTGGGCACCGTCGACGCCGGCGCTGAATTGACTAGGCCGTGCACCAGCTGGAGGTGATCCACGTGATGCCCCAACCCCTGGGGGGCCAGGAGTAACGCCGGTTGGAGCTCGGCCAGTAGAGGATCAATCGCCTCGACCACCCCCCGCCAGATCTCATCATCGGGCCTTGAGCCGGCAAACAACGCCTCGGGACAATCGTAGCCTCGGTGGGGCGCCTCGGGTAACCCCAACCAGCGCACCTCCACCCCCAAGGCCCGACCACAGGCGGCGTCTTCTCGGCGCCGCAACGCCATGTAGTCCACCCCTGCCGGGATGCCCTTATCGGTTTGACAGCGCAGGGCGAAACCCCGGGGCCCTCGAACTGAGGCGGTGAATACTGTGGCCATCACCACCCGCCAGCCCTCCCCCACCAGGCGGTTGAGCAACCCACCACAGGAAAATGCCGCGTCGTCCAGGTGGGGGGAGAGGGCCAAACAAACCCTTGCCATGGGGCTTTGGGTCACAACAGGTGGGGATCGCGGCGGAAACGGCAGCTGAGATCGGCGTCCTCCCGGCTCATATTGGCCAGGTCCCCGTAGACCTGCCACCAGCGGTTGTCGGGGGTCGTGCCCGCCAACTGCCCATAGATGTCTTGGATCAGCGCTCCCACCGCCCGCCAGGAATAGCGGGTCTCCACCTCGTCTAGGGCGGCGGCCGCCAGGCGCTGGCGCAACTCGCCGTCGTCCAATAAATGCTCCACGGCCGCCGCCAGGCCCTCGACATCCCGGACCGCCACCAACAAGCCGTTTTCCCCCTGGCGCAGACAATCCACCACCCCCACGGTGTCGGTGGAGACCACCGGCAACCCCGAGGCCATGGCCTCTAAAATGGTGTTGGAAAAGCCCTCAGAGTAGGTGGGAGAGACGAAGATATCCCCCCGACGGTACACGTCGGGAGCCTTGGCGTAGTCGGCGTAGCCGGTGAATTCGACGCGATCCCCCAGGGCCAACTCCGCCGTCAACGCCACGGCGCCGTCCACATCGGGTCCGATGCCCGACACCAGTAATTTCACCGCCCGCCCCCGATCCCGCAGCAGCGCCATGGCCCCCAGCAATTCCCCCACCCCTTTGCGCCAGTCCACCCGGCCGTGGTAGAGCAACACGGGCACCGATTGCGCCGCCCCCAGGGGACGGTCTTCCAGGGGATAAAACCGCTTGGTAGCCGTGGCCCCAGGGACGATGGTAAAGCGCTCTACGGCGACGCCGTGGTGGCCGTGGACCTCTTCGGCAAAGGAACGGCTACCGATGAGCAACGCCCCGGCGTGGTTGAGCACTGCCAACATGGCGGCCTTGTGGGTCTGACAGCAGGTACCCACCCAATGGCCATCCCCCCCTTGGATGGACACCACGTTGGGGATTCCCAACTGCCGGCTGACCTCCAACGCGGCCAAGCCGTTGGGGTAGCCGTACTGGGCGTGGACGATGTCAAAGGGCTGGCGGCGGTGGGCCTCGAGGGCAGCGGCCACCATGGCCTGGAGGTCGGCCTCAAAATCCGCCGGCTCCCCAAACCCCACCCGTTGTTCCCCGAGGGACTCGAGGCCGATGACCTCCACCCCCGCCACCGGTGGCGGCGGCCCGCCGCCGTAGATGCCGGCACCGGCGCAGTCATTGCGGTACTGGGAGATCATGGTCACCCGGTGGCCAGCGTCCACCAATTCCCCCAACAAATTCTGGGCGTAGACGCTCATCCCGGAGATGGCCGGAAAGTAGCGCCTGGAGATAAAACAGATGCGCATCGCTACCCCTTGTGGGTGAGTGCCGCCAGGCGGGCGTCGAGCCACGCCTTGGCCTCGGGGACCATGGTGTGGGCCCGATGGGAATCCCGGGACAACTCCACACAGACGAGTTTGGAAAAGGCGATATGTTCCAGGGCAGCCAGCACCGCCGCCACATCCATATCCCCTTCGCCAAAGGGCAAGTGGACGTGGACGCCCCGGGCCATGTCCTCCAATGACACGGTGCCCAAGTCGCCGGCGCAGGCCACCACCGCCTCGGCGGGGTCACGATCTTGGGTCACCAGACAGTGGCCGGTGTCCAGGGCCAGGGTCAAGGGGGCGTCGGTCACCTGGGCCAGGCGCTGTTTGAGGTCGTAGAAATCCTCCACGGTCTCCACCAACATCCCCGGCTCCGGTTCAAAGGCGACCACCACCCCGCAACTGCGGGCGTAGTCGGCCACCGCCGCCACCCCGGCCACCAGCCAGTCCCAGGCGGTGTTTCGGTCGACCCCAGGACGCGGTACCCCGGCCCAAAACGACACCGCTTCGCCGGCGGCCACGGCCGCCACATCGACGGCTCGGCAGAGTAAATCCACCCGCCGCCCCCGCCCCGCGGGGTGGGGGCTGATCAGGGTGGGCTCGTGTTTGTGGCGGGGGTCTAGCAAAAACCGCGCCCCGGTCTCCACCACCAAGCCCAGGCGCAGCTGTTCCAACCGCCGGGCCAGGGCCTCGGCCCGGCGGCGAAAGTCCGGGGCAAAGGGGTCGAGGTGGTGGTGGTCCAGGGTCAGGGCCACCCCCTGGTAGCCGCTGTCGGCGATGAGGACCAAGGCGTCGTCCAAGCGGTGATGGGCGGTGCCGTTGGTGTTATAGGCCAAGCGCATGGGCAAATCCTCCGCTACGCCCCTAGGAGCAACTGCAGGCGCCGCACGTCGTCGGCGCCCGCAAAGGGAAAGGGCACCCCCCCCAACACCGCGGCGCTAAAGGCCTGGATCTGGCCCACAAAGGGCGATGCCTCCCGGGGAAAGGCCACGTCCTGGGCCGCGCCCGTAGCGGCGTCCAGGAGGGCGAGTTCCCCGCCGGGGGTCTGACCCATGGTGTTGGTGGCCACGGCCATGGCCCGGGTGCCCACCACCTCCAACACCCGCCGGGGCAGGGGATCGGGGCAGTTGTAACCCACCTGGATCACCCCCAAAGCCCCCCCTGGAAAGGCGCCGCTGAGGATGGCGCCGTCGTCCACGGCGTAGGCGTGGACCGCCCGCTGGGTGAGGGCCGACACCCCCTGCCAGGGCTCCCCCAGGATCATTTCGAGGAGATCCAAGCCGTGGGGGGCCAGGTCGATCATCGCCCCGCCCCCGGCCCGGGCCCGGTCGATGCGCCAGTTGTCGGGGGCCCAGTGGGGCGGCAGCCAGCAGGCGTAGCGAATCCGCGCCTGGGTCACCGTCCCCAGCTGCCCCTCGGCCACCAAAGCTTTGAGGCGCTGGTGGGCCGGGTGGAAGCGCTGGTCGAAGGCCGTGGCGTAGACCACGCCGGCCGCATCGCAAGCGACCACCATGGCCGCGGCGTCGCCGGCGGCGATGGCCATGGGCTTTTCGCACAACACGTGCTTGCCCGCCGCGGCACAGGCCATGACCTGCTCGGCGTGGAGGTGGTTGGGGGTGGCCACGTAGACCGCCTCCACGGCGGCGTTGGCCAGCAGGGCCCGCCAGTCGCCGTGGCGCCGGCAGGCCGCGGCGGCGCCGGCGGCGGCCACGGCGGCCATGGCCTCGGGATCCAGGTCGCACACCGCCACCAGCTGGGCGCTGGGGGCCTGGGCCATGGCCGGCGCCCCGTAGTCCCGGGCCACCCAACCGCAGCCCAAGATCCCCCACCCCAGGACGTCACCAGCCACGGGGACAATCCAACAGGACCCGGCGCCGGGCCCAGTCCCGCAGGGCGGGGTCGTCGCCGCTGCCCGGGGCCGCCCGGGCCTGGGCGGCGGGTTCCAGGGGGCGATCCAGCCGCAGGTAGGGGGTGTCGGCGTACTCCGCCGCCAGCCGGGCCGTGGGCCAGCGGGGTCCCTCCCCCGGGGCCGCCCCGGCCAACAGCGGATTGAGGACGAGGGGCGCCGTCGGCGGCGGCTGCCCCAGGTCGAGGTACCCCCACGCCGGCGCCTCGGGCCCCCGCCAAGCCAGGGCCACCGCCTCGACGGCGGCCAGGGCCGCCGGTGAGCGGGGGAGTGCTTCGGCGTTGGCCAACAGCGCCGCCGCCAGCTCGGCGTCGTCGTAGAGGACGGCCCCCGGCAGCAACTCGGCGTAGGCCGCCGGGGTCCAGGGATGCCCCCCACCCCGCCGTGGTCCACCGCGCTGCTGTGGGCATGGCCGAACAGCACCGTCCCCCGAGGCCCGGCAATGCCCAGACAAGCCGTGGCCACCCGCTCCTTGGCGGCGAAAAAATACAGGGCGTCGTGGCACAGCACCAGGGCGTCGTCGCCCTCCCCCAAGGGGGGAATACCGGCATCGCCGCACACCAGTTGCACGGGGGCTGCGGCGTCGGTGAAGACAAAATGGCGGGCCAGCCACAATTTGGCGTAGACCAGGTCGATGCCGATCCCCGGCACCCCGCGCCGCACCGGTTCCCGCAGCAACTGCCCCAGGCCACAGGCCAGCTCCACCACCAGCGAGGGACGGTGCCAATGCTGGGCCAGCAGACCCAACCCCGCCAGGAAAGTCGGCGTCGACCAGCGGTGGGCGAAGTAGTCGGCCACCGGTCCAAAGTTGAGTTCCACCATGGCCTGGCGAGCCCCCACGGCACCCCGAGCCACGGCGTCCACCACGGCGTCCACGGCGGCATCGGAGGGGGGGGGCAGGGGCGCCCAGTCGTCTTGATCCTGGAGGAGCAGGCGGCGGGCGGTGGCCGTATCGCCCCGGGCCACGGCCGCCACCGCCGCGAGGCGCAGGGCCTCGCGGTCGGGGCGCAGGAAGGGAATGCCATCCACCACCGGCCAGTGCTCGTCCCCGGCGGCCAACAGGTTGGGTCCCACGGGGACTAAGGGCCGACCGCTGTGGGGACTCACCAGGGGCAAAGTGGCGATGGTGGACGCCCGGTCGAGGACCCTCATGGCCACAGCCCTGCGGCGGCCAACATCTGTTGCTGGAAGCGCTGGAGGGGGCCTGGGTGGACCAGCTCCATGTCGTCGAGGGCCTGGGCCAACTGGAACTGGGCGCCCCGGGCGTAGTGCTGCATCTGCAGCACCCGATCGATGACGTCGGCGGCGTGGAAGGCCCGGGCGACGGGGGTGTCGGCGTGGGTCAGCAGAGTTCGGGCCTCGGCCACTGGCCCCTGGAGGACGGGGGGCAAGGCCGCCACGGTCCGCTCGCTCAACCGGGCCACCACCGTCTCTAGGTGGTCCCCCAGCAACGCCTCGCCGGTGAATCCAGCGTCGGGCAAATAGACGTTGTGGAAGTGGTGACACAGCCCGGCGAGGAACGGCAGCTCCACGGGGGCTTCCCAGGCAGCGGCGATGAGGACGCCGTAGATGGCCGTGGTATAGCAGTGGTCGCCGTGGCTCTCCGGGGGCTCCAACACCAGGCGGGGTCGCCCCGGGCAGGTCGCCCCGGCTCGGGGCTGGTCCATGAGACGCTGGACCCAAGCCGGGGGGGACGGCGGCGGTGGGCCCGCCGCGGGATAGCGTTCCAAAGTCGAGGCCAAAGCGGCGCGAAACGGCGCCGCCAGGGTGGCCGCCACGGCGTCGAGGGCTCGGCTTCGCACGGCGAGTGTGGCCCGCTCATCGAGCCCCGCCACCGCCAGGACGGCGCCGTCGATCCCCCCCAGCCGCGCCGCCACCAACGCCGCTGCCGTCTCGCTCTGGGCGACCTCCGCCAGGGGCTGGCCCGCCAGCAAGGCGTGCCAAGCCCGGGTGAAGCCCAGCTCCGCCAAGCTCAAGGGATGATCCGCCATCCGCACCCGCTTGAGATCGTTGAGTTCCCCCAACAGCCCCACCAGGGCGGGGGATATGGCATCGCTCACAATAAGACCTCAGACGTCGGCGACATCCACCACCTGGGACATCTGGTCAGTGTCTACCCCAGCCAGCCACTGGGCCAGGGCCAACTCCTGGCGGTGGAGGGCGTGCTCCACAAAGGTCCCCGCCACCGCCATGGGCGCCTTGAAGAAGGTCCCCATGGCGCCGACGATACCCCCCTCCCCCCGGGTGTGGGCCAGGTCCAACACCCGGGCGATCTCCAACACCAATGGAGCCGCTAGGATGGAATCCTTACAGAGGAAGTTGACCTTGATCTGCATCGCCTGGCCCAAGAAGCCGGTGACGTCGACGTTGTCCCAGGCCTCTTTGTTGTCGCCCCGAGGCTTGTAATAGGAAATCTGGACGATGTGATCTTCGACTTTATAGCCCAACATATCGTCTAGTACCGACCCCTTAGTGTTGATCTTGGACGACAGGGAATCGGGATCGTGGAGGGCCAAACCGTCGCGGTTACCCAGGATATTGGTGGAGTACCAACCGTCCACCTTGAGGGCCCGGGCCCGCAGGGCAGGGGCGAGGACAGTCTTTAATAGGGTTTGCCCGGTCTTACCGTCCTTGCCGCCGACGGGCACGCCCAGGTCTTGGGCCAATTGGATCAGCGCCGGGACATCGGCGGCCACCGACGGGGTGAAATTGCCGTGGGGACAACCGCTCTTGATGGCGGCATAGGCGTAGAGAATGGCCGGGCTGATGGCGGGGTCGTCGGCGTCGAGGCCGGCTTCAAAGGCTGCGAGGGATTGGAAGACGGGGTTAGCCACCTCCACCGGCCGCTCGGTGGAGGCCAGATGGATCACCACCACGGCGTCGGCGCCGCTCTCGAGGCGAAACCGCCTCAGGTCGGCCATGATGGCCTCCACCTGGGCCCGCAGGGGCTGTGGGGTATGCTCCCGCTCGCCGCGGACGTTTTTGCAAAATGCCGGGTTGCCGGCGGCGGGCCAGGGTTTTAGCTGGCTCAGGGCATCTTCAATCCCCTGGAGTTGGCGGTCGTCCAGCACCCCGTGCTCCCGGGCGGCGGTGAGCAGGTCCGCCTCGTAGAGATCCCAACCCCCAAACACCAGATTCTCATACTCCACCAACAAACCCGGGCCAAGTTGAGCCAAGGGGAGACCCGTTTTGGGTGCCAGGCCGCGTTTGATCAGCTCGGTACCGGCGATGGCCGTGGTGGCTTCGGCACCTCCCATACCGACAATCGCCACACCCAGAGTCCTCGGAACGCTCGTATTCATCCGCTAATCACCTTGTCGCAAATTCTCAAATCGGCCAACCCGAAGGCCCCCATCCCAAGGAGGGTAAAGTGCGGTTCGGGCTGGCGGTTGTGGCCGGAAAAAAACGTGGGATGCCCAGGGCCCTGTCGCCGTTCGACCACAAGCCACCTCTGGTTGGGGGTCGTTCCATGGGTACAAAACGACTCCCGGAGAGAGATAGATTTTGTACAAGCAAAGAGCCCCACCAGTGAGTTACCTCGTGGCTATTTCGGTGAATCAGCCGGCCCCACAATGGACTATTTCTTCACAACATCAAGCAGGTAGCTACAACCAGTGACTACGAGCGACGAAAATAGTTTTATACAAAACTTGCACCGGAGGGGGGGGCTGGCCCTATGGCGCCTGGGGAGCGTCGGCGGCGGCGAGGAAGTTGGTTTGATTGGCCTGGGTTTCCCCATGGCGTTCTAGGGCGAGGAGGATCAAGCGCTCGATGAGCTCGGGATAGGGCACCCCCGACACCTCCCACAGCTTGGGATACATGCTGATGGAGGTAAAGCCTGGCAACGTATTAATTTCCAATATAAAAATCTCGCTGCTCCCCCGGCTCATCAAGAAGTCCACCCGGGCGAGACCGGCGCAGTCCAGGGCCTGGAAGGCTTTGATAGCCAGGGTTTGGAGGTCGGTTTGCAGGGTCTCTTCCACAGGGGCGGGCACCAGGAGTTCGGCGTCGTCGGCCAGATACTTGGCGCGGTAGTCGTAGAAGGCTCCCTTGGGGCGGATCTCCCCGGGGAGGGAAGCCCGGGGGGTTTCGTTGCCCAACACCGACACTTCCAGTTCCCGGGCGTCTTCGACGCCGGCCTCCACCAACAGTTTGCGGTCGTACTGGGCGGCGGTGTCCATGGCGGCGGCGAATTCGCCCCGGTGGTGGACCTTGGTGACGCCGATGCTGGATCCCATGTTGGCGGGTTTGACAAACCAGGGATAGGGGAACGCCTCTTCGCATTCGGCCATCACCTGGGGGGCCTCGGCCCGCCAGCGTCGGCGGAAGACCGTGCGGTGGGGGGTAACGGGCAGCCCGGCGTGGGCCAGTAGCGCCTTCATCATGGCCTTGTCCATCCCCACCGCCGAAGCCGCCACCCCGGAGCCCACATAGGGAATCCCCGCCAGCTCCAACAGCCCTTGGACGGTGCCGTCTTCCCCCAAGGGACCGTGGAGGACGGGAAAAATGACATCTAGGGGCGGGAGGTCGGCTTTGCCGGCGGCGGGTTCGGGGGTGAGGGCCAAGGGACGACCCTCGCTGGCCAGAGCCGGTAGCTTGTCCCCCGCTAGGGCAACCTGGTCCAGTACCCGCCACTGCCCCGCCTTGGTGATGGCGATGGGCACCGCTGTAAAGCGTTGGGGGTCCATGGCCGCCAGCACCGAGCGCGCCGAGCGCAGGGAAACTTCGTGTTCACAGGAGCGACCGCCGAACAGTACGCCGACGGTGAGCTTTGGGGGGGGCATGGGGAACTCCTGGGCAGGGAAACGAGATCAAGCCCCCTATTGTGCCCGCGCCAGAACGTTGAGCAAGCCGATTGGGGCGTCTCTGGGACGACCCCCCGCTCCCTTAGCCGGCTGCCTTGTCTCCTTCAAAGCGCGAATCGCCCATACTTGGCCCAGTATCGCGCCGTTTTGCCAGCGATTGAGCGCTGATGGGACGCCGAAGGAAACGCCGCCCCTGGACACCCCCGGGGACGGGCGATCCCCATCACGCCGGCCACGGGGGGACGTGGGGCATCTTGGGCATCTTGGTAAAGATGGGGCACCCATGGGATTGGGCGGGCATCAAGGCCGCCGCCGAGCCCAACAACTGGCCCAATACCCCCTGGCGATACCGGCCGTGCCAGCGCTGGCGGCGGGTGAGGGATGAACACTGACCAGGAGATGATTTTTGCCACGAATCGACCCGCAGAGTGGCGACACTTTCCTCCAAGGGGAGATCAGCCCGGGGGAATTCGGCGATGACCGCCGAGGTGACCCAAGGCGTGGTACAGCTGGTCAAGGCCACGAGGACCAGACTGGCGGCAAAGGTCTTGGGCGGCCAGGCAACCAGGAGATTGGCGGTGGCCCGGCAGCGCAGGGCGATCGACGTCATGGCGGGGGCTCCTCGTAAAATCCTCAACGGGACGGCGGGTTGATAACTATCGACACCCTACACCGCGCTGGGTGAACAAAATGTCAATGCCCTTTGGAACTTTTGAGAAATTGAGAGATGGCCCCTCAGGCCACGGCTTCGATGCGGCGGATTTTGTCCCGCAGAGACAGGCGATAGAAGCGCCGTAAATCCCGCACCAAGGTGGCCTCACCAGACGTCGCCCGCCGCAGGTAGGCGTCCTCCAAGTGGCGGACGTAGCGGTCGGCGTAGCGATTGGCGTCGTAGTAGCGGCGCGTTAGCCCCTTGGATAACCCGGCGTGGAATTGGGGCTCGTCGAACAACCGGGGCCGCAGGGCGCGGGGTACCCGTCCCGCCCCTTGGCGACCCAATAGGGTGGCGACGGCGATGTACTTGTCCACCTCGGCTTGCATTTCCAGCTCCAAGGCGGTCACTGGGCGTCCGTGGCCCGCGTTCCAACACAAATAGCGAAAATGACTGACGCCCTCCAGAGCGGTGCAATAGTCGGCCAGGTTGCCGTCGTGGAGGTGGGTCCAGGGATCGTCATCGGCCAGTCGGGATAAAACCGCGGGGTCGAGGTAGAGGGCCAACTGCAACTCGTCGTCGGCCTGGCGCACCAACAACCGCTCCCCGCCAACCACTGCCGAGTCGCCCCGGGCACCGGGATCGACATGGGTCAGCCACTCGACGTCGGTCACGGTGAAGGCCGCCACATCCAGACCCTCCCCCAACTCGTAGATGCCCTCCAAGTGGCGCTGGAGGCCGGTGAGGAGATGGTTTGTCAACGCCTTGGCCCACGAATGTCAGTGGCGGCTGGTGCTGGTGGCACTCAAGCTCGGCTCTATCCCCAAAGCCCGCAACTGTTGGGCTACCCGAACACTGCCGGTGCGCAAGAAGCGCTCGTATAGACGCATAATATCGCGATTGTCGGTGAAGTGCGCCCGCTCGCTCACCTCTCCCAAAACGTCCACCAAAGCGGTAAAGCGGGCGGCCAGCTCGGCAAACAGGGCGTTTAACAACCTAAAGCGGCCACTGCCCGCCTCGGACAACGAGCCGTAGGCGTTGCCCCCCATGGCGATGTAGTAATCCACATCCACCAGGGAGCGATTGAGGGTGTCGGGGAACACCCCGGAGATAAACAACGCCACATCCCCCAGGCGCTTGAGGGAGGCGTTGCGTTCGTCCCCCGATTCCGCCGCGAGGGCGTCGGCGTAGAGGGCCGCCAGGGGTTTGAGGGTGAGCCCGTCGGGCGTGCGATCGTAGAGGGACTCGGGACGGGCGAATTCGGCCAACAATCGCACCAGGTACTGGGCCACTTCCTCGGTGGCCGCCACCTGCTGACGGGCCATGGCCCGCGTGACGAGCTGGTTGAAAAACGCCGTCAAGTTGGTGTCGACGATCAGCGGACCATGGGCTTCACTCACGGGCTGCATCCTCCTGGGGCGAGACGCCAAAGCTCTACATTTTTGTTTAGCAGAGCCTTTTTGCCATCGTCAAGACGCAAAGCGCCCCGGGGAGGTCCCCCGGGGCGCTTTTGTTACGCTTTTTAAACGTAGCCATGGGGGCGCTAACCCCCAACTGCGCCCGTGGGGCGCGGCCTTGTAAT
>JBHJHK010000260.1:0-10697 GCA_050330975.1 Candidatus Competibacterales bacterium | reverse complement strand
CCACTTCCGCCGACCAAGCCCCCACTCCCATACAAACCGCGCCGGGAATGATCAAAAATAGCGCTGTCACCACCCCCGGCGCCAAGGGCTCGCGGTAGAAAAAATGAGCAATGGCCGTATGGGTGAGGGGCGAGCAGGACTGGACGATCAGCGCAGTGATGGGGTGGGTAAAGGCCAGTCCCAAGGTCATGAATACCGCCAAGCCCCCCATGCCGGCGCTCCCCAAGGCGAAGATGCGCCAAAGGCTCAGCCTATTCAAAGCAGCCCCCAAGCCGAGGAGCAAAACGGTCAACGCCACCATCACCGGCACCGCCAGGGTGTAGCGGATGGCCGTCAAGGCAAAGGGGTCGAACACTTGGAGCAGCACCGCAAACCCCGGCACCATCTGGCCCCAGAACAGCATGGTCAATACAATCTGACCGTGGGCTAATAAAGCCTTTTGGCCGGCGCCCGAGGGAGGTAGCGTGGACGACATCGACAGTTTGGCCCTCGACATTTTGGAGGCCTTGATCAGCCTGTCCGAGGCTCGGGTGAGCCGCCGGGAGAAGGTCACATCCCGCCAGGTGGAAATCTGGGCCGAAACCCAGGGCTATCGGCGGGTCGAAGCCCTCAGGGCCCTAGGCGCCCTCTATCGAGCCGGCTATATCGACGCCCAGCAGGTGCTGACCACCGCAGATACCCCTCCTGGGCAAGGGGGCGAAGGGGGCGAAACTGGCACCCGAGATGGCAACGGTGGACTGGATCCGAGGAAAGCCCCACCTGCCCTCAAAAGCCTAGTGGGCATCCGCCTCACCGACAAAGGCTACGCTCGCCTAAGCCAGCTTTAAAAAGGCGCCCTTGGCGACTAGAACCGCAGCGTCTTCGCCACCCGAAAGCCCACGGCATTGCTCCTCTGGTCCGCCAACAAACTGCTCCTCGCCGCCGAGCGCAGGGTCTGGTGGTCATAGGACCACGCCCCGCCGCGGATCACCCGGTCGAAACCCCCGTCGAGGTAGCGGGGGTTGATTTGGCCCACCCCAAGGCCGATGTCCGGCCGATAGACGTCCTCGACCCACTCCCAGACGTTGCCGTGCATCTGGTAGAGCCCCCAGGGATTGGGGACGTAGCGATCCACCGGCATGGGTCGTCCAGAACTCTTGCCCTGGCCGTAGCGCGCCCGACTGACGGCGATGTCATTCCCCCACCAGTAGGCCGTGGTCGTGCCCGCCCGACAGGCGTATTCCCACTCGGCCTCGGTGGGCAGCCGATAGCGCTCCCCACTCTGTTGGGACAGCCAACGCGCATAGCCCAGGGCCTGTTCGTAACTCACGTTGATCACCGGCATGAGGCCGCGCCCGTAGCCATCGTCGTCGGGGCGGTCGGCACCGGTGTGGCGACAGTAAAGGTCGTATTCGTCAAAGGTCACGGCCGTGACACCCAGGGCGAAGGGCTTGGGCAACGTCACGTTGTGCTGTACCTCGTCGGCAAAATGGCCCGCTTCGTCGGGGGGAGACCCCATAACAAAGGCCCCGGCGGGAATCAAGCTCATCTCCGGCCCCAATCCACCGCTCTTGAGGGGATCGCGAAACTGGCACTCCACCCGGCCTAAGGCCAGGGCCGTCTGGCGCTGGCGCTCCACCACTTTGGGGGTGGGCCAGCCGTGGATCTGCTCCACCCCCGGCAAAGGGGGGCGCTTGAGGGCCGTTTCGCCCCCCGGCTGACTGGGGGGAAACCCACTGGGGGGACTGGCGGGTAGGGAACCCCGCGATCCTGGACTGGCGACATCCCAGGGACGGCTGGGGGGAGATCCCTGCCCCGGGACTGGTGATGCATTGGCCTCCAGGGCGTTGGAGGAGGAACCCCAGGTGGCGGCGCCATCGGCGCCGTCGCCGCTGCTGGCCGCCAACACCGCCCGCATCTCCCCCGCACTCAAAAACCGCTCTTGCCAGTTGAGCTTTAGCGCCCGATCGATGGCGGTCAACAGGGCGTGGGAGTACTCCCCACGGCCAATCTCCACGGCGGGGACCAATTCGTCGTTGTAGACCCGCAAGGGGGCTGGCGCCGGGTTCTTGGCGCTGATGGCGTGGTAGAGCACCGCCCCCAGGGCGTAGATGTCGGTCCAGGGGCCAAAGTCCCGGCTGGATTGACCGTATTGCTCCAAAGGGGCATAGCCGTGGGTAATGACGTGGGTCAAGGCCGTGGTGGCCTCGGGTAGCTCCCGAGCGCTGCCGAAGTCGATGAGCATGAACTGGCGATCGCGCTTGCGCCAATAGAGGTTGGACGGCTTGATATCTCGGTGGATGATTCGGTGCTGGTGGATGGCCTCAAGGCCCGACAACACCTGGTCGATGAGCGCCCGGGCTTGGCGTTCCGAGAGCTTGGGCCGGCGCTGAAGGATCTCCTCTAGGGTGGCCCCTTGCTCGTACTCCATACAGAGATAAGCCGTGTCGTTGGCGGTGACAAAGTCCACCACCCGCACCACGTTGGGGTGTTGGATCTTGCCCAAGGTGCGCCCCTCGCTGATAAAACGGGCAAGCCCCCAGGTGAAGTAGGTCGATTGGCCAGAGCTCCTGGGCTTCCTGCCCAAGGTGTTGGGGCGCACCGACCAGTCGTTGCGTTCGCAGTAATCCCGGGGGAAGTACTCTTTGATGGCGACTGCCGTGTTGAGGACCTGATGAATGGCCAAGTAGGTGATGCCAAAGTTGCCGGCGCCCAAGATCCTCTCGATGCGGTAATTGCCGATGCGAGCTCCCTCGGGCAGGGCGAGCTTGGCGTTGTCCCTAAACTCAGATTCCTGTGTGCCTTAACGCCCAAAGGGAAAGGTGTCCATAGAAGGCATTCGTCGACGACCAGCGGGAACGGGAATCCCTGGGGAGAGGACCGGCCTTTGGGGTTTGAAACTGCCATCCTTGGTTAGGCATCCAATCATAACGCTTTGTAAGAGAACACTCTATCATGAAGTTTTGTAATGACGGTTTCGGTGGTGACGGCCGCTGCGTTGAAGGGCGCCCAGGGCCACAGGGGGGGGATGCCCTGTGAATCACCTCGCCTTGGCGGCCTTTTTGTTGCTGGTGAGCGCCGTGGTGGGATTGGCAATGTACCAGATCCCCCCGTCGAGATCACCGACGCCACCCAAAGCAGTATCCCCCACTCCGGGGACTGTCGAAAGGCCGGGATCCACGGTGGCCCAGTGGGTTGCCCAAACCCAAAGCGCCCTGGCCACCGAGCGACACAGAGCCGTCGCCGCCTTGGGCGAGCTCGCGGCAAAGGGCGTTGAAGGGAGCGTGGCGCCTTTGGTGAAGACCGTCAAGTCGGCAGTGATCCACGACCGCCAGGTGGCGGTGAAGGCGTTGGTGCAGGCGGCGGCGGCCGGCAATCGCGCCGCGTTGGACCCCCTCTTGGCCATCGCCCAGGACATCTACCTCCTCAACCGCTACCGCACCTTGGTGGCCATGGCCCTAGCGGCACCCGGCAGCCCCATCATAGAAGACGCCTTGGCCTCCCTTCTCAAAGGCTATTCCCCCAGCCAACGGGAGCTGGCCTTCGACGCCTTGGCCGAAGCCCTGGGTCGGGACGCCCCACTCTACCGGCGTCTGCAACGGCAGTTTTGGGAGTTGCCTGCCGCCTGAAGCCGTGCGACCCCCCAGTCAACGCCCCACCCCTCGGGGTGCCATCTCCTCGACGCCCCTGGCTCCCCCCGTGGGCAACGTGGGGTCGGCCATACCGCCCCACAGGCCGGTAACGGGATCCCGCCACACCCCCGAGGGGCAGGCGAAGGGTTTGGGAAATACCGCGGCTTGGGCCCGAGAGACGGTGAAATGACGTGCCAGGGCGTCCATCACCTCGATGGGTAACCGGGCATCGGCAACCAGCGCCTCGCCGTCGCTCACCTGGAGGCGAGGCACGTGGAAGGCCGCCTCTAAGTCTAGGCCAAAGTCCACCAGCAGCGCCGCCAGTTGGGTGACTGCCGGGACGATGGTATTGGCTCCCGAAGCCCCCAAGGCGAACCAAGGACGGCCTTGGGCCACGGCGATGGTGGGGCACATATTGCTGGCGTTGATGCGCTTGTTGCCCATCAATGAAGCGGGTAGGCCGGGACGGGGATCAAAGTAGCCCAGGGCGTTGTTCATCACGAGCCCCGTGCGGGGCAACACAACCCGACTGCCAAAGCGGTTGAGGAGGGTAAAGGTCAAGGCCACCATATTGCCGGCGCCATCCACCGCCGAGATGTGGCTGGTGCAACCCAAAGACCCCACGGCTCCCATGCGCTGTTTGTGGCGGATAAAGGCCCGTTGTAAACCCAGGGCATAGGCGGTGTAGGCCTCGGCATCGGGGGCCTGGCCGGGGGTAAAGTGATCTTCACAGTGGGCCAGGGCTTCCAGGAGCCTTTGGGCACCACTGGTGGCGTCCCCCCCCCAAAGCCCGATACCGCGGTAGGTTCCCGTCAACGGGGTCGTCACCTGGGGGCCATAGGCGGCCAGATCGTCGCCGTCGATAGCGCTGCCCCCGGCGGCGAGATCCTCCACCAGTTGTTGGGCCACCTTCCCCCGGTAGAAGGCTTCAGGACCCCGGTCCGCCAAGGTCTCCAAGGTGGCCACCAGGGCCCGGTTCTCCAAGCGCGTCTCGGGCTCTGGGGGATGGCCCTGGGGCAGGTACTGGGCCGCCGCGCCGGGGTCTTTGGCCAAGTCGTCAAAGGCCAGGGCGATCTGCAAGGTAGTGTGCCAATCAACCACCAAGCCCCGGCGGGCATGGTCGATGGCCCAGGTCAAAGCCCGGTCAAAGCCAAAGCGTCCCAGGCGCTCCAGGGCCATACTGAGGCCAGCGCAGGCTCCAGGGACACTGATGGCGCCATAGCCCACCTCGTTGTGGCGCCCGGCAACGGGGGGAAAACCCATGAGGGAAGGAGGTCCCGCCACCTGGGGATAGGCCCGGAGGTCGATGTGGGCGGGTACCACCCCTTGGAAGTTGATCACCTCCACGGTTTGGCCGTCGGCACTGCAGTAGAGCAAATAACCGTTGCCCCCCAAGCCACACATCCAAGGTTCCACCACCGAGGCCACCAAGGCCGTCACCACCGCCGCATCCACGGCGTTGCCCCCCGCCGCCAACGCCTCGGCCCCAGCCGTCGCCGCCGCCACGTGCTGGGTGGCCACCATCCCCCCTCGGGCCAGGCGGGCCGCCTTGTGAATTTCCCATTGTTCGTCCATTCGACGTCTCCTTTGTTGGCCTTGGGCTTTGGACAAAACCACCGCGGTCTGCAGGCTTGCTAAACCTCGGTCTTCGGGCCTATCTTCCCAGCTGCGAGTATCAAAGCGCCCCGAGACACGTCCGTGCCGGTGGGCACTGCCCACCAGTCGGGGGCTTTGCCAAGACCGACAACAAGGATAATGGAAAGGACCCGTGCCATGAGCCATCACCCAGCCGATTCCACCGCCGAGGGCGTCGCCTTTTTGTTCCCGGGCCAAGGCGCCCAATACCCGGGGATGGGGAGCGATTTGTGTAAGGCCCACCCCGTGGCCCAGCGCCGCTATGATACCGCCAGCGAGTTGTTGGGGTATGACCTGTTGGCACTTTGCACCGAGGACCGAGACGGTGTCCTCAACCAGACCCGCTACACCCAGCCGGCCCTGCTCACCCATGGTTTGGCTTGCCTGGAGGTGTTCAACGAACTCACCGACGGCCAGGTGCGCCCCGCTCTAGCGGCGGGGCATTCCCTAGGGGAGTACGCCGCCCTGGTGGCCACGGGGGTGCTGAACTTTGAAGTGGCTTTGGGCTTGGTCCAGGTGCGGGGGGAACTCATGGCCACCCACGGCGAGGGGGAGATGGCCGCCTTTCCCCTGGATGAAGCCCAACTGGCGCCTTTGGCCCAGGCCCACTATTGCGCCGTCGCCGCCTGCAATTTGCCCGGTCAAACCGTCGCCGGGGGCGCCGCCGCCGACCTCGACGCCTTGACTCAAACCGTAGTGGAGCGCGATGCCAAGACGGCCCGGCGGGTGGTGCGCCTCAAGACCGAGGGGGCATTCCACACTTATTACATGGTGGAAGCGGCCAAGCGGTTTCGGCCGGTGCTGGCCCGTGTGACCTTCGATCCCCCGAGCCATGGTCGCCCGTTGTCCAATTTCAGCGGTGACTTCCACAGCCGTGAAGCCGCCGATCTGCGGGCCCAATTGTTCTACCAGCTGTTTCACCCAGTGCGCTGGCTCGACAACCTTCGGGTCATCGCCCGAGAACCCATAGGCGTCGCCGTGGAATTCGGCGGGGGTTTGGGCAGTGGCGCCGATCCCGCCACCAAGCGCCCCAACCTGGAGAGCATGTTCAAAAAGGCCATGGCCCACTTTGAGCGCAGGGACATCCAGTACCTACCGGCCATCAACGAGGCCTCCCTGGCGGCGGCCGGGCGCTTTTTCGCCTAGCCCTTAGCCATCGGTTGAGAGACCACCATGGGGAACGCCGAATCCACCGTAGAACCCCTGACGGCCGAGGGGTTAGTGCTGGCCCGGGTGGCCTGTGGGCCGTTGCGCACCCTCCGGGAGGTTTGTCGTTCCCTGGCACCCCTCGCAGGGGGAGGCCGGGTTAGGGCCGAGGCCGCCATTGCTGATCTGGTGGCTAGCCTGCAGGTTCGGGGGGGACTGACGACTCAGTCGCCCTCCGAAGGGGTCGAACGTTTGGCCTTAACCCCCAAGGGCGTGGCCCAACTGACCCGACTGTTACCCATGGACCCCGCCGCCCCACCGCCTTGGTCCACCCTGACGGCGGTGGATCTGCCGGCGGCCGTCGCCCAGCTTCCCCCCCCCACGGAAATTCAGCGGCGCCGGCTGTTGAGCCCCGTGGGGCTTCGGGCCTTTTGCCTCCAGAGCCACTACCGCTTCGACCTAGAGCCCTACCCCACCCCGGCGGCCGTCAAAAACGCCCTCAAGTGGCACTTGTTGGCCGAGGCCTTGGCTCGGGGCGACCCGGTTTTGGCCGCGGAGGTGCGCGGCCAGCGCGGCCCCTTCCAAACCCAGGGCTTAGGGCGGCTGCTGTGGCGACGGGCGGCGGGGTCCAAGGGCGGCAAAATCACCGAGGTCCAGGCCTTCAACGCCCTGGCCGCCAAGACCTTGGGCCTTGCGCCCAGCGCTTCTGTGGCCGAGCTGCGGGCGGGGTTACTGCGCCCCCTGTTCGCCGCCACGGGAGCCAGCACCGGCGGCCATGGCCTCACCCCCGACGGTAGCGCCCCAGAGCTCGAAGCCTTTGCAGGGGCCGTGCTCCGGGCGGCCCAGGCCACTACCACGGGTCGCTTGGGTCCCCACAAGGTGTTGATCGCCCCGGTCTACCGCGCCTATTGCGCTCAGCTAGGCCCTGGCGCGCCCTCGGCAAAGGCCTTTGGCGACCTTCTGTTGGCGGCCCGCCAGCAGGGGCTTTTGCAGCTGAGCCGCCTGGACTTGTTGGACGCCATGGATCCCGATGACGTCCGGGCTTCGACGTTGCGCCACGACGGCGAAGTGCTCCACCTCATCCGCCTGCCCACTCCGTGACCCCCCGATGAATGACCGCCGATGAACGACCTCCGAGATCCAAGGCTCAAGGTGTTTTGCTCACCCCTCATCCCCGAAGCCTTCCACGCCGTGACCCACGCCAACGAGATCTACGAGTTCGATCCCTTTGACGTCGAGGCCATCCATCGATCGGCCCGGGTGGCTTTTAGCGAATTGGTGGCCCGGGCCACGGCCAACCCCCGGCCGTCCTCGGGGCGCATTTTGCTCTTGTTGGGGGAAAGCGGCGCGGGCAAGACCCACCTGATGCGGGCCTTTCGCCACCGGCTCCACAGCCGCGAGCAAGGCTATTTCAGCTACATGCAGATGAACACCGCCGCCGCCAACTACGGGGTGTACATCCTCCGCAACACCCTGGAGTCTTTTAGCAAGCTCTACAACGACCAGAGCGTGGAGAGCGCCCTCCAGCGTCTGTCCCGCCAGCTGGCCCAGGCGGCCCCAGTCCCCGACGCCCTGACGACCCTACGGGATACCAGCCTCGGCCGCCAGGGCCTCATCGAAGCCGTTGAGACCATCGGCGACGCCCTGGTAGATCGAGCGACCTTTGCCGACGTCGACCTGGACGTGGTACGGGCTTTGCTGTATCTGCAGCAAGACCGCCCCAGTTTGCGGGCTAGGGCTTTGAAGTGGCTGCGGGGAGAGCCCTTGTCCCAGCAAGACCGTCGTCCCTTGGGAGACTTGCCCCCCCGGGACAATCCCGAAGACGCCCTGGGTCTCCTCAAGGCCCTGGCGCGATTGATCGATGCCCTGGAGGGTGGGGCGCTGGTGGTGTGCGTGGATCAACTGGAGGATGTGCGCTACCTCGACGACCCCACCAACTGTTTTACCCGCATCATCCAGACCCTGGTGGCCCTGGCCGAGGTCCCCAACGTCGTGGTGCTCATGGCCTGTCTGGAGGATTTTTACTACGCCACGAGCCAGGGTCACCTCACCCAATCCTACGTCGACCGCGTGGAGCGCGATCCCGACGCCGTGCTGTTGACGGCCCAGCGCAGCCCCCAAGAGGTCCGCCAGCTGGTGGCTCGCCGCCTCCAGAGTCTATTTGAAATGGTGGATGTGGCCTTCGATCCCGAGGATTCCCTGTATCCCTTCCCCGCCGCCGCCATGGACTCCCTTGCCCACCGCCGCTCCCGGGATGTGGTGGACGCCTGTCGCCGTCTGCGGGAGCTGAGTATCGCCCAAGGCCTGCCCCCCGGGGGAGGAGCCGCCGGGGAACTCCAATCCGGGGCGGCTGCAGCGGCTTTGTCCACGGTGCCACCCGATCCCCAAGCCGCCCTGGAGGACTCGGCGCCCCTGGTGGCGTTGGAGCGGCTGTGGAACGACATCCGCGCTGCCACCTTGACCCCCGACGACGACGATGGGGCGCGGTTGGGCCTATTGGCGGCGGCCTTGCCCTTGGCGGGCGTGGAGTTGGAGAGCCAGGCTAGCTGGGAAGCCACCTGCCACGACGATGGGGGCTACGTGGATCTCACCCGGGGGCCGGAACACCCCGATCCCACCCGCATCTTCCTCTGTGAACGCCCCGTCCAAGGGGGGGCGCTGGCTCAACAGCTGCGGCGGGTCCAGCAGCACCTACCCACCCACCCGGGGGCCATCGTCCGCACCGGGGCCTTCCCCGACAACCCCAAGACCATCGTCGTTCAGGTGATCAACGACCTGTTGCTGCGGGGTTGGCGCCGGGTGACCATGGATGAGAATGACTGGATCCTCCTGGCGGCCTTGGTAAGCCTCCACCGACACCCCGACGCCCAAACCCATCTCCAGGCCTGGGCTCGGGCCAGGCGTCCCCTGACCAGTTTGCCCTGTATCCAGACCCTGCAGGACCTCAATTTCCTCCAGGGTTTAGAAACCACTCCTGAGACCTCGCCCCCGACGGTTGCCGGGGAGTCGCCGCCCCCGGCGATGGCCGGGGATGGGGCCGTCGAGCCCCTCCCTCCCCACCAGCCCCTGGTGTTGGGGGTGAGCCACCGCCAGGGGGGATCGTTGGCCGTCGACCCCGAGGAGTTGCGGCGGCCGGCGTTAGTGGCGGGAGAAACCGCCGCCCCGACCCTGTGGGTGGCCAATGTGGTGGAGAAACTGTTGCTGCGGGGGGTGCCAGTGGTGGTATTGGACCACCGGGGGCTGCTGGTGAACTACGCCGACCCCAGCGCCTGGGCCACCCGCGCCCTCACCCCCCGAGACGACATCCGCCGCCATCATCTGCAAGCGGCGGTGGAGGTGTCCTTGACGGTGCCGGGGGATGGGCCTTTGGCGGTGCCGCCCCTCGCCGAGCTCCTCGTCCCCCGGGACGCCAAGACGCGCCTTGCCCTGTTCCATTTGGGAGCCCTGGCGGCGGGGCCCGACTACGGCCCTTGGCTGCGGGACTTCTTCGCCGCCTTGAGGCGCCACAGCACCGGACCCCGACGGCGCCTCGGTCTGCTGTGCGTCGTCGACGACGCCCCCAAAGCCCTGGGGGCGTGGAGCGCCGCCGCCGGGCCCGCCGAGGTCGAGACCCTAGGGGTCACCACGGCCCAGGCCGGGGTGGGATGGCTGTGGCTCAGCGCCGTGCCCGGCCCCGAGCTCCCCGACTCGGCCGCCTTGAGCGGTGGCTTCCTGGGCCGGACCCCGTCGGTGCCCGCGGGGTTGTTGGCGCACTTGGCCGCCTGTGCCGGCCTTGAGGATACCCCCGACCGCGACCAAACCCTGGCCCGAGACGCCGGCCGCCTGGGGGCTGAAGACTTGCTGGGGGTATGGGCTGGACGGGCGGAGGCCTTTCAAGTCCAACGCCCGCTGATTCGCCCCGGAGCGAGAACCACCGCCGATATCATCGCCCTGGCCACCTCCGGGCCCGCGCAAACCGCGGCCCCCTAGGCGCTGGCGAGCGGCCCCCACCCCCACCACCACGCTTCCCCGCCGACGCCCAGCGGTGGCCATCCCCCCCGACGGCGACTTTTTCCCAGAGGGGCAATCCCGTCGGGTAGCCTCGGACCTCGATGACCCCTGTGGGCCTCCCAATTGGTCTGTCGAGGCCCTGGCGGCGTGGTTCCAGAGCCTGGAGGCCCACCTGGCCCAGCACCATCAACGCCGCTGGTTGGTGGTGGCGGGATCCCGGGCCTTTGGCCGCTGGGTCCTCCGTGGCGTCTTGCCGGTCACCCAGCGGCGCCCTGTGGTGTGGCTGGGGGAGGACCCCCCTCCAGGACCCTTGGT
>JBHJHK010000259.1:0-20468 GCA_050330975.1 Candidatus Competibacterales bacterium | reverse complement strand
GGTGTCGCCGTTCGGCGCACCAGGGCCTACTCTCAGGGGCTGCATCCTCCGGGGGCGACACTCAAAAGATTTATTTTTTTTTTTAGCAGAGCTTTTTTGCCATCGTCAATACCCAAAGCGCCCCGGGGAGGTCCCCGGGGGCGCTTTTGTGACGCTTTTTCACCGTCGCCTTGGGGCCGATACGCCCCAAGTGCGCCGGTGGGGCGCGGACTTTACATCATGTCCATACCACCCATGCCGCCCCCGGGCATGGCGGGCTTGTCGTCTTCCTTCTTGGGCAGCTCGGCCACCATGGCTTCGGTGGTGAGCAAGAGGCCGGCGACACTGGAGGCGTTTTGCAGCGCCGAGCGGGTCACCTTGGTGGGGTCGAGGATACCCATCTCGATCATGTCGCCGTAGTCGCCAGTGGCGGCGTTGTAGCCGAAGTTGCCTTCCCCTTCCGCCACCTTGTTGAGGACCACCGAGGGCTCCTCACCGGCGTTGGCCACGATCAACCGCAACGGCTCCTCCACGGCCCGCTTGAGGATGCGGATGCCCACCCCTTGGTCGGGATTGGCACCCTTGAGGTCAACCAGCACTCTCTGGGCGCGGATCAAAGCCACACCACCCCCGGGGACCACGCCTTCCTCCACGGCGGCGCGGGTGGAGTGGAGGGCGTCTTCGACCCGGGCCTTCTTCTCCTTCATCTCCACTTCCGTGGCGGCACCCACCTTGATGACGGCCACGCCGCCCGCCAACTTGGCCACCCGCTCCTGGAGCTTCTCCCGGTCGTAGTCGGAGGTGGTCTCTTCGATCTGCTTGCGGATCTGGGTGACCCGGGCCTCGATGTCGTCGCTCTTGCCGGCGCCGTCGACGAGGGTGGTGTTTTCCTTGTTGATCTGGACCCGCTTGGCCTCACCCAGGTCGTCCAAGGTGGCCTTTTCCAAGGACAGCCCCAGCTCCTCGGAGATCACCGTGCCGCCGGTGAGGATGGCGATGTCTTCCAACATGGCCTTGCGGCGATCGCCAAAACCCGGGGCCTTGACGGCGGCCACTTTGACGATGCCCCGCATGTTGTTCACCACCAAGGTGGCCAGGGCTTCGCCCTCCACGTCCTCGGCGACGATCAGCAGCGAACGGCTGGACTTGGCCACCCCCTCGAGGATGGGCAAAAGCTCCCGGACGTTGGAGATCTTCTTGTCGTGGAGCAAGATGAAGGGGTTGTCCAGTTCGACCTGCATGGTCTCCTGGTTGGTGATGAAATAGGGGGACAGATAGCCGCGGTCGAACTGCATGCCCTCGACGACGTCCAGTTCGTTCTCGAGGCCCGAGCCCTCTTCGACGGTGATGACCCCTTCCTTACCCACCTTATCCATGGCCTCGGCGATGATGGTGCCCACCTGCTCGTCGGAGTTGGCGGAGATGGTACCCACCTGGGCGATGGCCTTGTTGTCCTTGCAGGGCTTGGAGAGGGTCTTGAGCTCCTCGACGATGGCGACGGTGGCCTTGTCGATGCCGCGCTTGATGTCCATGTGGTTGACGCCGGCGGCCACGGACTTCAGGCCTTCGCGGACGATGGCCTGGGCGAGGACAGTGGCGGTAGTGGTGCCGTCACCGGCCACGTCGGAGGTCTTGGACGCCACTTCCTTGACCATCTGGGCGCCCATGTTCTCAAACTTGTCTTCCAGCTCGATTTCCTTGGCCACCGAGACGCCATCCTTGGTCACCGTGGGGGCACCAAAGGACTTCTCTAGGACCACATTGCGGCCCTTGGGACCGAGGGTCTGCTTGACGGCATTGGCGAGAATGTTGACGCCGGTCGCCATGCGAAAGCGGGCGTCGTCGGCAAAGCGGACTTCTTTAGCGGCCATGGCTGACGCTTCCTGTTTTTGCTGTAAACAATTGATTCAAAGGGAATGAACAACAATGGGTCGCGCTGCAACGCGATCGGCGTATGGGGAGTTACTCCAACACGCCCATGATGTCGTCTTCGCGCATGACGAGGTACTCTTGGCCGTCGATCTTGACTTCGCTGCCGGAGTACTTGCCGAACAACACTTTGTCGCCCTTCTTGACGTCGAGGGGACGTTGTTCGCCGTTGTCCATGATCTTGCCGTTGCCCACGGCGATGACTTCACCGGTGATGGGCTTCTCGGCGGCGGAGTCGGGGATCACGATACCGCCGGGAGACTTCTTCTCCTCTTCCAGGCGCTTGACGACGACGCGGTCGTGCAAAGGGCGGATGTTCATGACGCTTTCTCCCAAATAGTGTGGCTCGATGGGTTTGTTTAGACGTGCCGTGAATGCTCGACCTAGCTTGAGCACCGCACCTTGCTGTGCTGCTGCAAGCTCGAAGCGAGTGCTCACCTATGTGGAGCCGGTGGGAAAATTTTCAAGGGCGGGGGTGGAGATTTTTTGCCCCGAGGATCTTGGCTAGTTCCAGGGGAGCTGGCTGCGGAGTCGCCAATAGTGGGAAACGGGTTCTGCGAGTCCCCCCAGTGCGGCTTCGGCCTCGGCGTCCCAGGTCACCTCCAGGGCCTTGAGGTTGGCGCGGAGCTGCTCGACGCTGGCGGCCCCCGACAACACCACATCGACCCAGGGCCTGGCCAGGGCGGCGGCCAGGGCCGCGACGTCGCGGGTCACCCCCAGCCGCGCGGCTTGGCGGTCCAGGGCTTCGCTTCCAAGGGCGAAGGGTGGGGCTTGGTTGCGGGGGGTGAGGCGGCCGTTGGCCAACGCCTCTTTGACGATCACCCCCATACCCCGGGCCCTGGCCTCGGCCAACAACGGAGCACAGGAGGGCTCTAGGGGATTCCAGGTGACCTGGACGGCGTCGAACAGCCGCACCCCGTCGGCCTGGATGGCCAACGCCCGGCGCAACACCTGGGCCTGGTGGGGCCCCGACACCGACAGGCCCAAGGCCACCCCAGAGGCCTTGAGACGCAACAATTCCCGCAGTACGTCCAGCCGGGTGAGGACGTCGCTCTCGGGGGTGACGGAATGAATCTGGTAGAGGTCGAGGTGGTCTTTGAGGTAGGCGCGGCTCTCTTGCCAGTGGCGGCGCAACACGGTGAGGGAATGCTCTTTGACTTCGTGGACCGGGGCATCCACCTGCCAGTTGGCGGTGTAGGTGTAGCCCCATTTGGAGCCGACGGTCAAGGCGTCTTTGGCCACTTCCCGGTCCTTGAGCCAACGGCCCAGGAAGTACTCGGCGCGGCCGTAGGAGCGGGCGGCGTCCACATAGCGAATCCCCGCCCCTCGGGCCGCGTCCAGGACCTCCCAAACGCGACGCTCCAGGGCGTCCACCTCCAGGACACCGCGCAGATCGTGGCCGTGGTCCATGTTGATGTAGGCCGGGCGCCCCAGGGCCGCCAACCCCAACCCCAGGGCCGAGACCTGCAACGGCGTCGCCCCCAAAGGACGGGGGGGAAGGGCGGCACTCATCGCCCCGAAACGCCCACGACGCCGGGTTTGGCCCCCATCTCTCCGGCGCGGGGAGTGACGGGGTGGCTCGGCGCCGGTCGCTTCCAGGGCACCGACTTGATCCAGGCCACACCGTGGGCCACGGCGATGAGGGTGGCAATCCCCAGGATATTGATGATCCCAAGCCCCAGCAGGTAGTAGTCGAGGTATGCGCTCCGGTCCACCCCCAACTGCGCCAAACCGTCGATGACCACCGTCAACCGCCCGGCGAAGAAGTCGGGTTCCAGGGCTAGCGCCATGCCCTGGACACTGGCGGCCATGGCGGTGATGAGGTAGTGCTCGAGGAGATTCAACCCCATCCCCATGATCCGGGAAAAACCCATGCTAAAGAGGAAAATCGCCAATGACTGCTGACCCACAGTGACGATCAATCGCGCCGGTTGGCGATGGAGAAGCCTCTCGCGGCCCTGGATGAGCCACAACGCCAGGTAGGCCAGGGCCATAAAGTGCAGCCAGCGCAACGGACCGAAGTCGGTCTTGCCGAAGGCCGGCCGCAGGAAGCTGCGCACCTCCCGCAACACCTCGTATTCGTTGAGGATGCGCCAAAAGCTCACGGGAATGGCCGCCACCACGATCCCCAAACACAGGGCCGCCAGCCAGCGGCGCTGGGGGGGTGGGGCGATCCAGCCGGCGCCAAAGCAAAATCCGGTGAAAAACAAAAACTGCCAGCCCAAGGGGTTGAAGAACCACTCGATGTGGTCGTGGCGGGGATGGGCGGGGATACCGCCATCCCACCACCAGTTGGCGAAGTACACCGCCGCACAAAACCCCACCACCCAACCCACGTGGACGCTCTTCAGCATCATCACCACCGGTATCAGGCACAAGGCGCCGATGTACATGGGCAAGATATCGAAGTAGTTGGGGACATAGGTAAGGGTAAACAGCCCCAACAAGGCCTCGTCGGTGTGATTGAAGAAATAGCCCAAGTTGAGCATGGTCACGTAGTCGCGTCCGGTGATCGGGGCGACAAAGGCGTTGCCCAGCAGGCAGATGGTGGCCACGGCGAAGAAAAGCCCCAAGTGGGCGACGTAGACCTGCCACACCCGGTAGCCGACGCGCACCGTGCCCAGCCCAAAGCCGGCCCTTTGGTACGTGGCGCCAAAGGCCAAGGCCGCGGCGAACCCCGAGCAAAACACAAACATCTCGGTGGCATCGCTAAAGCCAAAGCGAGCGGGGATATAGCGGGTCCACCAATTGCCCGGAACGTGGGCAATGAGGATGATAATCATGGCGATGCCGCGGAAGAAATCCAACCGCAGATCCCGTTGGGGGGATAGGGCCATGGGGACACTCTCGAGCGGGGGAAGGAGGCTGAATTCTAACGCGCCTTGGAGCCGCCGTCATGGGAAGCATCCGGCTCGGGCTCTCCGTCGGCCTCTCCGTCCAGGCCCCGGGCCGCCTTTGCCAGGGCCTTGAGGGCTCGGCCATAGCCGAGTCCGAGGGAGATGGCAGCGGGAATCAAGGCGGGACGCCGACCCAGGAGGGCCAGCAGGGTTCCCCCAGAGGGCGCTTCCACCGCCGCCGCCACCAGCGGGCCCGGCAGGGGACGATCCAGACCGTCGCTGATGGCCCGCAGGGCGGCGAAGGCCACCCCCCGCTCCAAGGCCAGTCGAGCCAGGGCAGCGCTCTCCATGTCGGCGGCCAAGGCACCGGTGGCCCGGGCCAGCCCCACCTTGGCGGCGGGCTCCACCAGCACTTCCCGGGCCTCGGCCAGAACTCCAGGGTGGGCGGCGGGGGCCAGGGCAGACAGCAGGGCCAGGGCGCTGGGGTCGCAGGGCAGCCAGGCGCCATCGGCGGCGACGACGCCCCTGGGGAGTACCAAATCCCCCGGGCTCAAGGCCGGGCTCAAGGCCGCGGCGCAGCCCCAACTCACGAGCCCCACGGCCCCCCGGGCCAACAGGTGCTCCCCGGCGCGCCGAGCGCGTTTGCCCCCCACCCCGGCGGTGACCACCCACCAAGGACCCGCCGCCAGAGTCCTGGCCTCGCCTTTGAGGGCACACACCGCCCCCCAGGGAGCCGTCCTCACGGCGCGGAGTGAAGTTTTGGGGGGGAAGCCGGAGTTTGACAGGCGATGGGAACTGCGGGCAGCCCCCGGGCTAGGAGGGCGAACAACAGTCGCAACACCCGGTCGTGGCGGGCGGTGAGGCGGCTGATGGCGATGGTGGCCTTGACGCTGCGGCGGCTGATCTTCACCTGGTCGCCGCGGCTAAAATCCCGCCGGGCGTCGATCTTGCGCAGGGTCAACAGGGCCATGCCAATGGCCCACAGGCAAAAGTTGCGAATGCCGGGCTCGGTGGGGGGAATCAGCAGGGTGTACTCCAGGGCGTGGTGGAGGTGACCCCGGGCGATGCCGATCAACTCCCCCAGACCTGCGGCGAAGGCCACTGGCTGGCGATCGACGTCGAGGCGGGCCAGGTCGCACCCCTGGGCGGCAAAGAGTGCCCGGGGCAACCAGCACACCCCCGAGGCCCGATCGTCCCACTGATCCTTGAGGATGTTGGTCATCTGCAACCCCTGGCCAAAGGAGACCGCCCGGGCCATGAGGTCCGCCTCCTTGGCGGCGATGGCGGGGGAATGATCGCAGAACAAAGCGGTGAGCATCTCCCCCACCACCCCGGCCACCACGTAGCAGTAGCGGTCTAGCTCGTCGAGGTCGGCGAGGCCTTGAGGACCCACCTGACGCGGCCCGGCCCGGCGCTGGAAGTCCACCATACCCTCGGCCATGAGCGCCACGCAGCGCACCAGGGCCTGGCGTTGGCCATCGCGGCATTGTCGGGCAGCGGCCACCACCGCTGGGGCGTGGTGGAGCAGTTCCCACTCGGCGGGGGTGGCGGTGCCCAAGGCGGGTACCAGCTGTTCGCCCAGGTCGGCAACGGGTACCCGCCCCGCCAACGCCGCCACCAGCAGCTCGCTCAACCGCGCCTTGGAGGCGATATCCAACGTGGGGTCGTCTTCGATGGTGTCCACCAACCGGCAGAGGAGATAGGCGGTGGTCACTACCTGAGCCAGGGCGTCGGGCAACTGGGGGATATTGAGGGCGAAGGTGCGCGATACCCCTTGGAGCAGCCGCGCTTGGAGTTCCGGACTGGCGGTTGGCACCGCCGATGGGTCCTTCGCCGTGGCCGGCAGAACGTCTAGCGACTGGGCTTCCACCGTGGTGCTGTTCCTCACAGACGTCGGGATCGGTTTGATGGGTCGAGGCAATGGAATGGCAAAGGCTCGAGTGCAAAATCCTTGCAATAAAGCTGTTGTGTCGAGGCTGGCGCGTTGCCACGACGCAACACGATGTCGCAAGTCTACGAAATCCCCCGTGGGGTAGACAAGTCTAAAACCGCATCCCCAGTTGGCTACCATCCCCGTCCTTGGGCTACTCTATGGCCAAAGTGCCGGGGGTGAGGGGTTTGAGCAGGTGCCAAGCCCCGTGGGAAAACGGCGTCGCCGACGCCCCTTGGCAGCGACTCAACGCCTTGTGGGAGATCACTGTTTATGGGCATTCCCCTGCGCCAACAGGCCGCCGTGGCCGCCTATGTCATCCGCCAAAAGCTGGCCTTGCGCAAACGCTACCCCTTGGTCTTGATGCTCGAACCTCTGTTTCGCTGCAACTTGGCCTGCGCAGGCTGTGGCAAAATCAGCTATCCCGAGGAGATCCTCAACCGCCGGGTGAGTGTCGAGGCAGCGCTGTCTGCGGTGGACGAGTGCAACGCTCCCCTGGTGTCCATCGCCGGGGGGGAGCCTTTGCTCCACAAAGAGCTCCCCAAAATCGTCGAGGGGATCATCCAGCGGCGCAAGTACATCTACCTGTGCACCAACGCGTTGTTGCTCAAAAAGCGCATCGACGACTACACCCCCTCCCCCTACTTGACCTTTTCCATCCACTTGGATGGCAACCGCGCCCGCCACGACGCCTCGGTGTGCCAGACCGGGGTGTTTGACAGGGCCGTGGAGGCCATCGAACTGGCCCTCGCCAAAGGGTTTCGGGTCACGGTCAACTGCACCTTGTTCCAGGGGGAAGAGGCCCACGAAGTGGCGGAGTTCTTCGACCACGCCACCGCCTTGGGCGTCGAGGGGATCACCGTCTCCCCGGGATTCAGCTACGAACGGGCTCCTCGCCAGGATGTCTTCCTCCAGCGCAGCGCCACCAAGAATTTGTTTCGGCAGATCTTTTCCCTGGGCACCAAGGCCCCCAAACCCTGGCCCCTGAACCATTCGTCGCTGTATTTGGACTTTTTGGCCGGCAACCGCAGCTACCGCTGCACCGCCTGGGGCAATCCCACCTTCAATGTCTTCGGCTGGCAAAAGCCCTGCTATCTATTGGCCGACGAAGGCTATGCTCCCAGCTTTAAAGCCCTGTTGACCGACACCCCGTGGCAGGATTACGGCACTGGCCGCAATCCCAAGTGCGCCAACTGCATGGCCCACTGTGGCTACGAGCCCAGCGCCGTGGACGACGCCTTCAAGCGCCCCTGGCAACTGGCTTGGCTGAGCCTGCGGGGCATCCGCACCAAGGGCCCCTTTGCCCCAGATCCTCTGGGGCAAGGGGCAGTAGCCCCGGCCTCGGAGACCGAGGCCGGGGGCAACCACGCCCTGGATCGCTCGTCTTAGGCCGCCGCGATGGCCTCAACTCCCCTGGGGATGACCCGGCGCAGGGCCTTGGCGGTCACAGCCCTGGCCCTGACTCTCTCCCACCCCGGCCACCGGGCCACGGCCCAAGGGACGGGGGCAGGTCCCCAACAGGTGGTGGTCGACCTGCAAGACGCCCTGTTGGAGGCCATGCGGGCCGGCGATGCCTGGAACTTCGAACGGCGCTACGACTTTCTGGCGGCGGCGGTGCGGGACAGCCACGATCTGCTGCGCATCGCCCGCATCGCCGCTGGCAGCGCCTGGCGCACCATGGATACCGGGCAAAAGCGCCGTTTTGTGCAGCTGTTTGCCGAACTCAGCGTCGCCGCCTACGCCGACCAGTTCAAGAGCTTCAGCGGCCAGCGCTTTGAGCGTTTGGAAAACACCGTCGCCGGCGACCAGGCCACGGTTCACACCCAGTTGTTGCCCGCCAATGGCGAGCCGGTGAGCTTGGACTACGTTCTGCAGTGGGACGGTGACGGCTGGCGCATCGTCAACGTGGTGGCCAACGGGGTTTCGGAGTTGGCCATCCGCCGCTCCCAGTTCAGCGCCGTGGCCCGGCGGGAGGGCATCGACGCGTTGTTTGATAAACTCCGCGAGAGCATCGACAACTACCGCACGGGGTGAACCCCATGATTCCTCCCCTCACCCAGGCGGCCTTCCCCGCCGCTCGCCCCCGGCGCATGCGCCGCGACGCCTTCTCCCGCCGGCTGATGCGCGAGCACCAGCTAAGCCCCGGGGACTTGATCCAGCCCCTGTTCATCGCCGAGCAAGCCAGGCCCAGGGAGCCCATCGCCAGCATGCCGGGGGTGGAGCGCTTGAGCCTCGACGCCCTGTTGGCCGAGGGCGAAGCGCTATTGGCATTGGGGGTGCCGGCAGTGGCGCTGTTTCCGGTGATTCCTCCAGAGCGCAAAAGCGCCGATGGCCGAGAGGCCTACAACCCCGACGGGTTGATCCCCAGGGCCGTGGCCAGCTTGAAACAGCGGCTGCCGGAGCTCGGAGTGGTCACCGATGTGGCGTTGGACCCCTACACCAGCCACGGCCAAGACGGGCTCATCGATGATACGGGCTATGTCCTCAACGACGAGACCCTCGAGGTCTTGGTGCGCCAGGGCATCACCCAGGCCCAGGCGGGGGTGGATATCATCGCCCCGTCGGACATGTTGGACGGCCGCATCCAGGCCCTGCGCCAGGCCTTAGAGGCCCAACGGCTGATCCACACCCGGATTTTGGCCTATTCTGCCAAGTACGCCTCGGCCTTCTACGGACCGTTTCGCGACGCCGTGGGCTCGGCGGCGAACTTGGGGGCCCGCAGCAAGGCCGAGTACCAGATGGACCCGGCCAACGGCCGCGAGGCCCTGCGGGAGGTGGCCCTCGATATCCAAGAGGGGGCCGATATGGTGATGATCAAGCCGGGGATGCCCTATCTAGACGTAGTGGCCCGGGTCAAAGACGCCTTTGGGATGCCCACGTTGGTCTACCAGGTGAGCGGCGAGTACGCCATGCTCATGGCCGCGGTGCAAAACGGTTGGCTCGACGAGCGCAAGGCCATTTTGGAGTCTCTATTGTGCTTTAAGCGGGCCGGGGCCGACGGGGTGTTGAGCTACTTCGCCAAGCGAGTCGCCGGCTGGCTAAAAGACGGTGTGGCTCCCTGAGGGCCGCGGATCAGTAGCCCCAAAAAGCCCGCGATCGTCAGCGGGCTTCACTCAGAGGGGATGATTCGGGCTGGAAAGACAAGCGAGGGGTGGCAAGGGCGGCTGCGCGATTAGCTAGCGGGTTTATCTTCGATGCCCAACAAGACTTTCAGCTGCTCTTCAAAAAGACCTGTCGCCCGATGAATCTGGTCGAGGGGGAGACCCATTTGATGAAGTGACGTGGCAATACCTTTGCGCTCTTCATCACGTCCTTCCCTGCGTCCTTCCTTGCGTCCTTCCTCAATCCCCTTCTCCCGGGCCTCGGCCATCTACGTCGCCTCTAGCCGTAGCGCCTCCTCGCGCATCGCCGCCAACTGGCGGGCCTCGTCATCGCGACTCAGCCGGGTCAAGGCTTCAAAGGCCTCCCGCACCGGCGGGTGGGTGTAGTGCTCGTTCATACTCGCCTCCGTCTCCCGCTCCGCGCGGGCCAAAAACCGCACCCATTGATCGGCAGTAGTCGGGGATCCAGCTTGCTATCTGACAACAAACCATACCAAGCCCTGGGCAGGGTCGAGGTTTTGCTCGATACTCCAACGAAACAAGATCACCCCACACCAACACTGTTCAAAGCCCAGCTCAGCCGGAAATTCGATATCTATGGATCGCTACGCCGTGGTGGGCAACCCCATCGCCCACAGCAAGTCACCTCGTATCCACGCCCTGTTTGCCGCCCAAACCCACCAGACTCTGGTTTACGAGCCCCTGTGGGTAGCTGTGGATCAGTTCGCCCCGGCGGTGGACGCGTTCCGCCGCCAGGGGGGGTTGGGGCTCAACGTCACCCTGCCCTTCAAGCTCGAGGCCTTTGCCTATGCCCATCGGGTGAGCGAACCGGCAAAACGGGCCCGAGCGGTCAACACCCTGGCCTTTGACCCCGATGGCTCGGTGTTTGGCGACAACACCGACGGGGTGGGGTTTGTGCGGGATTTCCTGGTGAACCAGGGGGGCATCCTGGCGGGCAAGGCCGTGCTGGTCCTGGGGGCCGGTGGCGCCGCCCAGGGGATACTCCAACCCCTGTTGGACGAACGGCCGGCCCAGCTGTTTATCGCCAACCGCACCGCCCCTAAGGCTATAGCCTTGGCCGAGGCGTTTGGCGATTTGGGACCCGTGGCCGGGGGCGGCTTTGACGACTTGGAGGGACGGAGTTTCGACGTGGTGTTCAACGCCACCGCCGCCGGGCTCCAGGGGGCTTTGCCCCCCCTGCCCAAAGGGCTCGTCGGCGCCCACAGTGTCTGCTACGACCTGGTCTATGGCCACGAACCCACGCCGTTTATGACCTGGAGTCGGGCCCAAGGGGTGACCCGGGTCGCCGACGGTCTGGGGATGCTGGTGGAACAGGCCGCGGCTGCCTTTGCCCTCTGGCGGGGGGTACGGCCCGAGACCCAACCGGTGATCGCCCAGCTGCGCGATGAGATGGCCCGGGGCTGACGCGCCGTCCCCTTTGGCCCCACAATGGCGGGGTAGAGGTAGAGAGTCAGCGAGGTCCGCCGTGAACCCAGCGTCCCCAGAAATCCGTCCCCACGCCACTTACCGCGATGTGCTAGATGCCCCACCTCATCGGGTGGCCGAGCTCGTCGCCGGCCGCCTGCACCTCCAGCCGCGACCAGCTATGGGCCACGCCTTGGCCACGTCGCGCCTCGGCATCAGGATTGGCGGTCCCTTTGATGCCGGGATCGACGGCCCCGGCGGCTGGTGGATCATCGATGAACCCGAATTGCACTTGGCCGACGACGTGGTCGTCCCCGATATCGCCGGCTGGCGTCGGGAGCGGATGCCCGCCTATCCCGACACCGCCGCCACAGCGTTGGTCCCCGACTGGGCCTGCGAGGTGCTCTCCCCCAGCACCCGTCAGTTTGACTTGGTGGAAAAGCGCGCGGTCTATGGCCGCGAGGGTTTGGGGCATCTCTGGTTCGTCGATCCCCTAGCCCGCACCCTGGAAGCCTTTGTCCTCCGCCATGGGGCCTGGACCCTCGTCGCCGCCCTCAAAGACGACGACCCCGTCCGGGTCCCCCCCTTTGACGCCGTCGAGTTTCCCCTCTCCGCCCTCTGGCCGGACTGAATCGAGTAGGTTATATACTAGAGGGATTAGAAACAGGCGCCTTAGCTCTGGGTTTTGTAGCTCTGGGGCATAATTCGCTTGAAACGGACTGTTGGGATTTTGTTGTGGTCCGTTGCCAGGAGTGGCGAAGCCAACGGCAGTGACTGCAATGGCAATAACCTGGGTTTCCAGGTGGAGTGGGTGTCTTGACAGGGGTGCATTTTCGGTCGTTCGCCCTTGAGTTCCCCCACACCCCAATGACTGAGCTAGTGACCTCGGCGCAACGCCAGAAACACCCCGAGTCCCATCAATAGAAGGCCCACTAGGCGCGCCGCCGTCACCGGCGCCTTGGGGGCGCCAAACCCGCCGAAGTGATCGATGACAGCCGCGCAGATGAGCTGACCCAGCAATACAAAAAATACCGCGTTGCCCACCCCAAAGCGGGGAATCACCCAGGTGATGGACAAGATATAGAGGACGAACAACACCCCCGCCAGGTAGTAGAGGGGCGGGAGCTCAGGGTTGGACACGGCCGGCCAGCCCCAAAGGGTCAAGATCAATACTGTCACCAGCAACGCCACCAGCAGCAACACCAGCACCGCTAAAGCGGGACTGCCCAACCCAGTGCCCAACCGGGCGTTGAGGGTGGCCATGAGGGGAATGCCCATCCCGGCCACTAACATCAGGGCGGCGTGGAGCAACAGGTTGCCGGTATTCACCCCTCTACACCACATCGGCCAGCTGGAACAACGCCAAATAGAAGGCGATGACCAAACTGCCGACGATCACCGCCAGTATCGCCATGAGCAACGGCTGCAGCAGACTGATCATCACCTCGATACGCCCAGCCAATTCGCTGTCGTAGTAGTCCGCCACCCGGTGGAGGGTCGCCCCCAACTGGCCGGTGGTCTCGCCGGTGTCCACCATCTGGATCACCAGACTGGGGAAGCGGTCGCTGGTTTGCAGAGCCCGGGTGAGGGTATCCCCCGCCGCCACTCGGTCCCGCAACGCCAAAATCGCCCCCCGATAGACCCCGTTGCCGGTGACGTCGGCCGCCCAGTGGAGGGCCTGGGACAAAATCACCCCGGCGTCGTAGAGAAACGCCAGCGCCCGAGTAAAGCGGGCATTGGCGGCCAAGTCGAAGAGGGACCCCAACAACGGCAGCCCCAGGGCGATGCGGTCGGTGGCCAGGCGAAAACCGGCGTTGGATCGGCGCAGGGAGACCACCCCCATGGCGGCCGCCAAGGGCAGCCCCACCAACAGGTACCAATGGTCCAGGGCCCATTGGCTGAGGTCGAACACCCCTCGACTGCAGGCCGGCAAATCGGCCCCGAACCCGGCGAAAAACGCTGCAAACACCGGAATGACATAGGTCAGTAAAAACCCCACCAACACCACGACACTCCCCAACACCAGGGCGGGGTAGATCATGGCCCGGCGTATTTTGCCCTTGAGGATCTCGCGGTTTTCCAGGTAGCGGGCCAATCCATCAAGGGCCTGGTCCAACCGGCCCCCGACCTCCCCAGTGCGGACCACCGCCACATAGAGGGAATCGAAACACTGGGGATAGGCGGCAAAAGCCGCCGCCAACTCCCCCCGGGTGGCCCGGGCCTTGACCCCTAGGGCCACCCGCCGCATGCCGGGCCTGACCTTTCCCGTCCCCGCTCGCCCCAAGGCGTCCAGCATGGGAATCCCCGCCTTGAGGAGGGTCGCCAACTGGCGGGTAAACAACATCACCTCCCAGGAGGAGACACCACCCCCCACGGTCGACAGCTTGGTGCCTGCCGCCGGGCCCTTGCCCTTGAGTTTTGGTCGCTCGCCAAAGGCAGACACGGGCCTACACCCCTTGGCCGGTGTCGATGCGCCGGCGCAGGGTGACGGCGTGCTGGCGAATGGCCTTGAGTTCACCTTGGTCTTTGCGGTCGAGATTTTTCAATTGCAGTCCCATGCGGTTGTTGCCCGCCAACAGTGGCCGGTGGCGGGCCAAAAAATCCCAGTACAGGGTGGTAAAGGGGCAGGCGTCGTCTCCTGTGGCCTTGGCGGGGTCGTAGCGACAACCCTTGCAGTAGTTGCCCATGCGCTTGATGTAGTTGCCCGTGGCGCAATAGGGCTTGCTGCCCACTACTCCGCCGTCACCGTACTGGCTCATCCCCAAGGCGTTGGGCAGGCTCACCCAGTCGATGGCATCTAGATACATGGCCATATGCCACTGGTGATAGCGCTGGGGATGGACCCCCAGGAGTTGGGCAAACAACCCCATGACCATCAGCCGGTGGATGTGGTGGCTATAGCCGTACTCGATGACCATGGCCATGGTATGGGCGACGCAGTTCATCTCGGTCTCGCCGTGCCAAAAGAAAGCCGGCACCGGCCGATCCTCGCAGCCCAGGGCATTTTTTTCGCCGTAGCCTGGCATCGCCCACCAGTAGACGCCGCGGATGAATTCCCGCCAGCCCAGGATTTGCCGCACAAAGCCCTCGACGCTGTTGATGGGCGCGCGGCCGGCCTCAAGGGCCTTGAGGGCACCGTCGACACAGGCTCTGGGGTTCAGTAACTTGAGGTTCAAGGGCGCCGACAACCGACTGTGGTAGAGGAAGGCCTTGTCCCCCCACATGGCGTCCTCAAAGGGACCAAACTGCCCCAGGCGCTTGTCGAGAAAGTCGTCGAGGTAATCCACGGCCTGGGCAGGGGTCACCGGCATGGCAAAGGCGTCCAGGCGACCGGGGTGGTGGCCATAGCGGGCTTTGACCATGGCCATGACCCCACGGGTGACTTCACTGGGTTCATAGGTGGGTGGGGTTGGCAAAGAGCCGGGGCCCGCGGCGCCAAAGGTCTTGCGATTGTCCCGGTCGAAGTTCCACTCTCCCCCTGTGGGTGTGCCGTCGTCCGCCATGAGGACGTCGAACTGGCGCCGCTGGCGGCGGTAGAAGGTTTCCAGCAACAGCGATTTTCGTTGCGCCGCCCAGTGGTTAAACTCGCCGATACCGGTGTAGAAATGGTCGTCGTGGCGCACTTCCAGGTCCAACCCCCGGGCTTGGGCCGTCTCCTTGAGCTCTTGCCACACCCGGTAATCCCCGGGCTCCACCACCACGAGGCGCTCGGGGGTCAAACGCGCCAGGTCCCGGACGAGAATCTCGCCAAAGCAACCCCCGACGTCGTCGGCGGGGTCCTCCCCCAGGGCGTGGTAGTGGACCTGCACCCCCGCCGCCCTGCGTGCGTCCCGGAAGTGGCGCATGGCGGCGAAGAACATCACCAGCCGCTGTTGGTGACACCACACATGGGTGGCTTCCCGGTGGTTTTCCGCCATCCACACAGCGTCGTGCCGTGGGTCAAACCCCTCAAAGGCCGGGGAGTCGGGATCCAGTTGGTCACCCAACACCAACACCAGCCGACGCACAGCCATCCTCAGGCGTTGGAGGAGGCCATCAATGGCGCGGCGCTAGACACCCTACGGCGGGGCTCCAAGGCCATGGCCAACGCCAAACCTCGCAAAATGGCCGCCGTGGCCCCCCAGATGTGAAACTCCGGGTGGGGCAGCACGAACCCCCAGCGAGTGACGCCATTGGTCTGCCACTGGTGGTGTTGGTAGTACTCCGCATCGAGGACGGTGGCCAGGGGTAGCTCAAACACCGCCGCCACCTCCAGGGGATTGACCACCGGGGTAAAGGCCTCTGGAATCAATCCCACCACCGGGGTGATGACAAAGCGACTGGAGAGGGTCCGGTAGTCGTCCAAGTACCCCAAGACTTGCACGCCCTCGGGTTCGAGGCCGATCTCCTCGTGGGCCTCTCGCAGGGCGGCGGCGGTGGCATCGGTATCGAGGGGGTCGATGCGTCCCCCGGGCAGACTCACCTGGCCCGGGTGGTGACTCAAGTGATCGGCACGGCGGGTCAACAACACCGTCCAACCGTCGAGGCGATCCACCACCGGCACTAACACCGCGGCAGATCGCAGAGGGGTCGACGTGGCATCAAGGGGAGCGATGGGCCCCTGGGGCACCCTGGACAGCCGTTGGCGCAAGCGATGGATGAGCACTTCCACGACGCTTATCTCCTGGAGGCCCAAACAGGCGCCGGTAGTTGGCGGTCGTCACTGCGGCCACTTGGTCTAGGGATTCGCCTCGCACCTCGGCGAGGACCTCGGCAACCTCAACCACCCACGCCGGTTGGTTACTGCGTCCGCGATGGGGCAGAGGCGCCAAGTAGGGGGAGTCGGTCTCCACCAAGAGCCGATCCCCGGGTACCTGGCGGGCCACCTCCCGCAGGGCGTGGGCATTTTTATAGGTGATAATCCCTGAGAACGAAATGGTAAAGTTCAGTTCCACCGCCCGGGCCATGGTCGGCAAATCATAGCTAAAACAGTGCATCACCCCCCCCGTCGCCTCGGCGCCCTCCGCCTCGAGGATCCCGAGGGTATCTTCGGCGGCGTCGCGACTGTGGATGATCAACGGCAGCCCCAGGGCCTTGGCCACGCCGATCTGGCGGGCAAAGCCCGCCCGTTGGCGCCGGCGCTCGGCCTCGTCTCGGGCGTGGTAGTAGTCGAGGCCAGTCTCTCCCACCGCCACTACCCGGGGGTCACGGGCCAAAGCCGCCAGGGCATCGCCGTCCACGGCGGGACGGTGGGCCTGGGTACAGGGGTGAACCCCCACCGACAGCGCCACCTGGTCAAAGGGGGCCACGGCGGCCGCCATGGCGGGCCAGGTCTCCAGATCGACGGCGACGCACAAAAACCCCTCCACCCCAACCGCCGCCGCCGCACCGATGGCGGCGGCCAGTTGGCCGTCGAAGGGGCTCAAGTCCAGCCGGTCGAGGTGACAATGGGAATCGATGAGCACGACAAACCTCGAAGCAAGCCGCTGCCCGGGGGCAGCTACATGGTGAAGGTGGGCATATCGCTGTTGAGCATCCCCCCCAAATTGACCTCGATTTTCTTGACCACCACCTGGGTCTCGGGGCCTTCGTTGAACTGCAAACCGATGCCCATGGGACGCATGGCCCCCCGGGCCTTGGGGGTCAGCCACACCACCTTGCCGGTGATGGGGTAGCGCTCGGACTCTTCGAGGAGGGTCAACAACAAAAACACTTCATCCCCCAGCTGAAAGGTCCGCTGGGTGGGGATGAAGATCCCACCGCCTTTGACAAAGGGCAAGTAGGATTGATAGAGGGTGCGCTTGTCCTTGATGTGCAGGGCCATTACCCCGCCTTTGGGCATGGCGGCTTTTGCCATGGCAACTCTCCGTGGGTGACCAATTGACTCACAGCGCCTCGCGTTCCGGGCGCCGCCTCAGTGGAGCGGCGCCCAGCTGGCGAGGAAACTCTCCAACGCCAACGTCGTGTTGACGGGCCCCGATCCCCGTCGCCACAACCTCTGGAGATGGTCGAGGCGGGCCCACAAAACATCAAAGGGTACGTCGTTGGCCAGAGACGTCAAGGTCGCCGCCAAATCGCCGTTCTCCAGGGGCAGCGTCGCTTGCATCTTAAGGCGAACCAGGTCCCGATGCCAGCTGATGAGCCACTCCAAGGCTTCTCTGGGCTCCTCGGCGGCCAAGGTGGCAGCGGCCTCTAGGGGATCGAGGCGCCCGGCCGCCACGGCGGTGAAGGCCTCGAACAACGCCCGCCGCCGGGGTTCCCGGGGCGCCAGGGCCAAGGCCTTGAGGGGCGCCCCCAATGACTGGGCCAGCACCCCCTCCCCCGCCGTCAAGCCCCGGGCAGCCAGCCAAGCCAAGGCCTCTTGTTTGGGGGGACGCGCCACCGCCAGGCGTTGACAGCGGCTGCGCACCGTGGCCGGCAGTCGACCGGGAAAGGCCGTCACCAACAGCAACACCCCATTGCCCGGGGGCTCCTCCAGGGTCTTGAGGAGGGCGTTGGCCGCCGATGGGTTGAGGTGATGAGCCGCCAGCATCAGCGCCACCTTGACCCCGGCGTTGGCAGTGTGGGCCATGAATTCCCCGAGCCCGCGGATGGCCTCTACCTTGATGGCTTTGTCGTCGGCCTCCGGGGCGATGAGGACGCCATCGGGGTGGTGGCCCACGGCCCACAACTTGCAGCTGCGACACGCCCCGCAGGGCTGACCGTCGCGGTGGGTGCTACACAACAAGCCCTGGGCCAAGCGGCGGGCGAAGGCCTCTTTGCCCACCCCGGGGGGGCCGGTGCACAGCACGCCGTGGGGAAAGCGTGCCCGGCGATGCCAAGCGGCCACCTGGCGCCACAAAGGCCGGTGCCAGGGCAGTGGGCCTTCGTCGAGGCCCCCGTCCACAGAGGAACTGTCGGTCACCACCCGAACTCCAGAGACCCCGTCACCTCCGCGTCACGCCAGCCAGGGAGCCACCAGGGCGGCCACCTCGGTGGCAATGTCGTCGGCGGTTCGCACACCTTGGGGGTCTGCCACCATCCGAATGCGCTGGGGATAGCGCTGGCTCAAGCGTTGATAGGCGGCGTGGACCCGCTGGAAAAAATCGCCGTCTTGGCCTTCAAAGCGGTCTCTACCCGCGATGCGCCGGCGGGCGGCGGCCACGGGGAGGTCCAGCCACACCGTGAGGTCTGGGCGCACGTCGCCCAACACCCATGTCTCTAGGATGGCGATGCGCGACCAAGCCACCCCCCGCCCCCCGCCCTGATAGGCGTAGGTGGCGTCGGTAAAGCGGTCACACAGCACCCATTTTCCAGCCGCCAAGGCCGGCTCGATCACCCGCTGGAGGTGTTCGGCCCGAGCGGCAAAGAGCATCAGCAGTTCGGCGTCGACCCCGGGCATAGGGCCGGCGGGATCCAACAATAAATCCCGCAACGCCTCCCCCCCCGGCGTCCCCCCGGGCTCCCGGGTGGTCACCACCGTCAGACCCCGGGACTGCAGATACTCCTCCAAGCGCGCCGACTGGGTGGATTTGCCCCCCCCATCGAGGCCCTCAAAGGTGATAAACCGCCCCCTCACTACTGGCCCAGTTGATAGCGCCGCACGGCGCGGTTGTGCTCTTGGAGGGTGCGGGAAAACGCGTGGCTCCCATCCCCCCGGGCGACGAAATAGTAGGTGTCCCCCGGGGCTGGGTTCACCGCCGCCGCCAACGCCGCCGCCCCCGGCAAAGCGATGGGGGTGGGGGTCAAACCGTGGCGGGTGTAGGTATTGTAGGGCGTATCCTGGCGCAGGTGAGCTCGAGTCAAATTGCCGTCAAAGGCATCCCCGAGACCGTAGATCACCGTGGGGTCGGTCTGGAGCCGCATGCCCTTGCGCAACCGGCGCACAAACACCCCGGCAATCTCGGCCCGCTCGCCGGCTTGGCCGGTTTCCTTTTCGATGATGGAGGCCAAAATCAGCGCCTGGTAGGGAGTCTCCAGGGGCAAGTCAGGGCTGCGCTGGGCCCAGGTGGCCGCCAAGCGCTCTTCCATGGTGGCGTAGGCCCGGCGGAGAAAGGCGAGATCCGTGGTATTGGCGGGAAAGTAATAGGTGTCGGGGAAAAATCGCCCCTCGGGATGCTCCCCCGGCCGCCCGAGGCGCGCCATAATGGCCGAAGCGTCGAGACCGGCGAGGGTGGGGCGCAGCTTGGGATGGGCGGCGACGGCGGCCCGCAGTTGGGCAAAGGTCCAACCCTCGACGACGGTGAGGGCGTGGAGGCGCACCTGGCCCGTCGCCAACATGGCGAGGAGTTGCCTCGGGGTGGTGGTGGGGGCCAGGGCGTATTCTCCCGCCTGGATGCGGGTGGCCAGACCACTCAGGCGACCGTGGAGGCGCAAATAGGCGGCGTCCCGCAACCAACCGCGGGTCTCCAATTCCCGAGCGAGGGTGGCAAAGGCCTGGCCCGAGGGCACCTCTAGGGTCGCCCCATCGGCGGGGAGGTCCAGGGGGCTGTCGAGGACGGCTTGATACTGGGCAAAACCCGCCGCCGCCACCACCATGGCCAAGCCGCCGAGGAGGGCTAAAATGAGGCGCAGGATCGCCACGGCACTCGCGTCCTCACCCCCGCCCCAAGGGGCCGGGGAGGACAGCCATTCCCGGACCTCGAGTCCCACTCCCCCACGATCCAAAGGTGGAAGCGCTCATGGGCGGGCGCCGAACACCACGGTGGCATTGGTGCCGACAAAGCCAAAGGAATTGGACAACGCCACGGCCATGGGGTGACTCTGGGGCTCAAAGGGCACGCAGTTGAGGCGGCACTCGGGGTCCACGTCGTGGAGGTTGATGGTGGGAGGGGCCACACCATCCCCCAGGGCTAGGACTGTAAAGATGGCCTCAATGCCCCCCGCCGCCCCCAACAGGTGGCCGGTCATGGACTTGGTGGAGCTCACGGGTATCCGCTGGGCCCGCTCCCCCAACAGCGCCTCGACGGCCCGGGCTTCGGCTAGATCCCCCACCTGGGTCGAGGTGGCGTGGGCGTTGATGTAATCCACCTGCTCCGGAGACAAGCCGGCGTCTCGCAGGGCGTTGACCATACAGCGACGAGCCCCGTCGCCGTTGGCTTCGGGGGCCGTCATGTGGTAGGCGTCGCCACTCATGCCAAACCCCAATACCTCGGCGTAGGGGGTCGCCCCGCGCCGCTTGGCGTACTCGAGTTCTTCCAGCACCAAGACGCCCCGCCCCACCCCCAAGCCAACGCCAACGCGCCCCCCCGCCCAGGGCCGGCAGGCGCCCCCGGGCGCGTGGGGGCGGGGGGCGCCCGCCTGCGCGGC
>JBHJHK010000258.1:0-3445 GCA_050330975.1 Candidatus Competibacterales bacterium | reverse complement strand
AACTCCACCCCAAACCCCCCCGCCCCCAAAATCTCCTCCAGCACATAGCGCGAGGGGCAAGGGGAAAACCGCTGGGGATCGTGAACGATGGCCTGTTGCAGATGGGCAAAGGCCCCTTCCCAAAGGGTGGACCCATGGCGACCTTGATACTTGGCTCTATGGGCCACCTCCAAGGCCGCTTGGTAGGCCATGTAATACGCCTCTGCCTTGGCCCATGGCTCCACCAGTTCAGACGCCGCATGGACAAAGGCCGCCTCCGCCGCCTCGGCATCGCCACTGCCCAACACCAGTTTTCCCAGCCCATTGACCAACGCCGGCACCTGACCCTGGGCCTTGGGCGGCAGGGCGTGATACTGGCGCAGGAGATCCCTCACCAGCTGGCGCTGTCTCTCATCGGGGATAACCTGGGTGAGGGACGGCGAGACGGGGCCTTTGACTTGCTCGGGGAGACGGTCCAGGAGCTGCTTTACATTCTCGCCGAGCTCGAGTAACTCCTTCTCCGTCTGCTGCTGCCCCGTGGCGTACTGCTGGCGCAGGACACCGAGGAGGGTTTGAATATCCAGGGTGCGTATCTCAATCCCCCGGACGGTCGTCAGCACCTGGGCCAACTGACTGGCGATCTCCTCAAGCTTGCCCTCGGCCCGCAGCCACTGTTGGAGGTTTTCCTTTCGATAACCCTCAATGGCCGCCGCTGCGGCGGCACTGGCATCGGGCCGACCGTGGAGGGCCACCACCCGATCGAACAGTTCGTCCAAGTCTTCGCTCACCACCTTGAGCATCCGCTCCAAATGGTTCGCCTGTTCCGCCGTAGCGGCCAGGGGGGCGTCGAGGCGGCGGTTGTCTTGCCAAGTGTCTTGAGCCGTCCCCAAGGCATCGGCCAGCAGCTCTAACAATCCCCGACTACCGGGAAAAAACAACGGTAAGATCTGGCGGATGGCGAAGCACACCGGCTCGGCCACCCGGTCGTAGCGGTTAAACAGCGTCGTTAGGCGTTGGTTGAGCATCGCCACAGGCCCTGGGCTCCTTGGGTTTTTTTGCCACAGTGAAGGAAGGCCCAGGTTAACACGGACTCGGCGCTTATATGGGCTGTTGTATTTTTTGGTGAGTGTCGACAAACTCTTCTAAGGCTTGGCAGAAATTTTCCTCTTCGGAGAAGAAAAAAGAAGGATAAGATGGTTTTCTATCAATTAAAAATAAATGATCTTCGTTGTCTTTTATATCAAGAGTCTCAGCAAAATCTCGCTGGTATCTGTCAAAGCTCTCCAAAACTTCTAGGGCTTCATTGGCTCGGTAGGCGCATTGCCATCGCGTAAAATGCTTGGAGATTTGGAACGAGATCCACTCATTCCAGCTTCCTTCCTCAAGATTCTGCATTGTGCGCAAGTGATATTTACAGATTTCCAGTTCCTCGCGAAGTTATTGATTTGTTTTTTGAGCGAGCCTAGGGGTTCGTCGTTTTTGAGCGAAGAGGCCATTGCGTTATCGTGGCGAGAAATGGATTGCGAAATGCTTTTGATTTCACCAGCTAATTGCTCGATGTCGTGAGCAACCTGTCTGAGCGACCGTGAAGTTTGTAAAAACTGACCACAGCCTTGAAGAGTAAAGATAAGTGTCAACAATATAATTACAATTCTTTGGAAAAGAAAACGGTATCAATTTGCCAGAACATCCGCCTGTTCTTGATGATAATCCACCTGATTTCAGGTAAATATGATTATTCTTGATACCAATGTCATCTCTGAAGCGATTAAAGCAAATCCTGAAAAGCGTGTTATCCGGTGGCTCGATAGCTATCCGGCACATGAATTGACAACAACAACAGTCAATCCAGTTAAAACTGGCTTGAGGGCGATCGAGACCCAGGGCACCACACCGCTCATCCTACCCTGAGCCAATGCCGCGCCTCGAATCCCAACCACGGCAGCCCGGCGGAGGCGGCCCTAGTTGGCCTCAGATTGCCCCAAGCATGTCCACCTTCCACCCCAAGATCAACGCCCATCCCTGAGGACGAGGGCCCTCACCCCCGGCCCCGCTCCCACGCCCGATGGCGCGGGCGAAAGGTGACTCAATATTGGGCGGGGCTAGACATCCCTCCACCGCTGGCCTTAACTGCCAGGGCGCGGCCGGTGGCGTCGAAGACGAGATGCCAAGGCCCACCGCGCTGTCCCACCACCAGCGAGCCACCATCAACGAGGAGTTACACCCCATGTCCAGCGCCCTGCGCCTGAGCTTATTGCTGGCCGTCACCCTGGCCTGCCTACCCCTGACAGGGGTCGCCCAGACCCGGATCACCTATAAATCCGCCAAATCCACCTCGTCTTACTACCAAATGGCCGTGCAGATCGCCGAGGCCATCAAAGCCGCCACCGACGGCCAAGTCCTGGTCACCGTGGAGGAAAGCCAGGGTTCGGTGCAAAACGTCAAGGAAGCCCGCCGCCGGGGGGCGTCCTATGTCTTCACCTCGCCGCCGTCGCTGATCCAGCGGGCCCTGGAGGGGACGGAGCCCTTCCGCGCCGACGCCGACTACAGCGACCTGCGGAGTCTGTTCCCCATCCCCTCCCTCACCATGCACTTTGTGATGGGGGCCGACAGCGGCGTCGAGGGCTTCGCCGACTTCGACGGCCAGCGGTTTTTGATCGGCAAGGGCAGCTTTGGCGCCCGCAAGGCCGCCGAAGTATTCGCCTCCCTGGGGCTAGAGGAGCGGGTCCAACTCCTGGACAGCGAGCTCAACGCCGCCGTGCCAGCCCTGAAAAATGGCCAGGTGGACGGCTTTGCCACCGCCGGCTCCTTCCCCGCCCCCAACGTGGTGGAAGCCGCCGCCGCCATGCCCATCCACCTGTTGTCGTTGGACGAAGGGCAGCTACAACAGGTCAAGGGCACCCCCATCGAGATCCCCGCCGGCACCTACAGTGGGGTAGACGCCCCCACCACCACCATTTCCTTGCCCGTGGGGGCCTACACCCTGGCGGCCATGGACGAAGCCACGGCCTACGCCGTCACCGAGGCCTTTTGGACCCGCAAGGACGCCATGGCCCGCTCCAGTGGCTGGTGGCAGGGAGTGACACCGGAGTTGTTGGCCACCCTGGCGGTTCCCCTCCACCCCGGCGCCCAGCGCTACTATCAAGACGCGGGGATTCCTTTGCCCGACGCCCTGCGCTGACCCCAGCCCTCCATGGCGACCCTGGCCCTCCTGCTAGCGACCCTCTCCGTCGTCTTCCACCTGGGACTGGTGTTTGTGGGGCTGGTCCCCCACCTCATCAGCCGCCCCTGCCACCTGGCCCTGGCCTTGCCCTGGCTGTTCTTATTCGCACCCAGCCATGGCTTGAGCCGCTGGGTGGGGTATCTCCTAGGGGTCGCCGGGTTGGGGGCCGTGGGGTATGTGCTGTTCAATCGCCCGCCCCTGGAAGACCAATAAGGCTATTTGGTGACGCCCCTCCAGCACGCC
>JBHJHK010000257.1:0-3109 GCA_050330975.1 Candidatus Competibacterales bacterium | reverse complement strand
GACCGGGGGTGCTTTGCCCACGTGTTGGCCATCAACGTGTTGGGGGTGGTCCACGGCACCCAGGTCTACGTCCACCACCGGCGCCGGGTGGGGGGTGGTGGGGTGCTGATTAACATCTCCTCGGGTGCCGCCCAAAACGCCTACGCCGGCTGGAGTGCCTACTGCGCTTCTAAGGCGGCGGTGGACCGTTTTAGCGAAGCCGTGGCCTTGGAGGAAGCCGATACGCCCTTGCGGGTCCACGCCGTGGCCCCCGGGGTGGTGGACACCGATATGCAACGGCGCATCCGCGGCGCCACGGTGGAGCAGTTTCCCGCCGTGGCCAAGTTTCACCAGCTCAAGGCCGAAGGCCGTTTCAACAGCCCGGACCACGTGGCCCGGGAATTGTTGGCCATGGCCTTTGACCCCCGGCGCCGCCCAGACCAGGTGGTGGTGCGGGTGGCCGACCAGGGGAGCGGCTGAGGGTTTGGCGAGACGCCCTGGCCAAATCCTTAGGAGGCGTCTCCCCACAGCTCTTCCAGGCGCTGGTCGCGACCGCAGGCGTAGCGGTAGAACTTATAGCGCAGGGGATTTTTCTGGTAGTAGTCCTGGTGGTAATCCTCGGCGGGGTAAAACGTCGTCGCCGTTTCGATGGTGGTGGCTATGGGCTGATCAAAGCGCTCGGAGTCCACCAGTGCCCGCTTGGAGGCCTCGGCCAGGCGCCGCTGCTCGGAGCCGAGGGGAAAGATCGCCGAGCGATACTGGTTGCCGCGGTCGCAGAACTGGCGATCCACCGCCAGGGGGTCGATGTTGCGCCAAAACACCTCCAGGAGCTTTTCGTAGGACACCACGGCGGGGTCGTAGCGCACCAGGACCGCCTCGGCGTGACCCGTGTTGCCGGCAACGACCTGCTGATAGGTGGGATTTTCCACTTGGCCACCGATGTAGCCCGAGGTAGTGGAGGCCACGCCGTCGAGCTTGTCGTAGGGGGGCTCCATACACCAAAAACAACCCCCGGCGAAAATGGCCGTGGCCAGACCATCGGGGTTTGAGGCCTCGGCGGCCTCTGGTTCGGCGGCCTGGGAGGTGTCCTGCCAGTTCAGGCTGCCGACGCCCACCCACACCAGCAAACCGGCGACGCCGCCGAGGAACAAGCGATGGAATAGTGATGTCATGGGAAGATCCTCTCGGGGTAAAGGGGTTTAAGACGCATCACCCGACGTCGGTCCATCCGACGCCGGGCCATCGGCGGCGACGAACTTGAGGGCGACGCCGTTGTTGCACCAACGCTCGCCCGTGGGCGGTGGTCCATCTCGGAAGACGTGGCCTTGGTGGCCACCACAGCGGGCGCAGTGATATTCCGTGCGGGGCCAAATCAACTTGTAGTCCGCCTTGGTGCCAAAATGGCCGGGGATGTGGGTGAAGAAGCTCGGCCAGCCGGTGCCGCTATCGTACTTCATGTCCGAGGTGAACAGCGGTAGATCACAGGCGGCACACAGGTAGACACCTGGGCGCTTTTCGTCGTTGAGGGGACTGGTAAAGGGCCGTTCGGTGCCCTCTTTGAACAGCACGTCAAAGGCGGCCGGTGACAGCTGCTGGCGCCATTGTTCCCGACTCACCGACAAGGGATCGTCGACGGTGGGCACCGACATGCCCTTGGGCAGTAGCTGACGCCACCGGCTCTGGAGGGACGCCAGGTCTACTCCCCGGGAGGTGGCAGCAGAACCGCCGGCTTGGCTGTAGAGGCGCGGGGCGATGAAGGCGGCGGCAAAGCCGCTGAGGGTCGCCAACAAACGTCGTCTTTGCATAGTGATTTCTCTAGAATGGCAAAAGGGTTAAAAAATCCCGCAAATCGCTGAGACAATTTTGCTCAGGTCCATGTTCCACAAAGAAAAAATCGGCATTGTAAAAGTTTCAAAATCGAGCAAATTTTACAATGCTCCAAGCCAGAGGGTTGAAGACCATGAACATCCGCCAGGACTTTGCCGACACCGTCGGCAACACGCCCCTCATTCGGCTGCGCAAGGCGTCAACGCTCACCGGTTGTACGATTCTCGGCAAGGCAGAGTTTCTCAACCCCGGCGGTTCGGTAAAAGATCGCGCGGCGCTATACATGGTCCTCGATGCCGAAGCACGGGGTGTCTTGCAGCCCGGGGGGATCATCGTCGAGGGTACGGCGGGCAACACTGGTATCGGTTTGACGCTGGTGGGCAACGCCCGGGGCTATCGAACGGTGATCGTCATCCCCGAAACCCAATCTCAAGAGAAAAAAGACATGTTGCGGTTGTGCGGCGCCGAGCTCAAAGAGGTGCCCGCTGCCCCCTTTAAAGACCCCAACAACTACATCCACGTGTCCAAGCGTCTGGCGGAGGAGCTGGCGGCCACCCATCCCCAAGGGGTCTTCTGGGCCAACCAGTGGGAGAACACCGCCAATAGCGAGGGACACGTCAAAAGCACTGGCCCCGAGATCTGGCAGCAGACTGACGGCACTGTCGATGCTTTTATTTGTGCCGTGGGTACAGGTGGCACCTTGGGAGGGGTCAGTCACTACCTCAAGGGGCAAAATCCCGAGATCACCATCGGCGTCGCCGATCCCCTAGGGGCGGCCATGTACAGCTATTTCACCACCGGTGAGCTCAAAAGCGAGGGCAACTCCATCACCGAAGGCATTGGCCTTGGGCGGGTGACGGCCAATGTCGCCCGAGCTCAGGTGGACCGAGCCTATCGGATTCCCGATGCCGAGGCCTTGACGGTGTGTTTTGACCTCCTCAAAGAAGAGGGCCTGTGTCTGGGGAGTTCCAGTGGGATCAACGTCGCCGGCGCCATGGGTCTCGCCCGGGATCTGGGGCCGGGGAAGACCATCGTCACCATCTTGTGTGATTCTGGCACCCGCTATCAGTCCAAATTGTTTAATCCGGCCTTCCTGGAGAGCAAGGGCTTACCCGTGCCCCCTTGGCTCGGCGGAACCTGAGGGCGAAGCCTGGGCCCTGGGGGGAGTCCAGCGGCACCACCGTTGGACCTGGGTGTTTCTCAAAACTGATTGGGCGTGGGGACGGCCGTTATGCCTTGGGGTAGTGGTGGCGGCCGTAGAGTTCGATGTAGGCGTTGAGCGACAGGGCATCTTCCCTGGTGT
>JBHJHK010000256.1:0-7875 GCA_050330975.1 Candidatus Competibacterales bacterium | reverse complement strand
CCCCCGAGGGGGGGTGGGGTAAAATTGCCTCCCCGCCCCGGCGCCCCTTCCCGGGGCCCCGGGCACAAACCCCCACCCCTATGGGCCCCGGGGCCACCGCGCAAAAAGGAGCCCTTTTGCGCGCAGCACAGAGGGGAAATTGGTCTATCAGGAAAATCGACCGACTTTCCTAGAGCGCCTATTCTTTGTGAATATGCCAAAATGCACGGCTACGCGCTTGCAATCACCGTCCAGCATTGAGTTCTTTTGATTGAAAATACTTTGTGCCGGTCAGACTGGCGTCGAGCATGATGCCGTTCTCGTTGAGTTTATAGACACTGACACCATTAGCCAGTACAACATGCTTGGATTCGCCGTCCTTGCCCGCGGCGCCCGTCACATCTGCGTCAGCATCCCAACCCACCTCGACGAAATTGTTGAAGGTGGCTTCGTTGGGAAAAAGAAAGATCATTTGGAAATACTGGATACCCACTCCAACATCGACGCCAGCGGAAAACATTTTCATGTAGGTGCGGTAATCGGCATTGCGCTTGATGGCCACACCCCTGCCGTCGCCGGTGGTGGTGAATCCGAAGGAGGAAGCTTCAGAGTCGAATACAGCATAGCCGTAGGATTTTTCGAAGGCCTGCTTGGCACCAGTATCTTGAGAGAACAACTTATTCAAAGATCCGCCAGCCATTTTATCGATGGCTGCTCTTTCGGCCTGGGGGGCAGCTTTTTTGTTGCCGACCACCGTGTCAACCGTATCCTCGGCATCTTTGACTTGGCGGTCGACAATTTCACCGGCTGACTTGCCGAGCTCCTCAGTTTCTTTCAACAAGTCGAAGGCATGAACCGTTGGCAGAAAAGACAGAGCCAAGATCAATACAGCTTTTTGAATGGGCATGGTTATTCTTACCGTTACGTTGGTTTGCATGTTTCACGCACTACCAGAAAGAACCAGTAGTTAACTAAGGGCGAACAAAAAACCCACTGCTTATACATTCAGCATTTCTTTGGCGTATGCGCGAAATGGTATCCTTCCGCGCAGTCTCAACCCGTACCATGGCTTGCTGACCAAGGACACATCATAGAATTGTGCGAAAGCGAAGATAGCACAAAAGTAAGGTGTACACCCAGATCGGCTACAATCCCAAAGCGCCCCCTGGCCAGACGATACCCGCCCAGCCCTCGCAAACCGGCAACGACAACCTCGCCCGGGAATTGGAAGCAACGGCTCGGTTTCGCAAGCCGGGCGAAGGGCCGAAAACCCTGGAGCAGGTCGACCTGGATACCCCCACAGCGCTCAGGGCTCTGCTTGGCTCGGGGTAGCATCGAGGCCGTCACCCGCCACGCTCCGGCCCTTGGGCCGGGGTAGTTACAACCAGGCCAGCGGCCAGGGGAGCTTTCAGAAGCTCGAGCGGATGGCGCTGTTTCCAGATGACCGACCCAGAGGTCTCACCGCAGCCCCAAGAGGGGTCTAGTATTTAATCCCACGGCGATACCTAACTAGCAAAGTTCATGGCGCAAACCGCACATAGGGGTACTGGCGGATTTTTCCATCGACGGTTACCAGGGGCACATCGTAGACCCGGGCCGTTGCCACAATGAGCTGGTCAACGGGATCTTTGTGAAAGGGAAGCGGCATCTGTTTGGATTCGATGGCGATGGATGGCGTTAACCCCAATAGACTAACACCGGGATAGACAAGCGCCTGATCAAACCAATCGGCGATGGCTAGGGGCAACGTCAACCGGCCATATTCGACGAGCTTCGCCACCTCCCAACATGAAATAGCACTTATTCCAATGCCATTTTGTTGGATCTGCTCAATATACTCTTTGTATTCTTGCGGTAACTGCTGGTCATCGTGAACCCACCATATCCAGATATGGGTATCGAGCATAATCATGGCAACGCCTTCCATTCATCTTCCGCAACCGGCTCGGTGGGGTTGTGATAGGTAATAGGTGTTCCCTGCAGGGGATACCGCTGCTGCGGGGTTTTTTTTCGCTCTTGCACCAAAACAATAACCTCAACTACATCACCGGGGTTCACCGGCAACTGGCGAATGACAACGGAACCATCAGGAGCGACGGTGGTTTCAACGCGGTATGCTTGCACGAGTGGCCTCCCATGGAGCTGCTGGGCAAATTTTCATTTCACTTCACTCCACTATACTACTATCAGCCCCCGTCTCGGCTCGGGAGAACCCTAGGGATAACACCATGGCGACGAAAACCGCCAACGGCTAACCCAACGCCCCAATCACCCCCTCCACATCGGTCACCGCCGCCACGTTCTGCAACCCGTAGTCCACGGAAGCCCGATGCCAATCGGCATTCATGGTGGAGCAGCCGTCCTCGGGCACCACCACAAAATAGCCCTTGTCGGCGGCGGTGCGGGCGGTGTGCTCTACGGACATGTTGGTCCAGGCCCCAGTGTTGATGAGAATATCCCGCCCCTGGGCCTTGAGGATAGTTTCCAACCGCGTGCCCTCAAAGGCGCTCATGCGCATCTTCTCCACCACAAAGTCCCCGGGATGCGGTTTGAGGGCCGCCACGGGCTCCGCCCCCCAACTGCCCTTTACCAGGGCCTTGTTGTCCACTACCCCTTCGAACAACGGCGCATTGAGGGTCAGCCCCGGGGCGCCGGGCTCCACCACAAACCAGACGTGGATAACCATCACCCCTTTGGCGCGACACACCTCGGCAAGCCTGGCCAAATTGGCGATGACGTTTTGCCGCCGGGCGTGGTCGGGGGCCCCCGAGGCGGCAAAGGCACCGCCGTCGGCCACCACGTCGTTTTGCATGTCCTGGAGGATCAGGGCACAGCGGGCCGGTTCCAGGGCAAAGGCATCGTTGGCTCTAGCTGACGCCGAGGCACTCGACGCCTTGGCGTCATGGGCGACAGCCCGCCCCCAGGCCGCCATAAACGGCTCCTGGCGGGGGCCAATGCGGGTTTCGACCCGGTACACCGAGGTGGAAGCGCACAGAAATAAGCTGAGAAAATCCCGCCCCCCCCAGTGGAGGTTGGCCACCAACTCCGGCACCCGCAACTTGCCCAGCAATTCCCCCTTGGGGGAATAGATCCACACCCCCCCGGGGGCCGTGACCCAAACGTTGCCCCGGGCATCGCACTTCATGCCATCGGGCACCCCGGGCTCGGTGGCCGAACGGATGCCGCTGGCGAAAAAGCGCCCTCGCCGCAGCCCACCCCCCTCGTCCACCTGGTAGACCTTGATCAAGGCCCGCTCGGTGTCGTTGATGTAGAGGAGGGTCTCGTCGGGGCTAAAACACAGCCCGTTGGGCATGGCGAACTCGTAGCGATTCACCACCAGGCTCAACTCGCCGCCTCTGTCTGTGGGCCGCCAGCGAAACACCCCCTGCCAACCCAACTCCCGGGGCCGCTCGACCCCGATCACCGCCATGCGTCCATACCAGGGGTCGGTGAAATAGATGCTACCGTCCCCGGCCACCACCACGTCGTTGGGGCTGTTGAGCTCCTTGCCCTCGAAGTGGGAGGCCAACACCTGACGCCGGCCGTTGCTGTCAAACCGCACCAACGACGAACTGGCGTGCTCGCAGACCACCAGGCGCAGCTCGGCGTCGTAGGTCATGCCGTTGCACTTGTTGGCCGGCCGCAGGACCTCTTGCACCCCACCTAGTGGGTCCCAGCGGCGGCGCACATCGTTGGGCATATCGGAAAACAGCAAAAACCCCTCCCCGGGGTGCCAGATGGGCCCCTCGGTGAAGGCAAAGCCCCCCTGAATCTTCACCACTGGGGCTTCTGGGTCGACGAGTTCGGCAAATTCGGGGCGCAGGGCCAAGTGGTGGGTCATAGACGATGGCCTTTGGCGGTTAGGCAATGCGGTAGACCCGGGCCGCGGTGTCCCAAAGGACGGCGCGGGCGACCTGCTCGTCCAGGGTCGACAGCGCCCGGCGGTAGGCAGACACCAGGGTCTCGTAGTCGGTCCACAGTTTTTCAATGGGAAAGTTGGAGCCAAACAGACAGCGCTCGGCGCCGAACATCTCCACCACCTCCCCCGCCACGGTGGCGATGTGCTGGGGGTCGTTGCGGCGGAGAAAGGTCCCCAAGCCCGACAGCTTGACCACCAGGTTGGGCGCCGCCGCCAGGGTCGCCATCCCCGCCCGCCAAGTCGCCAGCCCCGCGGGGCTGGTGTCCTCCAGCATCCCGGCGTGTTGGAGGACAAAGGTCACCCCAGGGCAGGCCGCCACCAGCTCCGCCGCCCCCGCCATCTGGGGGGCGAAGACCTGGAGCTCAAAGCCAAAGCCATAATCCCCCAAGTGGGCGATGTTGCGCTGCACGGTGGGGTCGCGGGCCAGGTCGGGGGTCGCTGCAAAGCAGTAACTGGGGTCTCGGTGCCAGTGGAGCTGCATCCGCACCCCCCGCACCCGGGAATACTGGGCCAAGCGGTCCAGCTGGGGGCGGACATCGGCGACGGTGACGTCGGCGTAGCCGACGATGGCCTGGGGCCAACCACAGTCGTCGGCCACCCCCTGCACCCAGGCCACTTCGTCTTCAAAGCGATCTGGGGGCCAGTTGGCCTGGACGTAGACCGAGCGGGTGACCTCCGAGCGGGCGATGTCCTCGAAGTACTCTTCCATGGGGTAATCCCGGCGGATGGCTCCATAGGGGCCAAAGATCCGCGGTTCCATGGGGCCCGACAACCAGGGAAGGTCGTCCCGGCGCCAGATGTGGTGGTGAGCATCGATGGCCGTGATCATAGGCGCCCTCCGTCTAGGGTTAACAGGTGATGGCACAGACGCGGCAGGTTGCTGCCGTCCCCCAGCTCCACCAGACTCGCCAGGGAAGTCAGGGCCGCCGTCGCCGGACGAAATTGGGAATCGGCCGCCAGGGGGGTCAGCCAGGTGACCCGCCAAGCCAGGTGGGTCAGCCGTTGGACGGCGTTGACCAACGCTTTTGGGTCACCCCGCTCCAGGCCGTCGGAGAGGACCACCACGGCGGCGCCCCGGGCCAATCCCAGGTAGCGGGGCAGGGCCAAAAATCCCTGGAGGGCCTCTCCCAGGCGGGTTCCCCCGTCCCAGTCCGCCACTAGGCCCGAGGCCTCCTGGAGGGCCTTGGCTCGCTGGCGCACCCGCAAGGGCCGGGTAATGCGGGTCAAACGGGTGCCCAGGGTAAACACTTCACAGCGATCGGCCACCTGGACCAGGGTGTGGGCCGCGGCCAAATAGCTGGCGGTGTAATCCTTCATGGAACCCGAGACATCGATGAGCAACAGCAAGGGGCGCTGGCGGGGACGGCGCTGGCGGCGGGGTAGGCTCAGCACCTCGCCGTCGTGGCGCAGGGCCGAGCGCAGGGCCCGGGGGCCGTGGATCCCCTCCCCCCGGCGGGCCGGGCGGCTGCGATAGCCCCGGCGCCGGGGCAGACGCCCCGGGCCCAAGCGCTGCAAGCGGGCCAGGGCGGCCTCCCCGCCGTTGGGGGCGAACTGGCGCTGGGCCAACCGCTCCGCAGCCGCCGCCTGGGCTCCCCCTTCAAAGGGTTCATCCCCGGGGGCGTCTAGCTCCAGCGCCGCTTCCTCCACCACCGAGGCGGGCTCGTCGGGGCCGGAGTCGGCCTCCCCCCCGGCGACGGGTGTGGCCACCGAGTAAAAATGGGCCTGGAACAAGGCGTCGAACTCCCCCAGCCGCTCCGGGGGCGGGGCCAGGGTGGCCACCGCCGCCCGGTACAGATCCCCCATGTGGCGGGGGCCCAGCAGCTGCACGGCGGCCAACCAGGCTATGGTCTGCTCCGGGGCGACGGCAAAGCCGTGGCGCCGCAGGCGCTGGCCAAAGGCCACCAGGGGGGCGACGGCCCCGGGCAGCGTCGCCCCGGTCACCGGGTGGCCTCGGCCAGGAGGGGATCCAGACGCCCCGCCAGATAGTCCAAGTCGTCGCGGTCCTTGACGGCGGCGCCCACGGATTGTTTGAGCACCTCGGGCCAGCTGTTGTGAGGGGTCTTGAGGAGGGTGGCGGCCTGGGCCCAGTCCACAGCCTCGGCCACCCCCGGGGGCTTGGCCAGGGGCTCTTGTCGCAGGGCCCCCACGGCGTTGGCCACCGCCAGTGCCGTGGCCGCCGCCACGGCACTGGCCCGAAGCCGGATGATCTGCGCTTCTCGCTCCGGGGCGGGGTAGTCGATACAGTGGTAGATACAGCGCCGCCGCAGGGCGTCGTGGAGTTCCCGGGTGCGATTGGAAGTGAGAATCACCGCCGGGGGCTCGGGGGCCCGGATGGTGCCCCGCTCGGGGATGGAAATCTGGAAATCCGACAAAAACTCCAGCAAAAACGCCTCGAACTCGTGGTCGGCCCGGTCGATTTCATCGATGAGCAGCACGGCCTTGCCCGGGGTGCGCAAGGCGGTGAGCAAGGGGCGCTCGATGAGAAAGGTGTCGCCGTAGAGGTCGAGATCCTCGTCGCCCATCCTGCGGATGGCCAACATCTGCCGGGGGTAGTTCCAGTCGTAGAGGGCGTGGGCGGCGTCGATGCCCTCGTAGCACTGGAGGCGGATCAGCCGCCGCCCCAACACCCCCGCCAGGGCCTTGGCGGCCTCGGTCTTCCCCACCCCGGGAACCCCCTCCAGCAACAACGGCTTGCCCAGGGCCAGGGCCAGGTAGGCGGCAGTGGCCAGGGATGGGTCAGCCACGTACTGGGCCGCCTCCAGGGCCCGTTCCAGGGCGTCGGGGCCGTCGATCCCCACCACCTTGGGGCGCACCGCCACGGGCTTACCGCCCTTCGCCCCGGGCCTTGATGGCCCGCAACACCTTTTCCGGGGTGATGGGCAGTTCGTCGATCCGCACCCCCACGGCGTTGTAGATGGCATTGGCCACCGCCGGCAGCACCTGATTGGCGCACATCTCACCGGGACCCTTGCCGCCAAAGGGGCCGTCGGGGGCCGGGCGCTCCAACACGGCGATGTGGTGGTCGCAGATGTCCCCGGGGCCCGGCATCAGGTACTCGCCGAAGTCGTGTGGCCCGTGGAGGCGCTCGGGGTAGTAGGGCTCGGTGGTCTCGAACAACGCGTGACTGAGCCCCATCCAGGCGCCGCCGCTGAGCTGCTGCTGGACCAGGCGCGGATTGAGGGCCCGGCCCACCTCGTAGGCGCTGTACATGGCCAGGGGCGTCACTTCGCCGGTCTCGTCGTCCACCTCCACTTCGGCCACCAGGCAGGCGTGGGCGTAGCAGGTCACCGGACTCATCTCGCCGGTCTCGGGGTCTACGTCCGACAGGGGCACTAAAAAGATCCCCCGCCCCGACAGGGTGCGCCCCTGGCGGAACTGGGCGGCGATGGCCACCTCTTTGGTGGTGATGGAACGGCTGGGGGCACCCTTGACTTGGATGTTGCCCTTGCCATCGGTCTTGAGGTCGGCAGGGCTCACCTCCAGCTCCTCGGCGGCGGCCTCCAGCATCACCCCCCGGGCCTCGGTGGCGGCGCGGATCACGGCGTTGCCCACCCGGTGGGTGCCCCGGGAGGCAAAACTGCCCATGCAGTGGGGTCCGGTATCGCTGTCGGCGGTATCCACATAGACGTCTTCCACCGGGACCCCCAAACTCTCGGCGCAGATCTGCCGCACCACGGATTTCATCCCCTGGCCCAGGTCGATGGAAGACAACGACACGGTGAACTTGCCCGTGGGGTTGGCGTGGACCAGGGCTTGGCTGGGGTCGCCGCCCAGGTTCATGCCGATGGGGTAGTTGATGGACGCCATACCGCGCCCCTTGTGCTTGGCCATGGGGTCTATCGCCTCCGGGTGCCAAAGACGCTGGAGAAACGCCGGGAGCCCGAGCCCCTGCGGGGCGAGGTGGGGGCGGAATCGGGGGCGGGGCCCGGGGACGCGGGGGCCGCTACAGCCGCGGGATGGGGCTCTGGCCCCTGGTT